>NZ_JBEYTZ010000127.1:0-1017 GCF_040643215.1 Streptomyces sp. NPDC047315 | reverse complement strand
TGGTGTGGGTGGTGTGGGTTCTGGTGGGTTGGTTGGTGGTGGGGTGGTTTCTGGTGTGGTTTCGGGTGTGTTGGGGTTGGTGCAGGGGTGGTTGGGTGATGGGCGGTTTGGTGGGTCGCGGTTGGTGGTGGTGACGTGTGGTGCGGTGGGTCCTGGTGTGGGTGTGGGGGATGTGGTGGGTGGGGGTGTGTGGGGTTTGTTGCGTTCGGCGGTGGCGGAGCATCCGGGGCGGTTTGGGTTGGTGGATGTGGGTGTGGGTGGGGTTGGTGTGGGGTGGTTGGGTGTGGGGTTGGGGTGTGGTGAGGGTGAGGTTGTGTTGGGTGGGGGTGGTGTGGTGTGGGTTCCGCGGTTGGGTCGGTTGGGTGTGGGTGGTGGGTTGGGTTTGCCGGTGGGTGGTGGTGAGTGGTGTTTGGAGGTTGGTGGGTCGGGTGCTTTGGATGATGTGGGGTTGGTTGGTGGGGGTGTGGGGTTGCGGGAGTTGGGTGTGGGTGAGGTGCGGGTTCGGGTGCGTGCGGCGGGGTTGAACTTTCGGGATGTGGTGGTGGGTTTGGGGATGTTGGATGAGGGTGGTGGGGGTGGTGGTGTTGGTGGTGAGGCTGCTGGTGTGGTGGTTGAGGTGGGTTCTGGGGTGTCGGGGTTTGTGGTGGGGGATCGGGTGGTGGGTTTGGTTCCGGGTGCGTTTGGTTCGTTGGCGGTGGCGGATGAGCGGGTGTTGGTGCGGGTTCCGGAGGGGTGGGGTTGGGGTGAGGCTGCTTCGTTCGGGATCGTGTTTTCGACTGCTTGGTATGGGTTGAGGGATTTGGGTGGTTTGGGGTCTGGTGAGTCGGTGTTGGTGCATGCGGGTGCTGGTGGGGTGGGGATGGCGGCGATTCAGTTGGCGCGTTGGTGGGGTGCGGAGGTGTTTGCGACGGCGCATCCGGATAAGTGGGATGTGTTGCGGGGCATGGGGTTGGATGACGACCATATTGCGTCGTCGCGTGATCTGGCGTTCGAGGACAAGTTCCGTCGGGTCACGGG
>NZ_JBEYTZ010000126.1:0-1043 GCF_040643215.1 Streptomyces sp. NPDC047315 | reverse complement strand
TCCAGGGGGTAGTTTTCGAAGACGGTGGTGGTGTTGAAGAGTTGGGTGTGGTTGGTGGTGTTGTGGATGTGGGTGAGGGAGAGGTGTTGGTGGTCGAGGAGTTGGGTTTGTTGGTTTTGGAGTCGGGTGAGGTGTTGGGTGATGGTTTCGTTGGGGTGGATGTGGGTGTGGGTGGGGGTGGTGTTGATGAAGAGGCCGATCATGGTGTTGATGTGGGGTATTTCTGGGGGGCGTTCGGTGGTGGTGGTGCCGAAGGTGATGTTGTTGTTTCCGGTGTGGGTGTTGAGGAGGAGTGCCCAGGTTCCTTGGATGAGGGTGTTGAGGGTGAGTTGGTGGGTGCGGGTGTGGTGGGTGAGGGTTTGGGTGGTGTGGGGGGTGAGGTGGTGGGTGGTGTGTTGGGGGGTGGTGTGGGTGGGGTTGGTTGGGGGGTTGGGTTGGGTGAGGTGGGTGGGGGTGGTGTTGTGGAGGTGGTTGGTCCAGGTGGTGGTGGCGGTGGTGTGGTCTTGTTGGTGGAGCCAGGTGAGGTAGTGCTTGTAGGGGGTGGTTGGGGGGAGTGGTGGGTTGGTGGGGTGGTGGTAGTGGGTGAGGAGTTCGTGGATGAGGATGGGCATGGACCATCCGTCGAGGAGGATGTGGTGGAGGGTGAGGGCGAGGGTGTGGTGGTGGGGGGTGTGGTGGATGAGGGTGTAGCGGAGGAGGGGTGGGTTGGTCATGGTGAAGCGTTGGGTGCGGGTGTGGTGGAGGATGTTTGCTGTTTGGGTTTGTTGTTGGGTGGGGTTGAGGTGGGTGAGGTTGTGTTCGTGCCAGGGGAGTTGGTAGTGGGTGGGGATGATTTGGATGGGTTGGCCGTTGGGTCGGGTGAGGAAGCAGGCGGTGAGGTGGGGGTGGCGGCCCAGGAGGGTGTGGGCTGCGGTGTGGAGGCGGTTGGTGTCGAGGGGGCCTTCGAGTTGTAGGGCGATTTGGACGACGTAGACGTCGGGGGTGTCCTGGTCGTCGTACAGGGCGTGGAAGAGCAGGCCCTCTTGCAACGGCGCCAACGGCAA
>NZ_JBEYTZ010000125.1:0-1049 GCF_040643215.1 Streptomyces sp. NPDC047315 | reverse complement strand
CGTCCCCACCCCCGGCCACACCCCCAACACCGCCGACCTCCGAGAACACCTCGCCACCACCCTCCCCGACCACATGGTCCCCGCCGCCTTCGTCACCCTCACCGAACTCCCCCTCAACACCAGCGGCAAGCTCGACCGCAACGCCCTCCCCACCCCCGACTTCACCACCGAGATCACCGACCGGGCCCCCCGCACACCCCACGAACAGGTCCTCGCCACTCTCTTCGCGGAAGTCCTGGGCCTCCCCCGCGTCGGCATCGACGACAACTTCTTCGAACTCGGCGGACACTCCCTGCTCGCCACCCGCCTCACCAGCCGCATCCGCACCACCCTGAACATCGAGACGCCCGTACGCGCCCTCTTCGACACCCCCACCGTCGCCGGCCTGGCACGACACCTCAACGACCACGGCGCCCTCCGCCCCGCCCTCAGGCCCACCGCACGGCCGGAGCGCATTCCGCTCTCCTTCGCCCAGCGACGCCTGTGGTTCCTCAACCAACTCGAAGGCCCGAACCCGACCTACAACCTCCCCTTCGTCCTCCACCTCACCGGCACCCTCGACATCCGTGCCCTCCAGCAGTCCCTCGTCGACCTCGCCACCCGGCACGAGAGCCTGCGCACCACGTTCCCCGACATCGCGGGCACCCCTCACCAGCACGTCCTCAGCCCCGATGACGCCGCGCCCACCCTCGACATCCACCACACCACCCCGGAACGGCTGAGCACAGAGCTCACCCGTGTCGTTCGGCAGGGTTTCGACCTGGCCAACGAGCCGCCCCTTCGCGCGCACCTCTTCAACACCGCACCCGACGAGCACTCACTCGCGCTCGTCTTCCACCACATCGCCGCCGACGGCGAATCCACCGGCCCCCTGCTCAACGACCTTCTGCACGCCTATGAAAAGCGGGTCCAGAACGAAGACCCCGAATTCGTCGCGTTGCCGGTCCAGTACGTCGATTACACCTTGTGGCAGCGGGAACTGCTGGGCGACGAGAACGACGAGAACTCACTCGCCGCACAACAACTCGCCTACTGGCGCGAAACACTCA
>NZ_JBEYTZ010000124.1:0-1055 GCF_040643215.1 Streptomyces sp. NPDC047315 | reverse complement strand
TGAGTGTTTCGCGCCAGTAGGCGAGTTGTTGTGCGGCGAGTGAGTTCTCGTCGTTCTCGTCGCCCAGCAGTTCCCGCTGCCACAAGGTGTAATCGGCGTATTGCACGGGGAGCGGAGTTTGACTCGTCGGCCGGTCCGGTGTGCTGCGACGCCCTTCGTAGGCGTGGAAGAGATCGCTCACCAAGGGCCCGGCGGATTCGCCGTCGGCGGCGATGTGGTGGAAGACGAGCACCAGCGAGTGCTCGTCGGGTGCGGTGTTGAAGAGGTGCGCGCGAAGGGGCGGCTCGTTCGCCAGGTCGAAGCCCTGCCGAACGACCTTCTTCAATTCTTCGGGAAGCTCTTTTGTGGTGGTGCGGTGCACGGTCAGGGCGGGAGCGGCGTCCTCGGCGCTGAGGATGTGCTGGTACGGAACGCCCGATACGTCGGGGAACGTGGTGCGCAGACTCTCGTGGCGCTCCACCACGTCAGCGAGGGCACGACCGAGTGCCTGGACGTCGAGGGTGCCGGTGAGGTGGAGGACGAAGGGGAGGTTGTAGGTCGGGTTCGGGCCTTCGAGTTGGTTGAGGAACCACAGGCGTCGCTGGGCGAAGGAGAGCGGAATGCGCTCCGGTCGCTTCACCGGGCGAAGGGCCGGGCGGAGCTTCGCGCTGCTGTCGAGGTGCCGTGCCAGGCCGGCGACCGTGGGCGCGTCGAAGAGGGCGCGTACGGGGATCTCGACGTTGAGGGTGGTGCGGATGCGGCTGGTCAGGCGGGTGGCGAGCAGGGAGTGCCCACCGAGCGTGAAGAAGTCGTCGTCGATGCCGACGTGCGGCAGCCCGAGCACGTCCGCGAACAGCTCCGCGAGGGCCTTCTCCTGCGCAGTGCGCGGGGCGCGATCCGTCACCTGGGTGGTGAAGTCGGGGGCGGGGAGGGCGTTGCGGTCGAGCTTGCCGCTGGTGTTGAGGGGGAGTTCGGTGAGGATGACGAAGGCGGCGGGGACCATGTGGTCGGGGAGGGTGGTGGCGAGGTGTTCTCGGAGGTCGGCGGTGTTGGGGGTGTGGCCGGGGGTGGGGACG
>NZ_JBEYTZ010000123.1:0-1061 GCF_040643215.1 Streptomyces sp. NPDC047315 | reverse complement strand
GCCCTTGGGGTCGCCGGTGGTGCCGGAGGTGCCGACGACCTGGGCGAGGTCTGCGGGGGCGGGGCCCGTACGCCTGCGGCCGAGCGACGGGCCGGCCGCCTCGACATCGGCCAGCGGCAGGTCCACCCCGACCAAGTCGGCGTCCAGCGCCGGCAGTTCGGCCCCTCGTAGGACCGCGGTGGCACCACACGTCCGGGCGAGTCGTACGGCCTCCGGTTCGGTCAGGTCGGCGCGGATCGGCAGCGCTGCGGCCCCGGCGTAGTGGACGGCGAGGACCGCGATCGCATAGCCGTCCCACTCCCGGTCGGTGAAGCGCAGCGCCACGAGCTCGCCCGGCCGGATCCCGGCGTCCACCAGCGCTCCGGCGGCCCGGACGGCTCGCTCGCGCCAGCCGCCGTAGGTGAGCGAGCCGCCGCCGCGCACCTCGATCGCGACCCGGTCGGGCTGTTTCGCGGCCCGGGCGTCGAGCAGGTCGGGCACGGTCAACGGTGCGGGCTGGGCGTTGATGATGTCCTCCAAGAGCGTGATCCCCAGGGGTAGTTGGGCCGGGGATGCGATGGCACAGGAGACGTTCACGGGCATGGCGCGCGGTTGTTGCCCTTGGATATGGTCTGGACCTTCGGCAGGGCATGCGAACAATAGCGTGCCTGTGTCGCACTTGTGTCGCAATGATGGAGAGTTCATGGACATCGGCGGGCATCGGGTGCGTTGGCCGAACCTGGCCAGAACCTGAGCACTGCAACAAAACCCCTCGTCAGAGGGGGTGCACCAGCCAACTCCGCAGAAAACCGGAGCCAGGAATCCTGGATCTGCTCCGGCCGTCGCACATCCGCACCACGGAGCTCCCCCGTCCCACAGGACATCGGGATGCCCAACTCTGCTGTTCCGTAGGGGCGTTGCCTATTCGCCGCAGCCGTATGCCCGCATGCCCGGTACGCCCATGCGCCCGGCCCAACCCCATCCCCCGTTCCGAGGAGGAACACGCATGCTGTACGCAGGAATCGCCTGGTCAGCCGATGGTTACGACGTGGAGGTCATCGACGCCGAAGGGAACCGGGCGA
>NZ_JBEYTZ010000122.1:0-1076 GCF_040643215.1 Streptomyces sp. NPDC047315 | reverse complement strand
TGTATTGCCCTGTGAGGTTGGGGACGCGGCTGGCGGGTGGTTTGCCCGCGAGTGCGGTGTGTCCGCGGTGGTGATTGTAGGTGTGGAGCCATTGCGGGAACGCTTCGCGGCGTTCCTGTTCGGAGCGGTAGGGGCGGGCGTAGGCCCATTCGTCGAGCAGGGTGCGGTTGAGGCGTTCGACCTTGCCGTTGGTCTGGGGCCGGTAGGGCCGGGTTCGCTTGTGGGTGATCCCGGCCGCCGCCATCGCGTCGCGCCAGGCGTGGGACTTGTAGCAGGCGCCGTTGTCGGTCAGGACGCGTTCGACGGTGATCCCGCAGGCGGTGAAGTAGGCGTGGGCCCTGGTCCAGAAGCCGGTGGCGGTGTCCTTCTTCTCGTCGGCGTGGATTTCGCTGTAGGCGAGGCGGGAGTGGTCGTCGACGGCGGTGTGGATGTAGCCGTAGCCGGCGTTCTCGCGGTTCTTGCGGCCTGCTTGGCGGCCGAGGGCTTTGTGGCCGCCGCCGTCGGGGATGTTGCCGAGTTTCTTGATGTCGACGTGGACGAGTTCGCCGGGCATCTCGCGTTCGTAGCGGCGTATGGCCCGGCCTGTCGCGCGGTCGAGGTGGGTGAGGCGGGCCAGACGGTAGCGGGCCAGGACGCGGTGGACGGTGGAGGGGACGAGGCCGAGGAGGTGGGCGATGCGGGCCGGGCCCCACCGGCGCAGGACCCTGACCTTGATGATCCGGCGCTCGGTCCGGGTCGGCGTCCGGCGGGGACTGCGATGCGGACGAGACGAGTGGTCACTCATGCCCGCCTCGCCCAGAGAGCGGTAGCGGCTCGCCCACCGCTGTGCCGTGGTGGGCGAGACCTGGAAGCGTTCGGCGGCCCGGCGCAGGGGCCAGCCGTCCTCGACCACGCAGCGGGCCAGACGAAGCCGTCCGGTCTCGGTCAGGGGTGCATTACGGTGGGGCATGAGGGCCTTCTGCTGGTTGGTGTAGACGTCGCAATCCACACCGAACCCGGAAGGCCCTCACCCGTTCAAGACACATCGGCCGAGACCTGCGTCACCCGTCCACAACCTCCCAGGGCAATACACCTAG
>NZ_JBEYTZ010000121.1:0-1101 GCF_040643215.1 Streptomyces sp. NPDC047315 | reverse complement strand
CCCAGCAATCGACGAGAACACCACAAACGCCGACAACTCCAACCCCACCGTCAACTCATCCAACCACCGAGCCCCCAACACCTTCGCCCCACCAATGCTCATCACATCCCCAACACCCGAATCCACCAACAAACCGTCCTGACCCACACCGGCCGTGTGGATCACCACGTCGAGCGGGTGCTCTTCGGGGATTCCTGCCAGCAGCTCGGCCACGGCTTCACGGTCGGACACATCGCAGGCCACAACGGACACCCGGCAACCACCGGCAGACAACTCATCCACCAGGGCTCCCGCACCGGGCGCGTCCGTCCCGCGCCGGCTGACGAGGACGATGTGCTCTGCGCCGCACTCCACTGCCCAACGAGCCACATGCGCGCCCAACCCACCCGTACCACCCGTGATCAGCACAGTGCCCCCGGGCCGCCACGACTGCTCACTCGGCGGTACGGCGTCGGTCGTTGCGCGGACCAGCCGTCGGCCCAGCACCACGCCCTGGCGCAGCGCCACCTGATCCTCGACACCCTCGCTCAGCACTCCGACGAGCTGGCGGCCGGTCGATTCGGTGAAGTCCTGGCCGGACGGGAGATCGATCAGACCGCCCCACAGGCCGGGATGCTCCAGACCAGCAACCCGGCCCAAGCCCCACACCTGCGCCTGCTCCGGCACCGGAGCCCCATCCGCAGGCCCGACGCCCACACCGCCGGCGGTCACCGCCCACAACCGACCCGCGAAACCCACACCCACCAGTGACTGAACCAACCGCAACGTCCCAAACAGCCCCGCGTCACTCGCCCCGAGCCCCAACAGCGACACCACACCCGTCACACCGTCCAGCGCACCGAGGCCGTCCTCCGCCGCCACGTCGAAGGTCTCGTGGCGAACCGTAGCCCCAGCAGCTGTCAGGGCTTCTTCCACCTCGGACATCCAGCGGGCGAGGGGTTCGTCCTCGGCCCGGAAGGAGCCTGTGATGACCAGCCACGTACCACTCAGGCGCGCCGAACGGTCGATCTCGACGGGTTCCCAGGCGACGCGGTAACGCCACTGATCACGCCGCTGTCGTTCGCGCTCGCCGTCACGCCACGACGTCAACGCCGGAACAAG
>NZ_JBEYTZ010000120.1:0-1161 GCF_040643215.1 Streptomyces sp. NPDC047315 | reverse complement strand
TACTGATCTTTTCGTAAGTTCGGTGGGTGTGGTTGTCGTGTGGGTGGGAGGCTTTCGGGGTGGCATATCAAGCGTCGTTCTCTGCGGTCGGCTCCTCTCTTTCTCCTTTGTCGCGGCCTCAGTTGGCGGAGGCGCGTCGTGTTCGGGCGGTTGAGTTGTTCGAGGATGGTGTCTCGAATGCGGAGATCGCGCGGGCGGTGGGGGTGTGTGCCGAGAGTGTGCGGCGTTGGCGGCGGGTGTGGGAGCAAGGTGGTCCTGCGGCCCTTCGCCGGCGTGCGGCCAGCGGGCGTCCGCCCAAGCTGGACGACGCCCAGGTCGAGGACGTGCGGGCCGCGTTGGAGCAAGGTGCCCAGGCTCATGGTTTCGAGGCCGACCTGTGGACCCTGGAGCGGGTCGGCGCGGTCGTCACCCGCGTGACCGGGGTGGTGTTGTCGAGAGCGTCGGTGTGGCGGCTGCTGACCGGCAGGCTCGGGTGGAGTCTGCAGCGGCCCGAGCGGCGGGCGGTCGAGCGGGACGAGTCGGAGATCGCCCGCTGGATCGCGCACGAGTGGCCGCGCATCAAAAAGGGGCCGTGAACACAGGTGCCTGGATCGTCTTCCTCGACGAATCAGGCGTCTCCCTCCTCCCGCAGGTCCGCCGCACCTACTCGCCCCGAGGGCGGACCCCGCTCCTGCGGCACCGGCTGAACTGGAAGCGCGCGTCGATGGCCGGGGCCCTGGGCTACCACGCCACCGACCCCGACCGCGGGGCCCGCCTGTGCTTCCACCTCAAGCCCGGCAGCTACGACACCGCCGCCCTCATCGAGGTCCTGGAGCAGATGAAGGTGTTCTACCGCGGTGAGCGGGTGGTCCTCATGTGGGACGGCCTGTCCGCCCACTGGAGCCGGGCGATGCGGGCCTGGGTGGCCGAGCAGGACTGGCTCACCCTGGAACGCTTACCCGCCTACGCTCCCGAGCTGAACCCGGTGGAACTGCTGTGGTCCTCGCTCAAGAAACGCGAACTCGCCAACCTCGCCGGCGACCACCTCGCCGACGTCGCAGACGCCACCGAACAAGGCATCCACCGCATCAACAACAACCCCCAACTGCCATGGTCATTCCTCACCCACACCGGCCTGACCATCCACCCACCACACCCACCGAACTTACGAAAAGATCAGTA
>NZ_JBEYTZ010000119.1:0-1191 GCF_040643215.1 Streptomyces sp. NPDC047315 | reverse complement strand
GCCCTTGGGGTCGCCGGTGGTGCCGGAGGTGCCGACGACCTGGGCGAGGTCTGCGGGGGCGGGGCCCGTACGCCTGCGGCCGAGCGACGGGCCGGGCCCGGCGGGAGCGTCTCCGGCTGCCTCGACGTCGACCAGCGCCAGGTTGGCCCAGCCCAAGTCGACTGCCAGCACGGGCAGTTCGGTTCCGCGCAGGACCGTCGTGGCGCCACAGATGTCGGCGAGCCGTACGGCCTCCGGTTCGGTCAGGTCGGCGCGGAGCGGCAGCGCTGCGGCCCCGGCGTAGTGGACGGCGAGGACCGCGACCGCGTAGGCGTCCCACTCGCGGTCGGTGAAGCGCAGGGCCCCGAGTTCGCCGGGCCGGACCCCGGCGTCCAGCAGTCCGCGGGCGGCCCGCAGGGCTTGCACGCGCCAGCCCCCGTAAGTGAGTGAGCCGCCGCCGCGCACCTCGATCGCGACCCGGTCGGGCTGTTTCGCGGCCCGGGCGTCGAGCAGGTCGGGCACGGTCAACGGTGCGGGCTGGGCGTTGATGATGTCCTCCAAGAGCGTGATCCCCGGGGGTAGTTGGGCCGGCGATGCGATGGCACAGGAGACGTTCACGGGCATGGCGCACGGTTGTTGCCCTTGGATATGGTCTGGACCTTCGCCAGGGCATGCGAACAATAGCGTGCCTGTGTCGCACTTATGTCGCAATGATGGAGAGTTCATGGACATCGGCGGGCATCGGGTGCGTTGGCCGAACCTGGCCAGAACCTGATCACTGCAACAAAACCCCTCGTCAGAGGGGGTGCACCAGCCAACTCCGCAGAAAACCGGAGCCAGCAATCCTGGATCTGCTCCGGTCATCGCCCATCCACACCGCGGAGCTCCCCCGTCCCACAGGACAGCTGGATCCCCCACCGTGCCGGCCCGCACCGGTGTTCCGCAGCCGCCCGTACACCGTGTGCCGCTGTGCCCCCGTGCCCGTCTCCATCCCCGGTTCCGAGGAGGAACACGCATGCTGTACGCAGGAATCGCCTGGTCAGCCGATGGTTACGACGTGGAGGTCATCGACGCCGAAGGGAACCGGGCGACGGCCCCGACCCACTGGGGCGCGGAACGCGTGCCGGAGCTGACCGCCTGGCTCGCCGCGCCCGGCCCGTCGTCCGAGCCTCCCCGCGCCGTCGTCGTGGAGAGCACCAACGGCCTCGTGGA
>NZ_JBEYTZ010000118.1:0-1216 GCF_040643215.1 Streptomyces sp. NPDC047315 | reverse complement strand
GGGTGATCGTGGTGCGTTGGAGGGGGTGTTGGGTCGTATTCCGGTGGATCGGCCGTTGGTGGGTGTGGTGCACACGGCCGGCGTACTCGACGACGGAGTAGTGACGGACCTGACCCAGGACCAGTTGGAACGAGTGCTGCGTCCGAAGGCGGATGCGGCCTGGCATCTGCATGAGCTCACCGCGGGGATGGATCTCTCCTTCTTCGTCCTCTACTCGTCCATGGCGGGTCTGCTCGGCACGGCCGGCCAGGCGAACTATGCGGCTGCCAACGCCTTCCTGGACGCCCTGGCTTCGTATCGTCGTGCGCAGGGCCTGCCCGGAATCTCACTCGCGTGGGGCCTTTGGGAGGAGTCCGGGTCCCTCGCGGGAGGACTCACCGAGGTCGACCTGAAGCGCATGGCCCGGATGGGACTGGCGCCCGTGTCGTCCGACGACGCCAGGGCGATGTTCGAGGCCGCCGTCACTTCGGACCGCGCACTCGTCGCCGCGACCCGGTTGGACTTCACGTCCCAGCGGGACCCCGACGCGTACCCCGCCCTGCTCCGGGGCCTGGTCCCCGGTGCCGTACGACAAAGGCCCGCCCTCGCGGGCCGCCGCGCCGACCCAGCGGGTCGGGCCCCGTCGGGCCGCTGGCTCGAAGGGCTGTCCCCGGCGGATCGGCGGCGGGCGGTCACGGACCTCGTACGCACCCGGGTGGCCGAGGTCCTGGGCCACGCCGACGCCTGGAGCGTCCCCGGTGAACGCGCCCTGACGGACCTCGGTTTCGACTCACTCACCTCGCTGGAACTCCGCAACCGACTCACCGCGGCCACCGGCCTGCAACTGCCCAACACCCTCGCCTTCGACCACCCCACCCTCGACGCGCTCACCGCCCATCTGATCGAGCGGAACTCCGACGCGTCCCCCGAGCCGACCGCCGCACCGAGCGCAGTCGGCCCGCAGCACCGCGACGCCCAGGACGATCCGGTGGTGATCGTGGGGATGGCGTGTCGTTTTCCGGGTGGGGTGGTTTCGGCGGATGGGTTGTGGGGGTTGGTGGTTGAGGGGCGGGAGGGTGTGGGTGGGTTTCCGGTGAATAGGGGGTGGGATTTGGAGGGTTTGTATGATCCGGTTGGGTTGCGGTCGGGGTCGTCGTATACGCGTCGTGGTGGGTTTTTGTATGACGCGGATGAGTTTGATGCGGGGTTCTTCGGGATGTCGCCGCGGGAGGCGGTG
>NZ_JBEYTZ010000117.1:0-1288 GCF_040643215.1 Streptomyces sp. NPDC047315 | reverse complement strand
CCACCAACCGAGCCAACGCCACCTCCAAAACAAACAACCCAGGCTGAGCTACTCCCGTCCGATCCACCCCCACCTCCGGCCCCTCCCACAACGCCGCACGCACCGACCACCCCAACGCCCCCTCCACCACACCAGCAACCTCATCAAACACCCGCCGAAACACCCCAAACCGCCCATACAACTCCCGACCCATCCCCCACCGCTGCGACCCCTGACCCGAAAACAACCACCCAACCCCCGACACACCCCTGCTCACGACACCCGATATCCCACCTCGCAGGGCATCCACGAGCTCAGCACCATCACCGGCGACCACCACTGCCCGGTGATCCAGCACTGCCCGCGACGACACCAACCCACCCGCCAGCTCCGTCAACCCAACCCCACGCTCCACACACCCCACCAACCCACCAGCCAACTCCCCCAACGCATCCTCAGACCGCGCCGACAACACCACCGGCACCACACCATCGACCACCGGAAGAGTCTCCGAAGGCACCTCCGGAACCCGAGGAGCCTCCTCCACAATCACATGCGCATTCGTGCCACTGATACCGAAGGACGACACGCCAGCCCGCCGCAGCCGACCCTCCTCCCTCACCCACTCGCGCGACTCCGTCAACAACTCCACCGCACCCGAAGCCCAATCCACATGCGACGACGCCACATCCACATGCAACGTCCTCGGCAACACACCCCGCTGCAACGCCAACACCATCTTGATCACACCCGCCACACCAGCAGCAGCCTGCGCATGACCAATGTTCGACTTCAACGACCCCAACCACAAAGGCTCGCCACCAGCCCGCCCCTGGCCATAGGTGGACAGGAGTGCCTGGGCCTCGATGGGGTCGCCGAGCTTCGTACCCGTCCCATGCGCCTCCACCACATCCACATCACCGACCGACAGACCTGCATCCCGCAACGCCGCCCGAATCACCCGCTGCTGCGACGGACCATTAGGTGCCGTCAGACCGTTCGACGCGCCGTCCGAGTTCACCGCAGAACCCCGCACCACCGCCAACACCCGACGCCCGTTCCGTACGGCGTCCGAAAGCCGCTCCACCAACAGCACGCCCACGCCTTCGGCCCAGCCAGTCCCGTCGGCAGCCTCCGAGAACGACTTGCAGCGGCCGTCCGCGGCCAACCCACGTTGCCTGCTGAACTCCACGAAGGCCGACGGCGTCGCCATCACGGTGACTCCGCCGACCAGCGCCATGGAGCACTCGCCGCCCCGCAGCGCCCGCACCGCCGAATGCAACGCCACCAGCGACGACGAACACGCCGT
>NZ_JBEYTZ010000116.1:0-1290 GCF_040643215.1 Streptomyces sp. NPDC047315 | reverse complement strand
CCACCAACCGAGCCAACGCCACCTCCAAAACAAACAACCCAGGCTGAGCTACTCCCGTCCGATCCACCCCCACCTCCGGCCCCTCCCACAACGCCTCACGCACCGACCACCCCAACGCCCCCTCCACCACACCAGCAACCTCATCAAACACCCGCCGAAACACCTCAAACCGCCCATACAACTCCCGACCCATCCCCCACCGCTGCGACCCCTGACCCGAAAACAACCACCCCACACCAGTGACGCCGCCACCAGCGACACCCGAAACCCACCCCGATGACCCAGCCGTCAGCGCCTCGACGAGTTCGGCACCATCAGCAGCAACCACCACCGCCCGGTGATCCAGCACCGCCCGCGACGACACCAACCCACCCCCCAGCTCCGTCAACCCAACCCCACGCTCAACACACCCCACCAACCCACCAGCCAACTCCCCCAACGCACCCTCAGACCGCGCCGACAACACCACCGGCACCACACCATCCGAGTCAGCCGAATCCCGCACCGGCTCCACCACACCCGGTGCTTCCTCCACAATCACGTGCGCATTCGTGCCACTGATACCGAAGGACGACACGCCAGCCCGCCGCAGCCGACCCTCCTCCCGCACCCACCCCCGCGACTCCGTCAACAACTCCACCGCACCCGAAGCCCAATCCACATGCGACGACGCCACATCCACATGCAACGTCCTCGGCAACACCTCCCGCTGCAACGCCAACACCATCTTGATCACACCCGCCACACCAGCAGCAGCCTGCGCATGACCAATGTTCGACTTCAACGACCCCAACCACAAAGGCTCGCCACCAGCCCGCCCCTGCCCATACGTCGCCAACAACGCCTGCGCCTCGATCGGATCACCAAGCCTCGTACCCGTCCCATGCGCCTCCACCACATCCACATCACCCACCGACAAACCCGCATCCCGCAACGCAGCCCGAATCACCCGTTCCTGGGAGATCCCGTTGGGAGCAGTCAGACCGTTCGAGGCACCGTCCGAGTTCACCGCCGAACCCCGCACCACCGCCAACACCCGGTGCCCCTTCGCCACCGCATCCGACAACCGCTCCACCAACAGCACACCCACACCCTCAGCCCAGCCAGTCCCGTCCGCCGCCTCCGAGAACGCCTTACACCGACCGTCGGCGGCCAACCCACGCTGTCGACTGAAGCGGACGAACATGTCGGGCACCGGCATGACGGTGACTCCGCCGACCAGCGCCATGGAGCACTCGCCGCCCCGCAGCGCCCGCACCGCCGAATGCAACGCCACCAGCGACGACGAAC
>NZ_JBEYTZ010000115.1:0-1407 GCF_040643215.1 Streptomyces sp. NPDC047315 | reverse complement strand
CGAAGCTGTCTCCGGTCATGGCGGCGGTGAGGGTGGTGCCGTCGTTGGGGTCGATGAGGAGGAAGGCGCCGGTGCGGCGGGAGTGGGTGTAGGGGTCGAGGGCGAGGGGGGTGGCGGTGCGGAGGGTGATGTGGCCGATGTCGTTGGCGGTGAGGTGTGGGGGGTGGGGGGTGTCGGTCAGGGTGTTGAGGTCGAGTCGGGAGTCGAGGGACTCGACGATCGCTTTGACGGTGCGGGTGGTGTGTTTGACCAGCACGCGTTGTCCGGGGGTGAGGCGTTGGTCCGCGAGGTGGCAGACGGTGGCTTCGATGTGTTGGGTGGGGATGGGGGCGTCGTCGACCGGGGCGATCAGGTCGCCGCGGGAGATGTCGAGGTCGTCGGTGAGGAGGAGGGTGACCGACTGCGGGGTCCACGCCACGTCCACGCTACGACCGAGCAGGTCGATCCCGGCGATCGTCGTGGTGCGGCCGGCGGGCAGGACGGTGACCTGTTGTCCGGTGCGGAAGGTGCCGGCGGCGATCTGTCCCGCATACCCGCGGTAGTCCGGGTGCTCGACCGTCTGCGGGCGGATCACGTACTGCACCGGAAGCCGTGCGTGACACGTCGCCAGATCATGCGCGACCGGCACCGTCTCCAAATGCTCCAGGATGGTCGGTCCGCCGTACCAGTCCATGTGCGCGGAGGGCTCGACGACATTGTCCCCGGTGAGGGCGGAGATCGGAATCGCCGTCACCTCCGGGACCCCCAACGCGGTGGCGTAGGTGGTGAACGTGTCCGCGATCGCGGCGAACACCGTCTCGTCCCACCCGACGAGGTCCATCTTGTTCACCGCGAGGACCACGTGCGGCACCCGCAACAACGCGGCCACCGCGGCATGACGCCGTGTCTGCTCCACCACCCCGTTCCGCGCATCGACCAACACGATGGCGAGGTCGGCGGTGGAGGCGCCGGTGACCATGTTCCGGGTGTACTGCACATGCCCCGGCGTGTCCGCCAGGATGAACCGCCGCCGCGGCGTGGCAAAGTACCGGTACGCGACATCGATCGTGATGCCCTGCTCCCGCTCCGCCCGCAACCCATCCGTCAGCAACGCCAGATCAGGACCCTCGGCCCCACGCTGCGCGGAAGCCCGTTCCACGGCCTCCAACTGATCCGACAGGATCGACTTCGAGTCGTGCAGGAGACGCCCGACCAGGGTGGACTTGCCGTCATCGACGGAGCCCGCGGTCGCGAACCGCAACAGCGTCGTCGCGGACACCCCCGCCAAAGGCGTGTTGTCGCTGGAGTTCGTGTGGGTGGTCATGGTTAGAAGTAGCCTTCCCGCTTGCGGTCCTCCATCGCCGCTTCGGACAGTTTGTCGTCCGCGCGGGTGGCACCCCGTTCCGTCAACCGGGATGCCGCGATCTC
>NZ_JBEYTZ010000114.1:0-1415 GCF_040643215.1 Streptomyces sp. NPDC047315 | reverse complement strand
GGGGGGTGTCTCTATGTCCTTCGTCAAGGACGTGGTGCCGGGTGTGTAGGTGTTTGTGGTGGTTATGCGACGAGGGTGGCGGTGGGAGTTCTGGACTCGTAGAAGGTTCCGTCGCGGAGCATGGCGAACAGGACGCTGACGCGCTGGCGGGCGAGGCGGAGGAGTGCCTGCGTGTGGGTCTTTCCGCGGGCGCGTTGTCTGTCGTAGTAGGTGCGGGAGGCGGGGTCGGCGTTCATGCAGGCGAAGGCGGAGAGGAACATGGCGCGTTTGAGCTGCCGGTTTCCGCCCCGTGGTGCGTGTTCGCCGTGGATCGATGTGCCGGACGACTTGGTCGTGGGGGCGAGTCCGGCGTAGGAGGCGAGGTGGGCGGCGGTGGGGAAGCCGGTTCCGTCGCCGACGGTGACCAGCAGGACGGCGGCGGTCCTGACGCCGACTCCGGGCATCGAGGTCAGGACCGGGTGAAGAGGGTGGGCCTCCAGGAGGGTGCTGATCTGGGTTTCCAGTGCGCGGCGCTGGCCGTGGACGGTGGCGAGGGAGGCGGCCAGGGACGGGATGACGATGTCGAGGGTGCCGGTCCCCGGGACCACGACGGTCTGCTCGTCCAGGGCGTCGAAGACGTCGTCGATCAGTCGGGTGGCCATGCGCGGGGCCTTGGGCCGGATCAGTTCGGCGAGTTTGCGGCGGCCTGCTTTGCGCAGGGCGGCCGGGGATCCGTGGCGTTCCAGCAGCCAGGTGACGGCCGGATGGTCCAGACGCGGGCCGAGGACGCGTTCGAGGCTGGGGTGGAACTGGGTGAGCAGGCCGCGTATGCGGTTGCTGGTGCGGGTGGCCTCGGCGGCGAGGTCCTGGTCGAAGCCGGTCAGGACGGTGAGTTCGGCGGTGATCTCGTCGGTCAGTTCCAGGGTGCGCAGGGTGTGGGGCATGGTGCGGGCGGCGTCCGCGATGACGGCTGCGTCCTTGGCGTCGGTCTTGGCCTCGCCGGGGTAGAGGTCGGCGATCCGCCGCATCGCCAGTCCGGGCAGGTAGGCGACCTTGCACCCGGCGTCGCGTGCCACGGTCAGCGGCAGAGCGCCGATCGAGGCCGGCTGGTCCACGATCACCAGTACGGTGCCGAACTTCGCGGCCAGCTTCTCGAACACCGCCCGCAGCTTCGGCTCGCTGTTGGGCAGCGGCTTGTCGAAGACCTTCTTCCCGGTCGGGGTCAGCCCGTGGCCGTGATGAGCGGTCTTGCCGACGTCCAGGCCGAGGAACACGCCGACGTCTTCGGTGTCGAACATCGCGCCCTTTCCAGGTCGTTCACCGTGCTGGTCCCGGCGGTGGCACCGTGCTCGCGCATCCACGTTATGCAGACCTGCCGCCCGCGAGCTGCCCGGCATTGCGCCGGGCCGGGCGGTGGCCGGGTCTCTCATCAGCGG
>NZ_JBEYTZ010000113.1:0-1420 GCF_040643215.1 Streptomyces sp. NPDC047315 | reverse complement strand
AACACAGTGGACGCGAGCAAATATGGACAAGCCCTCGGCCTATTAGTACCAGTCACCTCCACCGGTTACCCGGCTTCCAGATCTGGCCTATCAACCCAGTCGTCTACTGGGAGCCTTACCCCATCAAGTGGGTGGGAGTCCTCATCTCGAAGCAGGCTTCCCGCTTAGATGCTTTCAGCGGTTATCCCTCCCGAACGTAGCCAACCAGCCATGCCCTTGGCAGAACAACTGGCACACCAGAGGTTCGTCCGTCCCGGTCCTCTCGTACTAGGGACAGCCCTTCTCAAGACTCCTACGCGCACAGCGGATAGGGACCGAACTGTCTCACGACGTTCTAAACCCAGCTCGCGTACCGCTTTAATGGGCGAACAGCCCAACCCTTGGGACCGACTCCAGCCCCAGGATGCGACGAGCCGACATCGAGGTGCCAAACCATCCCGTCGATATGGACTCTTGGGGAAGATCAGCCTGTTATCCCCGGGGTACCTTTTATCCGTTGAGCGACGGCGCTTCCACAAGCCACCGCCGGATCACTAGTCCCGACTTTCGTCCCTGCTCGACCCGTCGGTCTCACAGTCAAGCTCCCTTGTGCACTTACACTCAACACCTGATTACCAACCAGGCTGAGGGAACCTTTGGGCGCCTCCGTTACTCTTTAGGAGGCAACCGCCCCAGTTAAACTACCCATCAGACACTGTCCCTGATCCGGATCACGGACCCAGGTTAGACATCCAGCACGACCAGAGTGGTATTTCAACAGCGACTCCCCCTGAACTGGCGTCCAGAGTTCACAGTCTCCCACCTATCCTACACAAGCCGAACCGAACACCAATATCAAACTGTAGTAAAGGTCCCGGGGTCTTTCCGTCCTGCTGCGCGAAACGAGCATCTTTACTCGTAGTGCAATTTCACCGGGCCTATGGTTGAGACAGTCGAGAAGTCGTTACGCCATTCGTGCAGGTCGGAACTTACCCGACAAGGAATTTCGCTACCTTAGGATGGTTATAGTTACCACCGCCGTTTACTGGCGCTTAAGTTCTCAGCTTCGCAACCCCGAAAGGTCACTAACCGGTCCCCTTAACGTTCCAGCACCGGGCAGGCGTCAGTCCGTATACATCGCCTTACGGCTTCGCACGGACCTGTGTTTTTAGTAAACAGTCGCTTCTCGCTGGTCTCTGCGGCCACCCCCAGCTCAAGGTGTAAAACCCATCACCGGAAATGGCCCCCCTTCTCCCGAAGTTACGGGGGCATTTTGCCGAGTTCCTTAACCATAGTTCACCCGAACGCCTCGGTATTCTCTACCTGACCACCTGAGTCGGTTTAGGGTACGGGCCGCCATGAAACTCGCTAGAGGCTTTTCTCGACAGCATAGGATCATCCACTTCACCACAATCGGCTCGGCATCAGGTCTCACCCTCAA
>NZ_JBEYTZ010000111.1:0-1841 GCF_040643215.1 Streptomyces sp. NPDC047315 | reverse complement strand
GTTCAGCCCTTGTGGGTGTTGATTTCGTCGGTGAGTTGGGGGACGACGGTGTGGAGGTCGCCCACGACGCCGTAGTCCGCGAGGTCGAAGATCGGGGCCTCGGGGTCCTTGTTGATCACCACGATCGTCTTCGAGGTCTGCATGCCCGCCCGGTGCTGGATCGCGCCCGAGATGCCCGACGCGATGTACAACTGCGGCGACACGCTCTTACCCGTCTGACCCACCTGATGCGCATGCGGATACCACCCCGCGTCCACCGCCGCACGCGACGCACCCACCGCAGCCCCCAACGCGTCCGCCAGACCCTCGATCAACGCGAAGCCCTCACCACTACCAAGCCCACGACCACCCGAGACCACGATCGCCGCCTCCGTCAACTCCGGACGACCCGACGACACCCGCGCCGTACGCTCCACCACCCGCGCCACCCGCGACACATCCCCGAAAGCAACCGGGAACTCCTCCACCGCACCCGCCCCAGCCACCGGCTCCACCGGCGCACTGTTCGGCTTCACCGTGATCACCGGCACCCCACGCGTCACCCGCGAACGCGTCGTAAACGCCGCAGCGAACACCGACTGCACCACCACCGGACCCCCCTCACCTCCAGGCTCGACGTCGACCGCATCCACGATCACACCCGAACCCACCCGCAACGCCACCCGCGCAGCGATCTCCTTGTTCTCACCCGACGACACGAACAACACCGCCACCGGAGAGACCGCCTCCACCGCAGCAGCGACCGCATCCACCCTCGGAACTACCGAGAAGTCAGCGAACTCGCCGCCCTCGTTCACCAACACCCGCTCCACACCATGCGCACCCAGCACCTCAGCCGTGCCCCGCGCGCCCGCACCCAGCGCGAGCGCCACCGGCGAACCCAACCGGCGCGCCAACGTCACCACCTCAAGAGTCGGCTTACGCACCGCACCCTCAACGTGATCCACAACCACCAACACATCAGCCATGACCCAACACTCCCAACGAGAGAAGACGAGAAGACGAGCAGAGGAGAAGGACGAGACAGGGTTGAGGACCCCGCTTAGATGAACTTCTGCGACGCGAGGAACTCCGCGAGCTGCTTCCCGCCCTCGCCCTCATCGGTGACGACCTTCCCCGCCACCCGCGCCGGACGCTCCGTCGCCTCGTCCACCGCCGTCCACGCACCCGCCGAACCCACCTGCTCACCATCCAGGTCAAGATCGTCCAGATCCCAGGACTCCACCGGCTTCTTCTTCGCCGCCATGATCCCCTTGAACGAGGGGTAACGCGCCTCACCCGACTGGTCCGTCACCGACACCACCGCCGGCAACGACGCCTCCAACACCTCCACCGCACCCTCCCCATCACGCCGACCCCGCACCACCGAACCCTCCACCGACACCTCCGACAACAACGTCACCTGCGCCACCCCCAAACGCTCCGCCAACAACGCCGGCACCACACCCCCCACACCATCCGTCGACGCCATCCCACACACCACCAGATCGAAACCGACCTTCTCCACCACCGACGCCAACACCAACGACGTCCCCATCACATCCGAACCATGAATCCCGTCATCCTCAACATGCACCCCACGATCCGCACCCATCGACAACGCCTTCCGCACCGCATCCCGCGCATCCTCAGGCCCCACCGTCACCACCGTGACCTCAGCATCCCCCTCCACACCCTCAGCCACCCGCAACGCCTGCTCCACCGCATACTCATCCAACTCAGACAACAGACCGTCCACACCCTCACGATCCACCGTCAAATCCCCACCAAAACCCCGGTCACCACTCGCGTCGGGCACATACTTCACACAGACAACGATCTTCAGGCTCACGCCGACTCCT
>NZ_JBEYTZ010000110.1:0-1877 GCF_040643215.1 Streptomyces sp. NPDC047315 | reverse complement strand
GTGACGGCGCCGCGGGTCAACACCCACAGACGAGCACTCGCCTGATCCACCACGGCCTGCATCACCGCCACCACCGACGCCAACCCAGCAGACAGAACCGACTGCCCTCCGTCGACCCCGGCCGGCAGATACGCAACGTGCTCCGCACCCGCCAACAGCTCCGCCACACCCTCCCGATCCGGGGCAGTGGGCAGAGTGCGCACGTCGACCTTCGCCCCGGCCTGCTCCAACGCCTGCCGTACGCGCACGACCTCGCCGTCGTCGTGGCACAACAGCAGCCACCGCCGCGCCAACCCACCAGCCTGCTGAACCCCCAACGGCGTCCAACCCACCCGATAACGCCAACTGTCACTCTTCACAACCGCAGCCGGCGCAACCACGGGGGCATCCAACCAATAGCGCTGGCGTTGGAACGCATACGTCGGCAACGCCACCGGCTCCACAACGGGCAGCAACTCGCGCCAGACGACCGGCAGCCCGCCAGCCCAGGCCGCACCCAAGGCGGTCAGTAGCTGTGCCTGTTCGGGCTGGTCGCGGCGGAGGGTGTGCAAGACCCGGCCGTCCGTGACGGACTGCTCCAACGCCAGCGAGAGCACCGGATGCGGGCCGACCTCCAGGAACACCTGCGGGCCCTCGTCCTGCAAATGCCGTACCGCGTCGGCGAACTGCACCGGCTCCCGCAGGTTCCGGTACCAGTACTCCGCCCCCAACTCACCGGGCTGTGCCTCCTGGCCCGTCACCGTGGACACCAGCACCGGCCCCGAGGTCCCCGAGGCGTCGGCCAGATCGACGACCCCGGCCAAATCGGCGCGCAGTTGCTCCTCCACCGCTTCCACTTGCGCGTGGTGGGAGGCGTAGTCCACGTCGATCTGCCGAGCCCGCACACCTGCCCCGTCCAGCCGTGCGCACAGCGCGGCAACCTCGTCCGGCGGGCCGCTGACCACGATTTGACTCGGAGCGTTGATCGCCGCCACTGAGACACCCGGGGTCAGGTGCTCCTCCGCCGCCTCCGGGTCGAGCCCGATGGACGCCATCGCGCCGTGGCCGGCCAGGCTCCGCAGCGCGCGCGACCGCAAGGCCACGATGCGAGCCCCGTCCTCCAGGCTCAACCGGCCCGCCACGACCGCCGCCGCAATCTCACCTTGGGAGTGGCCGACCACCGCGTCCGGCTCGACGCCGGCATCACGCCACACCCCTGCCAGCGACACCATCACCGCCCACAACACAGGCTGCACCACATCAACCCGCCCCAACCACGCCTCATCGGAGCCGGTCAACACCTCCGACAACGACCAGTCGACGAACGGCGCCAGCGCCTCTTCGCACGCACTCATGTGCTTGGCGAACACCGGCCAGGACGCGAGGAGTTCACGGCCCATGCCGAGCCACTGACCACCCTGACCCGGGAAGACAAACACCACACCCGCGTCGGTCCGCGCCCGCGGAGGCTGACCTTCAGCGGCGAGCGCCTCCAGGGCGGCCAGCAACTCATCGGCGTTCGACCCGACGACCACGGCCCGGTCCTCCAGACCGGCCCGCCCCGCCAACCCAGTTGCAACGCCCGCGAGCCAGCCACGATCAGCCGTACCAGTCGCCTGCCGGGCCCGTACGAAACTCGCCAACTGCGCCGCCTGCCCGCGCAGACCCGCATCACCGCGACCGGACACCACCCACGGCAGCGGACCAGGGACCTCCGAAGCCGCTGCGGACCGGGGCTCCAGGGCCGGCGGCTCTTCCAGGATCACGTGGGCGTTGGTGCCGCTGACGCCGAACGCGGAGACTCCGGCTCGGCGCGGGTGGCCGTTGCGCTCCCACGACACCGGCTCCGTCAAGAGTCGTACTTCGCCAGCCGACCAATCCACGTGCGGCGACGGCTC
>NZ_JBEYTZ010000109.1:0-2025 GCF_040643215.1 Streptomyces sp. NPDC047315 | reverse complement strand
CTGACACTGTCTCCTGCCCCGCTAAGGGGCATGGGTTAGAATTTCAATACAACCAGGGTAGTATCCCACCGACGCCTCCTTCGAAGCTGGCGCTCCGAGATCTCTGGCTCCTACCTATCCTGTACAAGTTGTACCAAAATTCAATATCAGGCTACAGTAAAGCTCCACGGGGTCTTTCCGTCCTGTCGCGGGTAACCTGCATCTTCACAGGTACTATAATTTCACCGAGTCTCTCGTTGAGACAGTGCCCAGATCGTTACGCCTTTCGTGCGGGTCGGAACTTACCCGACAAGGAATTTCGCTACCTTAGGACCGTTATAGTTACGGCCGCCGTTTACTGGGGCTTCAATTCGCAGCTTCGCTTGCGCTAACCACTCCTCTTAACCTTCCAGCACCGGGCAGGCGTCAGCCCCTATACGTCACCTTACGGTTTTGCAGAGACCTGTGTTTTTGCTAAACAGTCGCCTGGGCCTATTCACTGCGGCTCTCATGCGCTTGCACGCTCAAGAGCACCCCTTCTCCCGAAGTTACGGGGTCATTTTGCCGAGTTCCTTAACGAGAGTTCTCTCGCACACCTTAGGATTCTCTCCTCGACTACCTGTGTCGGTTTGCGGTACGGGCACCTCTCACCTCGATAGAGGCTTTTCTTGGCAGTGTGAAATCAGGAACTTCGTCCATACGGACTCGCCATCACAGCTCAACGTTATAGTGTGCGGATTTGCCTACACACACGCCTTACTGCTTGGACGCGCATATCCAACAGCGCGCTTACCCTATCCTACTGCGTCCCCCCATTTCTCAAACGGTGAGGAGGTGGTACAGGAATATCAACCTGTTGTCCATCGCCTACGCCTATCGGCCTCGGCTTAGGTCCCGACTAACCCTGAGCGGACGAGCCTTCCTCAGGAAACCTTAGTCATACGGTGGACGGGATTCTCACCCGTCTTTCGCTACTCATACCGGCATTCTCACTTCTAAGCGCTCCACCAGTCCTTCCGGTCTGACTTCAACGCACTTAGAACGCTCTCCTACCACTGACATCGTAGATGTCAATCCACAGCTTCGGTGAATCGTTTAGCCCCGATACATTTTCGGCGCAGCGTCACTCGACCAGTGAGCTATTACGCACTCTTTAAATGATGGCTGCTTCTAAGCCAACATCCTGGTTGTCTGTGCAACGCCACATCCTTTTCCACTTAACGATTACTTTGGGACCTTAGCTGGTGGTCTGGGCTGTTTCCCTTTTGACTACGGATCTTATCACTCGCAGTCTGACTCCCGTGTATAAATATCTGGCATTCGGAGTTTGTCTGAATTCGGTAAACCGGGATGGCCCCCTAGTCCAAACAGTGCTCTACCTCCAGTATTCTCATCACGAGGCTAGCCCTAAAGCTATTTCGGAGAGAACCAGCTATCTCCAAGTTCGATTGGAATTTCTCCGCTACCCACACCTCATCCCCGCACTTTTCAACGTGCGTGGGTTCGGGCCTCCAGTAAGTGTTACCTCACCTTCACCCTGGACATGGGTAGATCACCTGGTTTCGGGTCTACGACCACGTACTAATTCGCCCTATTCAGACTCGCTTTCGCTGCGGCTCCGCCTTCTAAAGCTTAACCTCGCACGTAATCGTAACTCGCCGGTTCATTCTACAAAAGGCACGCTATCACCCATTAACGGGCTCTAACTACTTGTAGGCACACGGTTTCAGGATCTATTTCACTCCCCTTCCGGGGTGCTTTTCACCTTTCCCTCACGGTACTGGTTCACTATCGGTCACTAGGTAGTATTTAGCCTTGGGAGATGGTCCTCCCGGATTCCGACGGAATTTCACGTGTTCCGCCGTACTCAGGATCCACTCAGGAGAGAACGAACTTTCGACTACAGGGCTTTTACCTGCTCTGGCGGACCTTTCCAAGTCGCTTCATCTAACTCGCTCTTTTGTAACTCCGTATAGAGTGTCCTACAACCCCAAGAGGCAAGCCTCTTGGTTTGGGCTCTTCCCGTTTCGCTCGCCGCTACTCAGG
>NZ_JBEYTZ010000108.1:0-2101 GCF_040643215.1 Streptomyces sp. NPDC047315 | reverse complement strand
GAAGGACCACCATCACAGGTTTTAGTAAAACCTCAGCATGAACGGACAAAAGAGTTTTTAAAACGAACATTAAAATAATAAGTTTACGCATTCGGTTACAACAACTAAAAAAAGTGAGTCCATATTAAGAGGGCACTGAAAAAGTCTATACCTTCTCACATCGCGAGGTATTTAACGAGTAAATCGTTGAATACCTCGCTTTTTTCATTTGGCACTGTGACTCTACTGTTGTTTTCCGAAGCATTCCGCTCGCTTTCCGCGGGCGAGCGCCGAGCCTCCTCCTACGCTTCGCTTCGTGCGGGGTCTCGTCTGTCTCGCTTTCCCGCAGGAGTCGAGCGATGCTTCTCCAAACAACGCAATGTATCACACTATTATTTTAGTCACGCTTTCCTTTATAATAAAAGAATTAATGTGTAGGTGGTGCCCCCGATGATTTCAAATCAAGAAACCCTTAATTTAAGTCCATATATGGCGATCTACGATATTGTTGTGCCAAAAGATAATATACTTCGCCAAATCAATGAACTTGTTGATTTTTCATTCATTTTAGAAGAGTTAAAAACAAAATATTGTTTAGACAATGGACGTAATGCCATTCCTCCAATTCGTATGTTTAAGTACTTATTATTAAAAGCAATTTATGATGTATCAGACGTCGACCTTGTAGAGCGTTCAAAGTACGATATGTCATTCAAATATTTCTTGGATATGACGCCAGAAGATCCAGTCATTGATTCAAGTTCGCTTACAAAATTTCGTCGGCTTCGTCTTCAAGACGTAAGCTTATTAGACATGCTCATTGGGAAAACAGTTGAGATCGCATTGGAGAAAAAAATCATCAACAGTCAAACGATTATTGTGGATGCCACACATACAAAAGCACGTTACAACCAAAAAACGCCTAAAGAATTTTTACAAGAGAAATCAAAAAACGCTAGAAAAGCTGTCTACAAAATTGACGAATCGATGAAAGACAAATTCCCCGTAAAAACCACTTCTAACGAAGTAAAGGATGAATTAACTTACTGTAAGGAAGTTATTTCAGTCATTGAAAAGGAACCACAAATTGCACAAATGCCATCTGTCAAAGAAAAGCTGAATGTTTTAAAAGAAGTCGTAGAAGATTTCCAAGAACATCTAAATTACTCTTCTGATGCGGATGCGCGAAAAGGGCATAAGACGTCGGAATCTTCTTTCTTCGGGTATAAGACACATATCGCGTTGAGTGATGAACGTATTATTACAGCGGCTGTCATTACAACAGGTGAAAAAAGCGATGGAAAATATCTTCAAGAGTTAATTAAAAAAAGCACACAAGCAGGTATGAAAATTAATACGGTTATTGGAGACGCAGCTTACTCTGAAAAGGCAAATATCGAATATACAAAAGAAGAGAAAATCGCGCTTGTGGCAAAGTTGAATCCTATTCTTACACAAGGACCTCGAAAAGAAGAAGACAAATTTGAGTTTAATAAAGACGCTGGAATGTTTGTTTGTAAGGCCGGTCATCTCGCGACAAGAAAAGCACGTACGGGTAAAAAAGGAACGAGTAAGAGTCAAAGTCAGACATATTATTTTGACATTGAAAAATGCAAAGTATGTCCAATGAGAGAGGGCTGTTATAAAGAAGGCGCAAAAAGTAAAACATATTCTGTCACAATTAAGTCGGATACACATGCCGAACAAGAGGCATTTCAAAATACGGAAGCATTTAAGCAATTAGCCGCAAATCGCTACAAAGTAGAAGCGAAGAATAGTGAATTAAAAAACGGACACGGGTACGATACGGCATCGACTGCGGGTCTATTTGGCATGGAAATTCAAGGTGCTACAACGATATTCGCTGTCAATTTGAAACGGATATTAAAGCTACTAAACGAAAATGAATAAAGAATAGAGACAGAAATAAGGCACTTCCTGTTCAAAATCGAACAAGAAGTGCCTTATTTTTATCTGAGAAAGGTTCGCTTTTATGAAAACGTAAGTTTTTCAGTGCCCTCCATTTCGGGACACGCTTTTTATATGATGAGAAGTAACTTGAATCGCTGATAAAAAACTTAGAATCGCTGATAAGTCGCAGAAAATCGCTGATAAAAGACTT
>NZ_JBEYTZ010000107.1:0-2166 GCF_040643215.1 Streptomyces sp. NPDC047315 | reverse complement strand
TTGCCCGGGCTCGCGGTCGCGAACACCTCCGCACCCACGTACCGGGCGATCTGCACGGCAGCCGTACCCACACCGCCAGTCGCGGCGTGGACGAGGACGGACTGTCCTGCGCGCAGGCCGCCCAGTTCGACCAGGCCGTACCACGCGGTGAGGTACGCGATGGGCGCGGCTGCCGCCTGGGAGAGGTCCCAGCCGTCGGGGACGGGCGTCAGGGTGCGCGCGTCGGCGACGGCCAACGGGCCGAAGGCCCCTTCGAACACGCCCATGACGCGGTCGCCGGGCGCGAAGCCGGTGACGTCGGGGCCGACTTCGACGACGACTCCGGCGCCTTCGCTGCCCGCGAATTCGGCTTCTCCGGGGTAGGCGCCGAGGGCGATCATCACGTCCCGGAAGTTCACGCCCGCGGCGTGCACCTCGATGCGGACCCGGCCGGCGTCGAGTGGTTCCTCCGCCTCCGGGCAGGGCTCTACGGTCAGGTCGTCGAAGGTGGCGGTGGACCCGGCGGCCAGGCGCCACGCTCCGGTCCCGGGCGGCGGGACGAGTTCGACGGGCCGGCCCGCGCGGGCGAGCCGGGGCACGCTGACCCGGCCCTGACGCACCGCGAGCTGCGGTTCGTCGACGTCCAACGCCCAAGCTGCCGCTTCGATGTCGCGGGTCAGGGCGGCGCCGTCCGCGCCGGGATCGGCGTCGACGAGGAGGAAGCGTCCCGGGTTCTCGGCCTGTGCGCTGCGCACCAGGCCCCAGACCGCGGCGCCGGCGGCGTCGGGCCGCTCCCCCGGGTTCACCGCCACGGCGCCGCGCGTGACCAGCGCGAGCCGGGACTCGGCGAGCCGAGGCTCAGCCAGCCAGTACTGTAGCCAATCCAACGCCCCTTGTACGGCGTCGAGTTCGCCGCCGGAAGTGTCGAGCAGGGCCAGAGTCAGGGCCGTGGTGGGCGCGGGCGCACCCGCGTCCAGCGAAGTCAGCAGCTCGGCAAGTCCTTCGGGGGCGGTGGTGGGTCCGGAGCCGAGCCAGTTGGGCGCCTCTGCGCCGGTTGTGGTGGCGGGTGTGGTGGCGGGGGCGGTCAGTTCGGACCATTCGAGGGTGTAGAGGTTGTCGGCGCCGCGCCGGGCCTGCGCCGTTCGCAGCGCCTGGCGGGTGGTGGTCCGCAGGTGGACGGCGCGTGCGGTCAGCACGGGGGCGCCCGTGCCGTCGGCCACCAGGATCCGTACGCCGTCCGCGAGCGTCGCGCCGAGCGGGGTGAGCCGTACCCGCAGGGTCGTGGCGCCCTCGGCGTGCAGGGTGACCCCGCTCCAGGCGAAGGGGAGCCGGACCCGTCCGTCGTCGAGGCCGCCGGCGGCCAGCAGCGTCTGCATCGCCGCGTCGAGGAGGGCGGGGTGGACGCCGTATCCGTCGGGTGAACCCGCGGCCTGCGGCAGCGCGACCTCGGCCACGACCTCGTCCCCGGTCCGCCACGCGCGGTGGAGTCCTCGGAACGCGGGTCCGTACGCGTAGCCGGCTTCGGCGGCGCGCCGGTAGAAGTCGGTCGTCGGCAGCGGTTCCGCGCCCGGCGGCGGCCACGGCCCGGCCAGCACGCGCCCGTCATCGGCGGCGACGGGCTCGTGGTCGGGGTCCAGGACGCCCTCCGCGTGGCAGGTCCAGCCTGCGGCGTGCGCCTTCCCGTCCGCTCGGGTGTGGAGGCGGACGCGCCGGCTGCCGTCCGCGGCGGCCGGGTCCACCGTGACCTGGATGCGCAGGGAGCCGTCCACGGGGAGCACGACGGGTTGTTGGAGGACGAGTTCGGAGATCCGGGGGCAGCCGGCCGCGTCCCCGGCGCGCAACACCCATTCCACGAGGGCGGTGCCCGGCACGATGACCGCGTCCAGGACCTGGTGGTCGGCCAGCCAGGGGCGCGCGGTGCGGGAGAGCTGCCCGGTCAGTACGTATCCGCCGGCGGCCGGCTCCAGCACCGCGCCCAGCAGGGGGTGCCCGGTCGGCTCCAGGCCCAGGTCACCGGCGTCGACGGCGGGGGCGTCGGCGGTCAGCCAGTAGCGCTGGCGTTGGAAGGCGTACGTGGGGAGGTCGACGGTGCGCCGGGACGCCGCAGGGAACCAGGTCGACCAGTCCACCGGGGCGCCGGCGACGAACGCCTTCCCCACCGACAACGCCAACTGCCCCTGGCCACCC
>NZ_JBEYTZ010000106.1:0-2368 GCF_040643215.1 Streptomyces sp. NPDC047315 | reverse complement strand
CAGGATGACGTGGGCGTTGGTGCCGCTCACGCCGAACGACGACACCCCGGCCCTGCGCGGGTGACCATTGCTCTCCCACGCCACCGGCTCCGTCAGCAAGCGCACCTCACCCGCCGACCAGTCGACGTGCGGCGACGGCTCATCCACATGCAGCGTGGCCGGGAGCAGGTTGTTCCGCAGCGCCATCACCATCTTGATCACGCCGGTCACTCCGGAGGCGGCCTGCGTGTGGCCGATGTTCGACTTCACCGAACCGAGCCACAGCGGACGGCCCTCCGGCCGCTCCTGGCCGTAGGTGGCGAGGAGTGCCTGCGCCTCGATCGGATCGCCCAGCGTCGTACCCGTGCCGTGCGCCTCCACCACGTCCACATCACGGGCAGCCACACCCGCGTTCGCCAGCGCCTGGCGGATCACCCGCTGCTGCGAGGGACCGTTCGGCGCCGTGAGACCGTTCGACGCGCCGTCCTGGTTCACCGCCGAACCCCGCACCACCGCCAACACCTTGTGACCGTTCGCCACCGCGTCCGACAGCCGCTCCAACAACACCAGGCCCACGCCTTCGGCCATGCCCATGCCGTCGGCAGCGGCGGCGAACGCCTTGCACCTGCCGTCCGGCGACAACGCGCCCTGCTTGCTGAACGCCACGATGGCGCCCGGCGAGCCCATCACGGCGACGCCTCCGGCGAGCGCCAGCGAGCACTCCCCCAGCCGTAGCGCCTGAGTCGCGAGGTGCAGTCCGACCAGCGACGACGAACACGCCGTGTCCACCGTCACCGCGGGCCCTTCCAGGCCGAAGGTGTACGCGATCCGGCCGGACAGGACGCTCGACGCCCCGCCGGTGAGCAGATGGCCCTCGGAGCCGTCCGGGGCGGCGGAGTTCAGGTTCGCCCCGTAGTCCTGGTAGTTGGAGCCGACGAAGACGCCCGTCTGCGTGCCCGCCAGGGACTCCGGATCGATCCCGGCCCGCTCGACCGCCTCCCAGGCGGCCTCCAGCAGCAGCCGCTGCTGCGGGTCCATGGCCCGGGCCTCGCGCGGGCTGATGCCGAAGAAGGCGGGGTCGAAGAGGGCCGCGTCGTGCAGGAAGCCGCCGCCCTGCGCGTACAGGCTGTTCGGGCGGTCGCGGTCCGGGTGGTACAGCGACGCCACGTCCCACCCGCGGTCGGCGGGGAAGCCCGCGACGGCGTCGCCCTGGTCGGCGAGCAGGTCCCACAGGGCCTCGGCGGAGTGCACCCCGCCGGGGAGGCGGCAGCTCATGCCGACGATCGCGATCGGCTCGCCGCTGAACGCCACCGCCTGGGTGACGGGCTCGGCGGGCCGGCCGCCCCACGCCTCCGCCTTCAGGAAGGCGGCCAGCGCCCGCGGCGTGGGGTAGTCGAAGACCACCGTCGCGGGCAGGCGGAGCCCGAGGGTCGAGCCGAGCCGGTTCCGGAGGTCCACCGCGGTCAGCGAGTCGAACCCGATGTCACGGAAAGCGCGGGTCGGGGCGACGGATTCCGCGTCGGCGTGGCCGAGCACGGCCGCCACCTCGGTGCGGACGGCCTCCAGCAGTGCGGCGTCCCGTTCGGCATCGGTCGCCGTGGCCAGCCTGTCGACCAGTACGGATGAGGCTTCGGGTCGGTGCGCGGAGCCCTGTTCGACGGAGTCGAGGGCCCGTACCTCGGGCAGCTCGGACAGCAGCGGCCTCGGCCGTGCGGCGGTGAAGACGGGGACGAACGTGGGCCAGTCGACCTCGGCGACCGCGAGGACGGTCTCCCCGCCCCCGAGGACGTCGGCGAGTTCGTCGAGCGCCCGGTCCCGGTCGAGGAAGGGCAGTCCCTGCCGGTACATCTGGTCCGGGTCGACGCGCCCGATGGCCAGCTCGGTGTCCCAGATGCCCCAGGCAACGGACGTGATCGGCTGGACGGCGGCCCGGCTCTCGGCGAGGGCATCGAGGTAGGCGTTGGCTGCGGCGTACGCGCCGTGCATCCCGCTGCCCCAGATCCCCGCGATGGAGGAGAACAGCACCAGCCGAACATCGGGGTGGTGCTCGCCGAGCAGGTCGGCGAGGTGGGCGGCGCCCACGCACTTGGCGTTCAGGACCGTGTGCAGGTGCTCCGGTGTGGCGTCGCGCAGCCAGCCCAGCTCGATCGTGGCGGCGGCGTGGATGACGGTGGTGACCGGCGGGTGGTCGGCGCTGCTCAGGACCGCGCCGAGCTGCGCGGCGTCGGTGATGTCGCAGGCCGTGACCGTCGTGGGAGTGCCGTCCGCCGTCAGCTCCTCGGCGAGGGCGACGGCGCCGGGGGCGTCGGGGCCCGAGCGGCTCAGCAGGACCAGGTGCTCAGCACCGTTCTCAGCCAGCCAACGGGCCAAATGCGACCCGATCCCACCC
>NZ_JBEYTZ010000105.1:0-2440 GCF_040643215.1 Streptomyces sp. NPDC047315 | reverse complement strand
GGAGGGTGCGGTGGGTGTGTTGGGGGGTGAGGGTGTGGGGTTGGGGGGTTTGGTGGGGTCGTTGGTGTGGGGTTTGGTGCGGTCGGCTGGGGTGGAGCATCCGGGTCGGTTTGTGTTGGTGGATGTGGTGGGTGGGGGTGGTGGGTTGCCTGATTGGGGTGTGGGTTGGGGGTTGGGGGAGTGGGTGTTTGGGGTGCGGGGTGGTGTGGTGTTTGTGCCTCGGTTGGTGGGTGGGGTGGGTGGTGGTGTGTCTGGGGTTGGTGGGTTGGGTGGTTTGGGTGGTGGGTCGGTGTTGGTGACGGGTGGTTCGGGTGTGTTGGGTGGGTTGGTGGCGCGGTGGTTGGTGGAGGTGTTGGGGGTGGGTCGGTTGGTGTTGGTGAGTCGTCGTGGTGGTGGGTTTGTGGGTGGGGTGGAGTTGGAGGGGGTGTTGGTGGGGTTGGGGGCTGAGGTGGTGTTTGAGGTGTGTGATGTGGGTGATCGTGGTGCGTTGGAGGGGGTGTTGGGTCGTATTCCGGTGGATCGGCCGTTGGTGGGTGTGGTGCACACGGCCGGCGTACTCGACGACGCGACGGTGGAGACGCTCACTCCGGAGCGCCTGGCCGCCGTCCTGCACCCCAAAGCGGATGCGGCCTGGCATCTGCATGAGCTCACCGCGGGGATGGATCTCTCCTTCTTCGTCCTCTACTCCTCCGTCTCCGGCCTCATCGGAGCACCGGGTCAGGCGAACTATGCGGCTGCCAACGCCTTTCTGGACGCCCTGGCTTCGTATCGTCGTGCGCAGGGACTGCCCGGAATCTCACTCGCGTGGGGCCTGTGGGGCGGCGAAGGCGGCATGGGCGCCTCCCTGGACGCCGCCGGCCGCGCCCGATGGGCGCGCTCTGGCTTCCTCCCGCTCCCCGTCGACCGCGCCCGCGCGCTCTTCGAGGCGGCACTCGCGAGCGGCGCGCCCCTCGCCGTACCGGCACTGCTCAACCGACCGGCGCTGGACGCGCCAGGGGGCCCGCCGTCGCCACTGCTGAAGGGGCTCGTACGCGGGCCCGCGCGGCGTCGTACGACGGTGGACCGCGCCGCGGGCCACGCCGAACCCGACACCGAGTGGGTACGGCGCATCACCGCCCTCCCCGAAGACGAACGGCTCGACGCGGTCCTGGAGCAGGTCCGCGCGCGGGTGGCGGAGGTGCTGGGGCACTCCGAACCGTCGGACATCGCCCCCGCACGGGCCTTCAGCGAACTCGGCCTCGACTCGCTCGCAGGCGTCGAACTCCGCAACCTCCTGAGCGCCCGCACGGGTCTGCCGCTGCCGCCGACGGTCGTCTTCGCCCACCCCTCGCCCCTAGCCCTCGCCCGGCACCTGCACGACGAACTCACCAGCGCCGCTCCCGCACCCGTCCTCGCACCTGTCCCCGCGCCTCATGTCGCGCCCTCCGTCGCGACTGCTGATCCGGTGGTGATCGTGGGGATGGCGTGTCGTTTTCCGGGTGGGGTGGTTTCGGCGGATGGGTTGTGGCGGTTGGTGGTTGAGGGGCGGGAGGGTGTGGGTGGGTTTCCGGTGAATAGGGGGTGGGATTTGGAGGGTTTGTTTGATCCGGTTGGGTTGAGGTCGGGGTCGTCGTATACGCGTCGTGGTGGGTTTTTGTATGACGCGGATGAGTTTGATGCGGGGTTCTTCGGGATGTCGCCGCGGGAGGCGGTGGCGACGGATCCGCAGCAGCGTCTGTTGTTGGAGACCGCGTGGGAACTCTTCGAACACGCCGGAATCGACCCGGAGGAATTGCGCGGCACCCCCACCGGCGTCTTCACGGGAGCGATGTACGACGACTACGCATCGAGGCTGGCCGAGAACCCGCCCGAATTCGAGGGTTTCTTGCTGACGGGAAACCTCTCCAGTGTCGTTTCCGGTCGGTTGGCGTATTGGTTTGGGTTTGAGGGTCCTGCGGTGACGGTGGATACGGCGTGTTCGTCGTCGTTGGTGGCGTTGCATTTGGCGGTGCAGGCTTTGGGGTCGGGTGAGTGTTCGTTGGGTGTGGTGGGTGGGGTGACGGTGATGTCGTCGGCGTTGTCGTTTGTGGAGTTTTCGCGGCAGCGGGGGTTGTCGGTGGATGGGCGGTGTCGGTCGTTTGGTGCGGGTGCGGATGGGACGGGGTGGTCGGAGGGGGTGGGGTTGTTGTTGGTGGAGCGGTTGTCGGATGCGCGGCGTCTTGGTCATCGGGTGTTGGCGGTGGTGCGGGGTTCTGCGGTGAATCAGGATGGTGCGTCGAATGGTTTGACGGCGCCGAGTGGTCGGTCGCAGGAGCGGGTGATTCGGCAGGCTTTGGTGCGGGCGGGGTTGTCGGTGGTGGATGTGGATGTGGTGGAGGGGCATGGGACGGGGACGCCGTTGGGTGACCCGATTGAGGCGCAGGCTTTGTTGGCGACTTATGGCCAAGGCCGGCCGGTGGGT
>NZ_JBEYTZ010000104.1:0-2463 GCF_040643215.1 Streptomyces sp. NPDC047315 | reverse complement strand
ACGCACACCACACACCGACACCAACCACTCCGCCACCAAACCACCCAACACACCCAAACCACCCGTCACCAACACCGTCCCCTCAGGATCGATGGGAACGGGCAGGGTCAGGACGTTCTTGCCGACGTGCCGGGCCTGGCTGAGGTGGCGGAACGCGGCCGGCGCCCGCCGTACGTCCCACGCCGTCAGCGGCAGCAGCACGAGCCGTCCTTCGGCGAACAGCGCCAGCAGCTCGGCGAGCATGTCACCTATCTGGGCCGGCTCGGGCTCGGACAGGTCGAAGGTCCGGTACCGGACGCCGGGCGGCAGCGCAGCCGCGTCCCGTACGTCGGTCTTGCCCATCTCGACGAACCGTCCGCCGCGCGGCAGCAGTTCGAGCGAGGCGTCCACGAACTCACCCGCGAGCGAGTTCAGCACCACGTCGACGCCGGCGCCGTCAGTCACTGTGAGGAACGCGGCGCGGAAGTCGAGGTCGCGGGAGGAGGCGATCCGGTCGTCCGGCAGCCCGAGCCCCCGCAGCGTCGCCCACTTGCTCGGGTGCGCCGTGGCGAAGACGTCCGCCCCGAGGTGCCGCGCCAGCTGGACGGCCGCCATTCCGACGCCGCCCGCGCCCGCGTGGACGAGCACGCGTTCGCCCGGGCGGAGGTCGGCGAGCCGCACCAGCGAGTAGTACGCCGTCAAGAACGCCACCGGCACCGACGCGGCCTGCGCGTACGACCACTCCGAAGGGATCGGCGCGACGGTCCGCGCGTCGGCCACCACCACGTCGCCGAACGACTCCGGCACCAGGCCCATGACCCGGTCGCCGACGGCCAGCCCAGTGACGCCCGGACCGACCTCGGTGACCACACCGGCGCACTCGCTGCCGAGCGTCGCCTTGTCCGGGTACATGCCCAGCGCGATCAGCACGTCCCGGAAGTTCAGCCCGACGGCTCGGGTGGACAGCCGGACCGTCCCCGGCAGGAGCGGTGCGCCCGCCTCCGAGTACGGGACCGGAGCAAGCTCGGCGAGAGTCCCGCCCCGGCCGGCCCCGAGCCGCCACGGCCCCTGCTCGGGGAGCCGCAGCCGGTCGCTCCCGTCGATCTCCGCGAGTGCCGGTGCGATCAACTCGTCTCCGCGTACGGCGAGTTGATCGAGGTCGCTGGCGAATACTGCCGGCAGCAGCCGCGTGAGGAGGACGACGTCGTCGGCCGCCGGGTCGCCCTGCGGATCGAGGTCCAGCAGGACGAAGCGGTCCGGGTTCTCCGTCTGGGCGGACCGGACCATCCCCCAGATCGCGGACATGACCGGGTCAACCGGGGACACCGGGTCCTCCGTGGTCACGGCGCCACGGGTGAGCACCAGCAACCGGGCCTCTTCCAGCTGCGGCGCGGCGAGGAACGCCTGTACCTCGGTCAACAGCCGCACCAAGGCCGCCTCGGCGCGCGTGGCACCCTGGGCCCCGTCGTCAGCCCCGCCCGCAGCGGCGTCGACGCAGGACAGCACCACCAGTGCGGGGGCCTCGGCGCCTTCGTCCACGGCCTGGGCCAGCGCGGTCAGGCCGGCGTGATCAGCCGAGCCGTTCCCCACCAGCGCCCATTCCGGTGCCGTTCCCTTCGCGCCGTCGGCGGTCTGCTCGGGCACCGGCGCCCACCGCATCCGCAGAAGGCGGGCGGCGGAGGTCTGGGGGCCTGAAAGGCTCTCTTGGTTGATCGGCCGGAAGGCGAGGGATTCGACGGTGACGACGGGCTGGCCGGTCGGGTCGACGGCTTCGATGCTGACGCCGTCGGCGCCGCGACGCAGTCGGGCGTGGAGGGCGCGGGCACCGGTGGTGTGAACGGTGACGCCGGCGAAGGCGAAGGGAAGCCCGGCCTCGGACGACTCACCGGTGACGGCGAGGGCGTGCAGGGCTGCGTCGAGCAGGGCCGGGTGCAGAGCAAAGCCCGACGGGTCGTCGGGAAGCACGACCTCCGCGTACACATCCTTCCCGTCCACCCACACCTGCCGCAAACCCTGGAACACCGGACCGTAATCGAAGCCCGCATCTCCAAGCCCTGCGTAGATGTCCTCCACCGGCATCGACTCGCCAACAGGAGCCCACACCCATCCCGGAATCGATACCTCAGCCGCATCGGTGACCGAGCCGACGCCGTGGCGGATCCAGTCGCTGTCGCCGTCCGGCCGCGAGTAGATGTTCACCCCGCGCTGGCCGTGCTCATCTGGATCGTCGACGACGACCTGCACCGCCACACCCGGACCGTCCTGCGCCAGGACCAGAGGCGCCTGCAACGTCAACTCGTCCAACCGGGAACAACCCACCTGAAGCCCGGCATGTACCGCCAGGTCAACGAAGGCCGTGCCCGGCACGATCACGACACCCGAGACCGCATGATCAGCAAGCCACGGCTGCGCCGACGTCGACAACCGACCCGTCAACACCACACCACCACCGGCGAGCGAAACCTGCGCGCCCAGCAGTCGATG
>NZ_JBEYTZ010000103.1:0-2494 GCF_040643215.1 Streptomyces sp. NPDC047315 | reverse complement strand
CCGGCAACACCCCACCCACCCCCAACTCCACCCACCCACCACCACCCACCAACGACACACCCACCCGCTCCCACACCACCCCAAACAAACCGTCATCCGGAGACCCGGCGGTGTCCGGCCGCACCGCCCCTTCCCCTGCCGGGAGCAGTTCCAGTGACTCAACCGAAGCGACCGGAGCGCCCGTCGTCGCGTCCGCCAGCAGTACGGACGCGCTTCCCGGACCCGTGAGCGTCAGTCGGACCCGTACCGCCGACGCCGGCGCCTCGCCCCCCACCTCGACCCCGGTCCACGCGGCGGGGAGCCGCGCCGGCCCCTCGACGCCGGCCACCCCTGGGTGCAGCGGATGCAGCGCGGCGTCCAGCAGCGCCGGATGCAGCACGAAGCCACTGGCGCCGGCACCCCCCTCCTCGCCCAGGGCCACCTCGGCGAAGACCTCGTTCCCGGCGCGCCACGCCCTGCGCAGCCCGGTGAACCGCCCCTCGTACGCGAACCCGCCGTCGGCCAGCCGTTCGTACGTTCCGTCGAGTTCGACCTCGTCCGCGCCCTCGGGCGGCCAGCCCACCGGCATGGCCTCGATCTGCTCGGTGGCGGTCAGCCGTCCATGGGCGTGCCGGATCCAGTTCGCCGAGTCGTCCGCCGGGCCGTCCATCTGATCGTTCGAGTCCGTCAGGTCCACGCACGCGTACAGGTCGAACGGTCGGCCGCCGTCCTCGTCTGCCTCGCCCACGGCGGCCTGGAGGCGGACGCCGCCCCGCGCCGGCAGCACCAGGGGCGCGGCCAGCGTCAGTCCTTCGACCCTGCGTAGCCCCACTTCCGCACCCGTGCGCAGCGCCAGTTCCAGGAAGCCGGTGCCGGGGAACACCACCGCGCCGTGCACGGAGTGGCCCGCGAGCCACGGCTGGCTTTCGAGGGAGACGTATCCCGTCAGGACGTGGACGTCCTGGTTGACGACCGGTACCGAGGCGCCGAGGAACGGGTGGGCCGTGGCGCGCAGCCCCAGGCCCTTCGCAGTGCCCGTCGGCACCCCTGCCGTGAGCCAGTAGCGTTCGCGGTGGAAGGGGTACGTGGGCAGGTCGATCCGTCCGCCGCCGGGGAAGGTCGCGGCCGGGTCGAGCGCGGCGCCGCGCAGCCGCAGGAGCGCCAGGGCCGCCGTGACGCCGGTGGCCTCGGGGCGACCCGCGCGCAGCAGGGGCACGATGGCGCCCGGGGCCGCGGTCAGGCAGTCCTGCACCAGTGCGCTGAGCACGCCGCCCGGGCCGAGCTCCAGGTGGTCCGTGACGCCGTGCGACTCCAGGCTGCGGACCCCGTCGTGGAAGCGGACGGCCTCGCGGACGTGCCGGGTCCAGTAGTCGGGCGAGCGGAGCTGCGCGGAGGTCGCGAGCGTACCGGTGACGTTGGAGACGACGGGGATCCGCGGCTCGTGGAAGTCGAGCTGCTCGGCCGCGGCCCGGAAGGCGTCGAGTACGCCGTCCATGTGGGGCGAGTGGAAGGCGTGGCTGACCGGCAGGCGCTTGGTCCTGCGCCCCCTGGCCCGCCACAGCTGCGCCACTCCTTCCACCGCCGCCAGGTCTCCGGAGACGACGGTGGCCCGGGGCCCGTTGACGGCCGCGACGACGACCGGGGCTCCGCTCTCCTCTTCGCCGCCCGGCAGCGTCTCGCGGACCTCCTGCTCCGCGGCCTGGATCGCGACCATGGCGCCGTCCCCGCGTGCGGACCTCATGAGCCGGCCGCGGGCCGCGACGAGGGTGCACGCGTCTTCGAGGGAGAGGAGGCCGGCGACGTGGGCGGCGGTGACTTCGCCGATGGAGTGGCCGAGCAGCAGGTCAGGCAGGTGGCCCCGGCTTTCGACGAGCCGGAACAGCGCCACTCCGACGGCGAACAGCGCGGCCTGCGTGACGTCGGTCCGGTCGAGGAGGGCGGCTTCGGACGTTCCTTCGGGGGCGAAGAGAACGTCAAGGAGAGGGCAGGGGAGTTCGCCGTCGAGCAGGGCGCACACCTCGTCCAGGGCCCGGGCGAAGACGGGCATCCGCTCGTAGAGTTCACGGCCGGTGTCCGGCCGCTGGCTGCCCTGGCCGGGGAAGAGGAACGCCGTCTTGCCCCGGGGTACGGCCCCGTCGTCGTGTACGACACCGGGCCCGCGCTCGCCCTTGGCCAACGCTTCGAGGCCCGTCAGGATCTCGGCCCGGTCCGTGCCGACGACGGCCGCCCGGTGTTCCAGGGTGGCGCGGGTGGTCGCCAGCGACCAGCCGACGTCGACCGGGGACAGGTCGGGGTGGTCGGTGAGGTGCGCGTGGAGGCGGTCCGCCTGTGCCCTCAGCGCGGTCTCGTCCCGGCCCGAGATGAAGAGCGGCACGGGGACCGCGGGTCCACGGCGGTCGGCTGCGTGCTCCCTCGTCGGCGTGGGGGTGGGGGGTTGTTCGAGGATGACGTGGGCGTTGGTGCCGCTGATCCCGAACGAGGACACCCCCGCACGACGCGGCCGACCCTCCACCAC
>NZ_JBEYTZ010000102.1:0-2637 GCF_040643215.1 Streptomyces sp. NPDC047315 | reverse complement strand
AACCCGGAAACCACATCCCGCCCCTCGACCAACACGCTCCACAAGCCCTCCGGAGACGTGACACCCCCCGGCAACCGACACCCCAACCCCACGATCGCCAACGGCTCGGAATCCCTTGTCTCGGAGGAGGGCGGGCTGACGACGTCACCTGTGCCCGAGTCCCCCAGGAGCTCCTTGTGGAGCTCAGCAGTCAGTCGGGCGGGGGACGGGAAGTCGAAGAGCATCGAGGACGGAAGTTCCAAGCCGGTGATGTCGACCAACCGATTGCGCAGTTGGACCGCGGCGAGCGAGTCGAAGCCGAGGTCCTTGAAGCTCCGCTCCACTCGGACGGATGCAGGCTTGCTGTGGCCGAGGACCTGCGCGGTCTCGCGTCGCACCAGTTCGAGCAGCGCCGGTTCCCCACCGCTCCGGACCAGCTCGGCCATGCGCTGGGCATCCGCCTGTTGACCGGTGCGGGCGCCGTCAGCCGCGGGGGCGTCGGTCGCCGGCTGGATGTTGGTGAGGAGGGGGCTGGGCCTGCTGGAGGTGAACAGACTGCCGAAGCGCTCCCAGTCGACGTCAGCGACGGTGATCAGCCCTTCGTCGCCGAGTACTGCCTGTTCCAGAGCCTCGATCGCGTCCGCCGGCGGCATCGCAACAAGACCACGCCGACGCAACTGCTGCTCGACGTCGCCCACGGTCGCCATCCCCGCCTCAGCCCACGGACCCCACGCCACCGACGTCCCCACCAACCCACCCGCACGACGACGCTCCACCAACGCATCCACATACGCATTCGCCGCCCCATACACACCCTGCCCACTACTCCCCCACACCCCAGCAATCGACGAGAACACCACAAACGCCGACAACTCCAACCCCACCGTCAACTCATCCAACCACCGAGCCCCCAACACCTTCGCCCCACCAACACCCACCACATCCCCAACACCCGAATCCACCAACAACCCGTCCTGACCCACACCCGCCGCATGGATCACCACATCCAGCGGATGCTCGTCAGGGACACCCGCCAGCAGCTCGACCACGGCCTCACGGTCGGACACGTCGCAAGCAGCGATCGTCACCCGGCAACCTTCCGCGGCCAGGTCGTCGGCCAATTCCTGGGCACCGGGCGCGTCCGCCCCGCGACGACTCACCAGGACGACGTGCTCGGCGCCGCGCTCCACAACCCAACGGGCGACGTGCGCACCCAGCCCTCCCGTACCACCCGTGATCAGTACGGTGCCCGAAGGCCGCCACGAACGATCGGCGGAAACCACAGGGGCGGGCGCAGCATGAACCAGCCGTCGACCCAGCACCACGCCCTGGCGCAGCGCCACCTGATCCTCGACACCCTCGCTCAGCACTCCGACGAGCTGGCGGCCCGCCGTCTCGGTGAAGTCCTGGCCGGACGGGAGATCGATCAGACCGCCCCACAGACCGGGATGCTCCAAACCAGCGACCCGGCCCAAGCCCCACACCTGCGCCAGCTCCGGCACCGGAGCCCCATCCGCAGGCCCGACGCCCACACCGCCGGCGGTCACCGCCCACAACCGACCCGCAAAACCCACACCCACCAGTGACTGAACCAACCGCAACGTCCCAAACAGCCCCGCGTCACTCGCCCCGAGCCCCAACAACGACACCACACCCGTCACACCATCCAACGAACCCAGAGTGTCCGGCGCCTCGGCATCGAAGGTCTCGTGACGGACCGTCGCCCCCGCAGCCGTCAGAGCGGCCTCCAGTCCGGGAAGCCAAGCGGTCAGGGACTCATCCCGCACCTGATGCGAACCCGCAACGACCAGCCATGTCCCGCTCAACCGTCCCGTGACGTCGATCTCGACCGGCTCCCAGGTGACGCGGTAACGCCACTCCCCAGGCCGCGACTGCTCCTCCGCGCCGGTGCGCGAGGACGTCAGCGCTCGTGTGGGGTCGGTGGTTCGGGCGGAGATCCAGTAGCGGTCGCCCTGGAACGGATACGTCGGAAGATCCACCCACGGCAGACCCGCCGGGAACGCCGAGCTCCAATCCACCGGAATGCCATGCACAAAGGCCTCACCCAGCGCGGTCAAGAACGCCCGGTCCTCCGCCTGCTCCGCCCGCTGCAACGGCACCGCCAACACGTCAAGAACACCGGCAGCCACCATCGACGTCAACCCAGCCCCAGGCCCGACCTCCAACACGCAACCAAGGCCCCACTCACCCACGGCATGAGTGACGGCGTCATGGAAACGAACCGTCTCCCGAACATTCCGCACCCAATACTCCACCGACCCCATATCCACGACCGTCCCCGTCACCGAAGACACCACCGGAACCTCCGGCTCACCAAACACCACCGACGACAACACCTCCGCAAACTCCGCCAACATCGGCTCCATCAACACCGAATGAAACGCATGACTCACCCGCAACGACGTCGCCCGACGACCCTCACCCGCGAAATGACCTCGCACCTCCTCCACCACATCCGCCGAGCCCGACACCACCACCGCCCGCGGACCATTCACCGCCGCCACATCAACCCCACCACCAAGAAGGGCCACAACTTCGTCCTCCCCGGCCTCGATCGCCGCCATCCCACCACCCGACGGCAACGCCTCCATCAACACAGACCGAGCAGCCACCACCCGCGCCGCATCCTCCAACGAC
>NZ_JBEYTZ010000101.1:0-2926 GCF_040643215.1 Streptomyces sp. NPDC047315 | reverse complement strand
GAACGACGACACCCCCGCCCGTCGCACGCGCTCCTCAGCAGGCCAAGCCACCGACTCCGTCAGCAGCCGCACCTCACCCGCCGACCAATCCACATGCGGCGACGGCTCATCCACATGCAACGTCTCAGGCAGCAGCCCGTGACGCATCGCCATCACCATCTTGATCACACCAGCAACACCCGCAGCAGCCTGCGTATGACCAATGTTCGACTTCACCGACCCCAACCACAACGGACGACCCTCCGCCCGCTCCTGCCCATACGTCGCAAGGAGCGCCTGCGCCTCAATCGGATCACCCAGCGTCGTGCCGGTGCCGTGCGCCTCCACCACATCCACGTCACCAGCAGACAGACCCGCGTTCGCCAACGCCTGATGAATCACCCGCTGCTGCGAGGGACCGTTCGGGGCGGTCAGACCGTTCGAGGCACCGTCCTGGTTGACCGCCGAGCCGCGCAGCACACCCAGTACTCGATGGCCGTTCGCCACCGCGTCGGACAGCCGCTCCAGCAGCACCAGCCCGACGCCCTCACCCCACCCCGTGCCGTCCGCGCCCGCCGCGAACGCCTTGCACCGACCATCGGCCGCAAGCCCACGCTGCCGACTGAACTCCACGAACGCACCCGGCGTCGACATCACCGCGACGCCACCGGCCAGTGCGAGTCCGCACTCCCCCGACCGCAGCGCCTGCGCCGCCAAGTGAAGTGCCACCAGCGACGACGAGCACGCCGTGTCCACCGTCACCGCAGGACCCTCAAGCCCGAACACGTACGCCAACCGACCCGACACCACACTCGCCGCGTTCCCGGTCAGGAAGTACCCCTCGCTGCCCTCGCCCGCGCGGTCGGCGAACACCCCGTAGTTCTGCGCGGAGGCCCCGACGAACACACCCGTGCTGGTGTTCCGCAGGGTGGACACGTCGATGCCGGCGCGCTCGATCGCCTCCCAGGAGCACTCCAGGACGAGTCGCTGCTGGGGGTCCATCGCCAGCGCCTCGCGCGGGCTGATGCCGAAGAACCCGGAGTCGAACTCGCCCGCTTCGTACACGAACCCGCCGGCCGTCGTGTGCGAAGCGCCGGGCCGGTCCGGGTCGGTGTCGAACAGCGCGTCCAGGTCCCAGCCCCGGTCCGTCGGGAAGTCCCCGATCGCGTCGCCGCCCGCGGCGACGAAGTCCCACAGTTCTTCCGGTGAGCTCACTCCGCCGGGGAACCGGCAGCTCATGCCCACGATGGCGATCGGGGCGTGCTGCTCGGCCTCCAGGCGCTCCAGGCGCTGGCGCGTCTCGTGCAGATCCGTGGTGACGAACCGCAGGTAGGAGCGGAGCTGTTCCTCGTTAGCCATTTCGTGGGGCCTTCCTCACAAGGATGATGCAGACGACAGGCGGGTCGGGGTGGTGTCAGGAGTGTTTGAACCGCTTGTCGATGAAGTCGAAGATCTCCTCGTCGCTCGCCGAACCGAGCTGTGCGCCCATGTCGTCGGCGTCGCGCGGGGTGCTTTCGCAGACGTCCAGGAGTTCCCGGAGCCGATGCGCCACCCGCTTCCGTACGGCGTCGTCCTCGGCGAGCCCCGCCAGCGTCTCCGCGAGGCGGTCGACGTCTCCGAAGACGCGGGTCGACGGGGGTACGTCAGGGGTCAGTCCGTACAGGTGGGCGGCCAGGTGTTCGGCGAGGATCCGCGGGGTCGGGTGGTCGAACGCGACCGTGGCCGGCAGTTGCAGGCCGGTCTCGGTGTTCAGCCGCTTGCGCAGCTCGACGGAGGCGATGGAGTCAAAGCCCATGTCCCGGAAGGCGCGTTCGGGCTCGATGGCGTCCGGACCCGAGTGGGACAGCACCCGTGCCGCTTCCGTGCGCACCAGCGTGGACAGTAGGTCGAGACGGTCGTCCGCGTCCAGCCCTTCCAGTCGGGACCGCAGGCCGGCCGCGGCGTCCGCGTCCTCGTGGTCCGTGCCGGCGGCGAGCTGCCGGGACTCGGGCAGGTCCTCGATGAGCGGTCGGCGCCGGGCCACGGTGAAGGTCGGTACGAACCGTTCCCAGTCCACGTCCGCCACGGCCACGAACGTCTCGTCCAAGGTCAGCGCCCCGTGCAGCGCCTCGACGGCCAGCTCCGGAGCCATCGGCCGCAGGCCGAGCCGGCTCAGGTGGGCGCCGACCTCGCCCGCGCCCATGCCCTCGCCGTCCCACAGCCCCCAGGCCACCGACGTCACGGACCGGCCGGCGGCGCGCTCGCGCTCGGCCAGGGCGTCGAGGTGTGCGTTGGCAGCGGCGTACGCACCCTGCCGGGCACCGCCCCAGACCCCGGCGTTCGACGAGAACAGCACCAGCCGCTGGAACGCGCCGTGGGCGAGGTGATTCGCCAGGTTCTCCGCGCCGAGGGCCTTCGCCGCGAGGACGTCATCCAGTTCGGCGGCGGTGAGTTCGGTGAGCGGGGCGTCCCGGGACACTCCGGCGGCGTGGATGACGGTGGTGACCGGCGGGTGGTCGGCGCTGCTCAGGACCGCGCCGAGCTGCGCGGCGTCGGTGATGTCGCACGCCGTGACCGTCGTGGGAGTGCCGTCCGCCGTCAGCTCTTCCGCGAGGGCGACGACGCCGGGGGCGTCGGGGCCCGAGCGGCTCAGCAGGACCAGGTGCTCAGCACCGTTCTCAGCCAGCCAACGGGCCAAATGCGACCCGATCCCACCCGTACCACCGGTCACGACGACGGTGCCGCTCGGCTTCCACGGCTCGCCGCCGACGGACGGCGCCGGCGCGTGGTGCAACCGACGCGCGAAGACGCCGGCAGAACCTATCGACAGCTGATCTTCTACGGGCTCCGCCAGCGCGGCGGCCAGTTGGTCGCCGGTGCCGGACTGCCAGACGGCGGGCACGTCAATCAGTCCGCCGTACTGCTCCGGCTGCTCAAGCCCGAACACCCGACCCAGACCCCACACCGC
>NZ_JBEYTZ010000100.1:0-2934 GCF_040643215.1 Streptomyces sp. NPDC047315 | reverse complement strand
CGCATCGCCATCACCATCTTGATCACACCCGCCACACCCGCAGCAGCCTGCGTGTGCCCGATGTTCGACTTCACCGAACCCAACAACAACGGACGGTCCGCCGACCGCTCTTGTCCGTACGTCGCCAACAGCGCCTGCGCCTCGATCGGATCGCCGAGCGTCGTGCCCGTGCCGTGCGCCTCGACCGCGTCCACCTGGTCAGGGGTGAGTCGGGCATTGGTCAGGGCCTGTCGGATCACGCGTTCCTGGGCGGCTTCGTTCGGGGCGGTGAGCCCGTTGCTGGCGCCGTCCTGGTTGACCGCAGAGCCGCGGACCACGCCCAGGACCTGATGCCCGTTGCGCCGTGCGTCCGACAGCTTCTCCAGGAGCAGCAGCCCGACGCCTTCGGAGAACCCGGTGCCGTCGGCCTCGGCGGCGAAGGACTTGCAGCGGCCATCGGGTGCGAGACCGCGCTGGCGGGAGAACTCCGCGAAGGCGGTCGGGGTGGTCAGTGCGGTGACGCCGCCGACGACGGCAAGCGTGCACTCGCCCTGCCGCAGCGCCTGCACGGCGAGGTGGACGGCGACCAGCGACGACGAGCAGGCGGTGTCGACGGTGACGGCGGGGCCCTCCAGACCGTACGTGTACGCGACCCGGCCGGAGACCACGCTGGTGAGGGTCCCGGTGGTGGCGTACCCCTCGTAGCCTTCGGGAACGTGCGGCAGTCGCGTCATGTAGTCGCGGCTGGAGACCCCCGCGTACACGCCCGTGCGGCTGCCCTTCAGCGCGGCGGGGGCGATCCCGGCCCGTTCGAACAGCTCCCAGGAGACCTCCAGCAGCAGCCGTTGCTGCGGGTCCATCGCCATGGCTTCGCGCGGGGAGATGCCGAAGAAGTCGGCGTCGAACCGGGTGACGTCGGGCAGGAAGCCGCCGTCGCGGACGTAGCTGGTGCCGGGGTGGTCGGGGTCGGGGTGGTACAGGCCGGACAGGTCCCAGCCGCGGTCGGTCGGGAACGGGGTGATGACGTCGCGGCCGTCGGCCACCAGGTCCCACAGCCCTTCGGGCGAGGTCACGCCGCCCGGGTACCGGCAGGCCATGGCGACCACGGCCACGGGTTCGCGCTGCCGGTCCTCGGTGTCGCGCAGGCGTTGGCGGGTCTGGGCGAGGTCGGTCGTGACGCGCTTGAGGTAGTGGCGGAGCTTGTCTTCGGTGCCCGGCATCGATCGGTCCTCGTTCCCCATCAGGACGGCACTTCCCTGTCAATGAGTGCGAACAGCTCGTCGTCGGACGCGGCGTCGATGGCGTCGCCGTCCACGGTCTCCGCGGTCTCGTCCGGGTCGGCGGCCGGCCGGTCGCCCAGCCGCCACAGCAGCGCTTCCAGGCGGGCGACGAGTCTTTCGCGGGCGTCCTCGTCGTCCGGGTCGATGCGCCCCACGGCGTCCTCCAGGCGGCCGAGTTCGGCCAGGGCCGGCCCGGTCGCGGGGTCGGTTCCGGCGGGCGGTGCGAGTTCTTCGAGCAGGTGGGCGGCCACGGCGCTGGGGGTCGGGTAGCGGAAGACGACGGTTGCGGGCAGCCGCAGTCCGGTGGCTGCGCTGAGTTTGTTGCGCAGTTCGACGGCGGTGAGCGAGTCGAAGCCGACGTCCTTGAAGGGGGTGTCGGCGTGGATCGCCTCCGCTCCTGCGTGGCCGAGGACGGCCGCCGCGTGGGTGCACACCAGGTCCAGCAGGACGCGGTGCTGTTCGTCGGCGGGCAGTCCGGCCAGTCGGCGGGCCCAGTGGGGCGCTTCGGCGCCGGAGTCCGCGGCGGCGGTCCTTCGGGCGGTGACCGCGCGGGTGAGGGCCCGGAACAGCGGTGGCAGTGCCGCGGCGGGCTGGGCGGCCAGGGCCTGGGTGTCGAGTTCGACGGCGAGCAGCTGCGGGTTGCCGTGGCGCCAGCTCGTGTCGAACAGCGCGAGGCCGCGTTCCGTCGTGAGGGCGCCGATGCCGGTGCGTGCCATGCGTGCCCGGTCGGTGTCGGTGAGTCCGCCCGTCATGCCGCTGGCCTCGCCCCACAGTCCCCAGCCGACGGCGCCCGCTGCCAGTCCGGCGGCTTGACGGCGGGCGGCCAGGGCTTCGCAGTAGGCGTTGGCGGCGGCGTAGTTGGCCTGTCCTGGGCTGCCGAGGGTGGCCGCGCTGGAGGAGAACAGGGTGAACAGCCCGAGTGGCAGTTCGGCGGTGGCGGTGTGCAGGTGGTGGGCCGCGGCTGCCTTGACGGCCCAGACGCGGGCCAGTCGCTGCGGGTCCTGGGCCGCGATGACGCCGTCGTCCAGGGCTCCCGCGGCGTGGACCACGCCCGTCAGCGGATGGTCGGCGGGGACGTCGGCGAGCAGGCGGTTCACGGCGGCGCGGTCGGCGACGTCGGCCGCGACGAGGTGCGCGCGAGCGCCGAGTGCCGTGAGCCGTTCGACGAGTTCCGCCGCCCCCGGGGCCGCCGGGCCCTGTCGGCTGACCAGCAGCAGGTGCCGTACGCCCCAGGTCGCGGCGAGGTGTTCGGCGAGGTGGCCGCCGATGGTGCCGGTGCCGCCGGTGATGAGGACGGTGCCTTCGGGGTCGAGGGGCGGCGGCAGTTCGAGGACGACCTTGCCGATGTGGCGGGCGCGGCCGAGCCAGCGCAGGGCGTCGCGGGCGCGGGTCAGCGGCCAGGCCCGTACGGGTGCCGGTCGCAGGGTTTCGGAGGCGAACAGGTCGGCGAGTTCGGCGAGGATCTCGCCGATGCGCACGGGGCCGCCGTCGGGGATGAGGTCGTACACGCGGTAGTGGACGCCGGGGTGGCGGGCGGCCACGTCGTCGGGGTCGCGGTGGTCGGTCTTGCCCATCTCCAGGAACCGGCCGCCGTCGGTGAGGAGTCGTAGTGAGGCGTCGATGAACTCGCCCGTCAGGCTGTTCAGCACGACGTCCACACCACGGCCACCGGTCG
>NZ_JBEYTZ010000099.1:0-3046 GCF_040643215.1 Streptomyces sp. NPDC047315 | reverse complement strand
ACGTGTGTAGCCCAGGTCATAAGGGGCATGATGATTTGACGTCATCCCCACCTTCCTCCGGTTTGTCACCGGCAGTCACCTTAGAGTGCCCAACTAAATGATGGCAACTAAGATCAAGGGTTGCGCTCGTTGCGGGACTTAACCCAACATCTCACGACACGAGCTGACGACAACCATGCACCACCTGTCACCGTTGTCCCCGAAGGGAAAACTATATCTCTACAGTGGTCAACGGGATGTCAAGACCTGGTAAGGTTCTTCGCGTTGCTTCGAATTAAACCACATGCTCCACCGCTTGTGCGGGCCCCCGTCAATTCCTTTGAGTTTCAGTCTTGCGACCGTACTCCCCAGGCGGAGTGCTTAATGCGTTAGCTGCAGCACTAAGGGGCGGAAACCCCCTAACACTTAGCACTCATCGTTTACGGCGTGGACTACCAGGGTATCTAATCCTGTTTGCTCCCCACGCTTTCGCGCCTCAGCGTCAGTTACAGACCAGAAAGTCGCCTTCGCCACTGGTGTTCCTCCAAATCTCTACGCATTTCACCGCTACACTTGGAATTCCACTTTCCTCTTCTGCACTCAAGTCCCCCAGTTTCCAATGACCCTCCACGGTTGAGCCGTGGGCTTTCACATCAGACTTAAAGGACCGCCTGCGCGCGCTTTACGCCCAATAATTCCGGACAACGCTTGCCACCTACGTATTACCGCGGCTGCTGGCACGTAGTTAGCCGTGGCTTTCTAATAAGGTACCGTCAAGGTACAGCCAGTTACTACTGTACTTGTTCTTCCCTTACAACAGAGTTTTACGATCCGAAAACCTTCTTCACTCACGCGGCGTTGCTCCATCAGGCTTTCGCCCATTGTGGAAGATTCCCTACTGCTGCCTCCCGTAGGAGTCTGGGCCGTGTCTCAGTCCCAGTGTGGCCGATCACCCTCTCAGGTCGGCTACGCATCGTCGCCTTGGTGAGCCGTTACCTCACCAACTAGCTAATGCGCCGCGGGCCCATCTTATAGCGACAGCCGAAACCGTCTTTCAGTATTTCACCATGAAGCGAAATAGATTATTCGGTATTAGCCCCGGTTTCCCGGAGTTATCCCAAACTATAAGGTAGGTTGCCCACGTGTTACTCACCCGTCCGCCGCTAACGTCAAAGGAGCAAGCTCCTTCTCTGTTCGCTCGACTTGCATGTATTAGGCACGCCGCCAGCGTTCGTCCTGAGCCAGGATCAAACTCTCCATAAAAGAAATTTGATTAGCTCAAATTGTTTTGCTGGCATCATGTTTGATGTCCAAAATTTTGTTTCGTTCACCAACTCGAGGTTAGCTACTAAAAACTTTATTGATTACGTTTTGCTTGTTCAGTTTTCAAGGTTCATGTTGTTATCTTGTAGTGACAACTTTCTATATCATACGACATAAAAATTTGAATGTCAACAAGTTTTTGAAAAAGTTTTTTTGGAGCGGGTGATGAGAATCGAACTCACGACATCAGCTTGGAAGGCTGAGGTTTTACCATTAAACTACACCCGCGAAATAAATAATTTTTATTTAAAATGGCGCGCCCGACAGGAGTCGAACCCATAACCTTCTGATCCGTAGTCAGACGCTCTATCCAATTGAGCTACGGGCGCATAATTTTTATAAAAACATGATGAGCCATGAAGGACTCGAACCTTCGACCCTCTGATTAAAAGTCAGATGCTCTACCAACTGAGCTAATGGCTCAAAAAATAAAAATGGCTGGGGTACTAGGATTCGAACCTAGGCATGACGGAATCAAAATCCGTTGCCTTACCGCTTGGCTATAGCCCAAAAATGGTGGAGGGGGACGGATTCGAACCGCCGAACCCTAAGGAGCGGATTTACAGTCCGCCGCGTTTAGCCACTTCGCTACCCCTCCGAAATAACACATTATGGTGGAGGATGACGGGCTCGAACCGCCGACCCTCTGCTTGTAAGGCAGATGCTCTCCCAGCTGAGCTAATCCTCCATCTGGGTATTAAATGGTGACCCCTACGGGATTCGAACCCGTGTTACCGCCGTGAAAGGGCGGTGTCTTAACCACTTGACCAAGGGGCCTTCGTTTGGAATGGTGAATCCTTAAAGTGCTGGCGGAGAGTAAGGGATTTGAACCCTTGAGACAGTGTTAACCGCCTACACGATTTCCAATCGTGCTCCTTCGGCCACTCGGACAACTCTCCAAGAATGGCTCCGAAGGCAGGACTCGAACCTGCGACAACCTGATTAACAGTCAGGTGCTACTACCAACTGAGCTACTTCGGAATAATCTTATTATATAGCCTAGCGACGTCCTACTCTCACAGGGGGAAGCCCCCAACTACCATCGGCGCTAAAGAGCTTAACTTCCGTGTTCGGTATGGGAACGGGTGTGACCTCTTTGCCATCATCACTAGACTATTTCGAAAGACAATACTTATTATAACATATTTCATTATAAATGCAAGTATCTTATTAATAGTTTTTGTTCTTTCAAAACCGGATAAACGGTGCATTGAATGTTTCAAACGTTTTGGTTAAGTCCTCGATCGATTAGTATTCGTCAGCTCCATGTGTCACCACACTTCCACCTCGAACCTATCTACCTCATCGTCTTTGAGGGATCTTACTTACTTGCGTAATGGGAAATCTCATCTTGAGGGGGGCTTCATGCTTAGATGCTTTCAGCACTTATCCCGTCCACACATAGCTACCCAGCGATGCCTTTGGCAAGACAACTGGTACACCAGCGGTGTGTCCATCCCGGTCCTCTCGTACTAAGGACAGCTCCTCTCAAATTTCCTACGCCCACGACGGATAGGGACCGAACTGTCTCACGACGTTCTGAACCCAGCTCGCGTACCGCTTTAATGGGCGAACAGCCCAACCCTTGGGACCGACTACAGCCCCAGGATGCGATGAGCCGACATCGAGGTGCCAAACCTCCCCGTCGATGTGGACTCTTGGGGGAGATAAGCCTGTTATCCCCGGGGTAGCTTTTATCCGTTGAGCGATGGCCCTTCCATGCGGAACCACCGGATCACTAAGC
>NZ_JBEYTZ010000098.1:0-3119 GCF_040643215.1 Streptomyces sp. NPDC047315 | reverse complement strand
ATCGACGCACCCCTGTGGTCCCTGACCCGCGGAGCCGTCTCCGTAACCCCCACCGAACCACTCCCCCACCCCACACAAGCCCAGACCTGGGGACTAGGCCGAGTCGCCGCCCTCGAACACCCCCACCACTGGGGCGGACTCATCGACCTCCCCGAAACCACGGACGACCGCACACCGGCGCGACTCGCTGCACTGTTGGCACCTGGCCAGCCCGAGGACCAGGCCGCCATACGCGCCTCGGGCGTGTTCGTACGTCGGTTGCGCCCCGCCCGGCCCGTTCCGGGCTTCCCGGCCGCCACGCCCGCCGACGCGTGGCGGCCGGAAGGCACCACGTTGATCACCGGGGGCACCGGCGGCCTCGGCATGCACCTGGCGCGGTGGTTGGCCGGGGCCGGTGCACCGCACCTGATTCTGGCCAGCCGCAGCGGCCCCGACGCACCCGGCACCACCGAACTCGTCAACGACCTCACCGCACACGGCACCCGCGTCACCGTCGTCTCCTGCGACACCGCCGACCGCACCGCACTCAAAACCCTCATCGCCGACATCCCCGCCGAACACCCCCTCACCGCCGTCTTCCACACCGCCGGCACCGCCGACGTGGGACCGGTTGCCGAGTTGGACGCCACCGCGCTCGACCACCAGCTGCGGTCGAAGGCCCTGGGGGCGGCGCACCTGCACGAGCTGACGCGCGATCTGGACCTGTCCGCCTTCGTGCTGTTCTCCTCGAACGCCGCTACGTGGGGCAGTGGTCAGCAGGGCGCGTACGCAGCGGCGAACGCCTACCTCGACGCGCTCGCTGAACACCGCCGCGGCCTCGACCTGCCCGCCACCAGCATCGCCTGGGGCCCCTGGGGCGAGATCGGCATGGCGGCCGACGCGAACACCCTCGCGTACCTCAGGAAGCGGGGGCTTGCGCCGCTCGCCACGGACCCGGCGACGGCATGTCTGCATCGGGCGCTCGTCGACGGGGCGACCACGCTGACCGTGGCCGACGTCGACTGGCGGAAGTTCCCCCTCGCGTTCACCGCGCAACGGCCCAGTCCGCTGCTGGCCGAACTCGCCGGTACGGCGGTGAGCGAGCAGGAAGCCGCCAGCGGGGCACCCGGGACGAGCCCGCTGCACCAGGAGCTGGCGGAGGGCACCCCAGCCCAGCAGCTCCAGGTGCTGTTGCGGCACGTTCAGAGCCAGGCCGCGGACGTGTTGGGCCACCCGGACCCGTCGGCGATCCTTCCCGGCCGCCCGTTCCAGGAGCTGGGCTTCGACTCGCTGACCGCGGTCGAACTCCGCAACCGCCTCACGGCGCTCACCGGGCAGAACCTCCCGCCCGCCGTCGTCTTCGACCATCCGACGCCGAAGGCGCTCGCCGCGCACCTGCGCGCCGAGTTGGGCGGCCGGAGCGCCCGGGCGGCGGTGCTCGTACCGGTCGCCGTCAGCGACGAACCGATCGCGATCGTCGCCATGGCCTGCCGCTTCCCCGGCGGGGTGCGCTCCCCCGAGGACCTGTGGGACCTGGTGGCGCAGGGCCGGGACGCCGTCTCCGAGATGCCCACCGACCGCGGGTGGGACCTGGACGGCTTCTACCACCCCGACCCCGGGCACCAGGGCACCAGTTACGTACGGGAAGGCGGCTTCCTGTACGACGCAGCGGGCTTCGACGCCGGCTTCTTCGGCATCTCCCCGCGGGAGGCCCTGGCGATGGATCCGCAGCAGCGGCTGCTGTTGGAGACCGCCTGGGAGGCGTTCGAGCACGCCGGACTGGACCGGGCCGCGGTCAGCGGCAGCAACACCGGCGTGTTCACCGGCGGTACGTACCAGGGGTACGGCTCGGGCGGGAGCGCCGGCGCACCCGACGTGGAGGGCTACCTCCTCGCCGGCGCCACGCCGAGCGTCATGTCCGGCCGCATCTCGTACGCCTTCGGGCTTGAGGGCCCGGCGGTGACGGTGGACACGGCCTGCTCGTCGGCGCTGGTGGCCATGCACCTGGCCGCGCAGGCGCTGCGGCAGGGCGAGTGCTCCATGGCGCTGGCCGGCGGTGCAGCGGTGATGGCGACGCCCGCCACGTTCGTGGAGTTCTCCCGGCAGCGCGGGCTGGCGGCCGACGGCCGGTGCAAGCCCTTCGCCGCCGCGGCCGACGGCACCGGCTGGAGCGAGGGCGCCGGGCTGCTGCTGTTGGAGAAGCTGTCGGACGCGCGGCGCAACGGCCACCCGGTGCTGGCGGTGCTGCGCGGCTCGGCGGTGAACCAGGACGGCACCAGCAACGGGCTGACCGCGCCCAACGGGCCGGCGCAGCAACGGGTCATCGCCCAGGCGCTGGCGAACGCCCGGCTCTCCCCCGCCGACGTCGACGCGGTCGAGGGCCACGGCACGGGCACGACGCTCGGCGACCCGATCGAGGCACACGCCCTCCTGGCTTCCTACGGCCAGGACCGCCCCGAGGAACGCCCGCTCTGGCTGGGCTCCGTGAAGTCGAACATCGGGCACACGCAGGCCGCGGCGGGTGTGGCCGGTGTGATCAAGATGGTGATGGCGATGCGGCACGGCGTGTTGCCGGCGTCGCTGCACATTGACGAGCCGTCGCCGCACGTGGACTGGTCGGCTGGCGCGGTGCGTCTGCTGACGGAGCAGACGGAGTGGCCGCAGGACGGACGTCCGCGGCGGGCCGGGGTGTCGTCGTTCGGGATCTCCGGCACCAATGCTCACGTGATCATCGAACAGGTCGCTGCCGAGGTCCCGACCGCGAGCGCAGTCGGGGATGACGCCGACGTAACTGTGCCGTGGGTGCTGTCCGCGCGCGGCGACGCTGCACTGCGCGGTCAAGCCGCCGCGCTCGCCGCCCACGCGACGACGCACGAGGAACTGCCCACGGCGGACGTCGCCTGGACGTTGATGACCGGCCGGACGACGTTCGAGCGTCGTGCGGTGGTGGTGGGCAGTGACCGGGATGGCTTGTTGGAGGGTGTTCGGGCGTTGGCGGCGGGTGAGGTGCGTTCGGGTGTGGTGTCGGGGGGTGGTGCTGTTTCTGGTCGGACGGTGTTTTTGTTGAGTGGGCAGGGTTCGCAGCGGGTGGGGATGGGTGCGGGGTTGTATGCGCGGTTCCCGGTGTTTGCTGCTGTGTT
>NZ_JBEYTZ010000097.1:0-3554 GCF_040643215.1 Streptomyces sp. NPDC047315 | reverse complement strand
TGTAGGGCGATTTGGACGACGTAGACGTCGGGGGTGTCCTGGTCGTCGTACAGGGCGTGGAAGAGCAGGCCCTCTTGCAACGGCGCCAACGGCAAGATGTCCACGGCCCGCCGCCGCGCCTCGATCTCCTCGATCTCGCCCTGGTCGAGCGGCACCAACGGCACGTCCGACGGCGTGAGCCCGCCGCCCTCCGGAGCGCCCGCGTGCTCGACGAGCAGCCCCAGCGCCCGTACCCACGCGTCCCCCAGACCGCGCACCTCCTCCTCGGTGAGGACCGCGCCCGGCCACGCACAGCTGAGCGTCAGCAGTGGACCGTCCGACGTGTCCCGGGTGACGGCGCTGACGGTGAGCGCGTGCGTCAGCGGCAGGTCGGGGTGCGCACCCCCGGACAGGGCGTCGGCCTCCGGCGCGGGCACCCAGTCGGCGTCGTCCGGCGCGGGGAAGCGCCCCAGGTAGTTGAACGCGACCTGCGGCTGCGGCAGCCCGGCCAGTCGATCGGCCGCCCCGGGGGCGAGCCGGCGCAGCAGCCCGTAGCCGACGCCGTGGTCCGGCACCGCCCGAAGCTGCTCCTTGACCCGCTTGAGCACCGCACCCGCGCCGGCGCCGGTGAACGCGGCGGTGCCCGCGTCCAACCGCTGGGGATGGACGGAGGTGAACCACCCGACCGTACGGGACAGGTCCAGCGCCCCGGCCCCGTGCGACGGATCCATGTCGTCCTGGCGCCCGTGCCCCTCGACGTCGACCAGCAGCGAGCCGTCGGCGGCGCCGCGGTCCCGCTGCCACCTGGCGTGCGCGAGGGCGAGCGCACTCAGCAGGGCGTCGTTGACGCCGCAGCGGTAGCGGGCCGGAACGTCCGCCAGCAGTGCCTGCGTCTGCTCCGGCGGCAGGGTCCACGACGCGGTGGCGGCGGTGGCGAGGGTGTCCCGCGCGGGATCCAGCGCCCGCCCGCCCAACGGCACAGCCGCCCCTTCCAACACGTCGATCCAGAAGGGCAGTTCAGCGGCGCGGGCCGCACTCTTGGCCTGGTCGACCTGGAGGTGCGCCCAGTGCCGGTACGACGTCGCCACCGGCGGCAACTGCGGCTCCTCACCGGCGTCGACCGCCCGCCACGCGGCTGCGAGGTCCGCCAGCAGGATGCGCCAGGAGACCCCGTCGACGACGAGGTGGTGCAGCAGGAGCAGCAGCCGACCGGGGGCCGCCGGGCCGCCGTCGAACCAGACGGCCTGCACCATGACGCCACCGGCGGGGTCCAGCCGGTGCCGCGCCTCGTCCGCCGCGTCCGCGAGCGCACCCCGAAGGCCGTCCGGGTCCGACGGGTGCGGAAGGGCGGCGGCGCTCAGGACAGCGGGGGCGAGGACGTCGCCCGGCGCTGCCGTGCGCAGCTCGCGGCCGGAGGGCGGGCCGACCAGCCGTGACCTGAGCACGTCGTGGCGGTCGAGCACGGCTTGGAGGGTGCGGGCCAAGCCGTCGCGGGTCGCTCCGCGGGGCGTGCGCACCACGACGGACTGGTGGAAGCCCGCGAAACCCGGGCCGTCCACGTCGAAGGAGCGCGCCACGGGCGGCAGCGGCACGTCGCCGACCCCTTCCAGACCGGCCGGGGCGGGGACCGCGTCCACGGCGTCCGTCGGGCGGGCGACGGCGGCGAGTTCGGCGATGGACCGCTGCTGGAAGACGTCCCGCGGCGTGATCACCAGGCCGGCTTCCCGGGCCCTGCTGACGAGTTGGATCGAGACGATGCTGTCGCCGCCGAGTTCGAAGAAGTTGTCGTCGACGCCGATGCGGGGGAGGTTCAGCACCTCGGCGCAGAGCGTGGCGAGGATCCGCTCCTGCGCGGTGCGGGGCGCGCCGTCGCTGGTCAGGGCGGTGAAGTCGGGCGCGGGCAGGGCTTGGCGGTCGAGCTTCCCGTTCGCCGTCAGCGGCAGCTCGTCGAGGGCGACGACGGCGGCCGGGACCATGTAGTCGGGCAGCGACGCCTTCAGCTCCTCCCGGAGCGCGACGGTGTCGAGCACCGCGCCGCCGTGCGTCGCGTCGTCCGTTGCGCCGTCGGTTGCACCGCCGCGGGGGACGACGTACGCGACGAGCCGGGCGGGGCCAGCGCCGCCGACGTGGGCGTGGGCGGCGGCCCCCGCCACCTGCGGATGACGCGTGAGGGCCGCTTCGACCTCGCCGAGTTCGATGCGGAAGCCGCGGATCTTGACCTGCTGGTCGCCGCGCCCGACGAAGTGGAGGACACCGTCGGTGTCGCGGCGGGCGAGGTCGCCGGTGCGGTACATGCGGGTGCCGACGGGCCCGTACGGATCGGCCACGAAGCGGTCGGCGGTGAGCCCCGGCCGGCCCAGGTAGCCGCGGGCCAGGCCGGCGCCGGAGACGTACAACTCGCCGGTGACACCGGGCGGCACGGGGCGCAGGCCGGTGTCGAGGACGTGGATCCGGGTGTTGTCCAGCGGTCGGCCGATGGGCACCGCCGGCCGGTCGCAGCCGTGCGCCGGCACGCGGTGGCGGGTGGCGAAGGTGGTGCTCTCGGTGGGTCCGTAGCCGTCCACGACGACCAGGTCGGGGCAGACCTCCAGGACACGGGCGACCGCCCGGGGGTCGACGACGTCACCGCCCACCCACAGTTCGCGCAGGGCCGCGAGGGACCGGGGGTCCTCCTGGGCGACGAGGTGGAAGAAGCCCGCGGTGAGCCAGAGGGCCGTGACGCCGTGCCGCCGGGCGAGCCGCTCGATTCCGGCCGCGTCGAGGGCGCCGGGCGGGGCGACGACCACTTCGCCGCCGGACAGCAGCGGGACCCAGATCTCGTAGGTGGCGGCGTCGAAGGAGTGCCGGGAGTGGAAGAGCACCCGCCGGTGGTTGCCGCCCCGCCAGCACCGGTCGCGCGCCAACTCGACGACCGAGGAGTGCGGCACCGCCACGCCCTTCGGCCGGCCCGTGGACCCGGAGGTGTACATGACGTACGCGAGGTGTCGGGGGTCGCCGGGTACGGTCAGGGGTTCCGTGTCGCCCGGCTTGCTCGCGGGCGCGTCGAGCGTTTGGCCCACGGCGATGGAGAGGACGTCGTCAGGGAGGGGGCTGCTGTCGTGGGGGAGCGGATCGGTGAGGACCACCCGGGTGCCGGTCTCGGTCAGCAGCGCGTGGATGCGGGACGCGGGGTCTCGGCTGTCGAGCGGTAGGTACGCGGCCCCCGCGCGCACCACGGCGAGCAGCGAGACCACGAGGTCGGCGGAGCGGTCGAGCAGGACGCCCACGGTGTCCTGCGGACGGACCCCGGACGCCTGGAGGACGCGGGCCAGTCGGCCCGAGCGCTCGTCGAGCTGACGGTACGTGAGGTGGTCGGCGCCGGCGCGGACGGCCACCGCTTCGGGTGTGCGGGTCGCCTGCTCGGCAAAGAGCTGCTGAAGGGTGCGGGAAGCCTCGGGAATCGGGTTTTCCGTGGCGTTCCATTGGGTGAGTTGTTGGTGTTCTTGTGGGGTGAGGGTGTTGATGTGGTTGATGGGTGTGTGGGGGTTTTGGGTGATGGTGTGGAGGAGGTTGTGGAGTCGGGTGGTGAGGGTTTG
>NZ_JBEYTZ010000096.1:0-4358 GCF_040643215.1 Streptomyces sp. NPDC047315 | reverse complement strand
GGTTCGGGTTACTACCTGAAGTCGACGGACGAGATGTATGCGGTGGATTCGTCGGAGGCGTGGCAGGAGGGGTGCCGAAACACGCTGCTGGTCGCGGAGCAGGTCGACACGGCGGGGATGTTCGAGTCCCGGAACCTGATGCCGAAGTTCGACATCCCCGAGGGCTACACCGAAACCACCTGGTTCCGCTCGGAAGTGCTCACCGGAATGCGCCGACGCTATCCCGACGGCTGGAACGAGCGCTATCAGAAGCAGGTCGACTACGAACTCGACATCATCGTCGAGATGGGGTTCCCGGGGTACTTCCTCGTCGTCGCCGACTTCATCATGTGGGCCAAGCGCAACGGCATCGCCGTCGGCCCCGGCCGCGGCTCCGCGGCAGGCTCCCTGGTGTCGTACGCCCTCGGCATCACCGACCTCGACCCCCTGGAACACGGCCTGATCTTCGAGCGGTTCCTGAACCCCGAGCGCGTCTCGATGCCGGACGTCGACATCGACTTCGACGAGCGCCGGCGCGTCGAAGTCATCCGGTACGTGACCGAGAAGTACGGCGCAGACAAGGTCGCCATGATCGGCACGTACGGCACCATCAAGGCGAAGAACGCCATCAAGGACTCCGCCCGCGTGCTGGGCTACCCGTACGCGATGGGCGACCGCATCAGCAAGGCCATGCCCGCCGACGTCGGCGGCAAGGGCATCGAGCTGGCCGGCATCACCGATCCGTCCCACCCCCGCCACGGGGAGGCGGGCGAGGTGCGGGGGATGTACGAGAACGAGCCCGACGTACGGAAGGTGATCGACACCGCGCGGGGCGTGGAGGGCCTGGTGCGGCAGATGGGCGTGCACGCGGCCGGCGTGATCATGTCCAGCGAGCCGGTCGTGGACCACGCCCCGATCTGGGTCCGGCACACCGACGGCGTCACCATCACCCAGTGGGACTACCCCCAGTGCGAGTCGCTGGGCCTGCTGAAGATGGACTTCCTCGGCCTGCGCAACCTCACCATCATGGACGACGCCGTCAAGATGGTGAAGGCGAACAAGGGCGTCGACCTGGAACTCCTCGCCCTCCCCCTCGACGACGCACCCACCTTCGAACTCCTCGGCCGCGGCGAGACGCTGGGCGTCTTCCAGTTCGACTCCAGCGCGATGCGGGCCCTGTTCCGGCTGATGAAGCCGGACCAGTTCGAGGACATCACCGCGGTCACCGCGCTCTACCGGCCCGGCCCGATGGCCATGAACTCCCACACCAACTACGCCCTGCGCAAGACGGGCCAGCAGGAGATCACCCCGATCCACCCGGAGCTGGACGAGCCCCTGAAGGAGGTCCTGGACCTCACGTACGGCCTGGTCGTGTACCAGGAGCAGGTGCAGAAGGCCGCCCAGGTCCTCGCCGGCTACTCCCTCGGCCAAGCCGACCTGCTGCGCCGCGCCATGGGAAAGAAGAAGAAGGAAGTCCTCGACAAGGAGTTCGTACCCTTCCGCGCGGGCTGCCGCGAGCGGGGCTACTCGGACGGGGCGATCCAGGCGGTGTGGGACGTGCTCGTCCCCTTCGCCGGCTACGCCTTCAACAAGGCGCACGCCGCGGCGTACGCGCTGGTGTCGTACTGGACCGCGTATCTGAAGGCGAACCACCCCGCCGAGTACATGGCCGCCCTGCTGACCTCGACCAAGGACGACAAGGACAAGTCGGCCGTGTACCTCAACGAGTGCCGCCGCATGGGCATCAAGGTGCTGCCGCCGAACGTCAACGAGTCCCGGTCCGACTTCGCCGCGCAGGGCGACGACGTGATCCTCTTCGGCCTCTCCGCCGTCCGCAACGTCGGTACGAACGTGGTGGAGGCGATCATCCGCAGCCGCGGGGCGCGGGGGCGGTACGCCTCCTTCCCCGACTACCTCCACAAGGTGGAGGCCGCCGCCTGCACCAAACGCGCCACCGAGTCGCTGATCAAGGCCGGCGCCTTCGACGAGCTGGGCCACACCCGCAAGGGGCTGATCGCCCACCACGAACCCCTGATCGACAGCGTCCTCGCGGTCAAGCGGAAGGAGGCGGAGGGTCAGTTCGACCTCTTCGGCAGCGCCGCAACCGGTTCCGGCTCCGAGCCCGGCTCCGGCTTCGGGCTCGACGTCGAGTTCTCCGACGTGGAGTGGGAGAAGTCCCACCTCCTCGCGCAGGAGCGCGAAATGCTCGGCCTGTACGTCTCCGACCACCCGCTCTTCGGCGTGGAACACCTCCTCGCGGCCCGTACGGACACCCCGATCTCCCAACTCGCCGGGGGCGCCAGGCCGGACGGTGCGGTCGTCACCGTCGGCGGCATCGTCACCGCGCTCCAGCGGAAGATGACCAAGCAGGGCAACGCGTGGGCCATCGCCACCGTCGAGGACCTGGCCGGCTCCGTCGACTGCCTGTTCTTCCCCGCCACGTACCAACTGATCGCGTCCGCCCTCACCGAGGACACCGTCGTCCTCGTCAAGGGCCGCCTCGACAAGCGCGAGGACACCCCCCGCGTGGTCGCGACGGAACTCACCCCGCTGGACCTGAGCGCGGCGGCCGGCGACGCCCCGGTCCGCCTCGACGTCGACGCCGCGCAGGTCACCCCGCACACGATCCGCCGCCTCAAGGAAACCCTCCACGCCCACCCCGGCCCCGCCCCGGTCCACCTGCGCGTCCACGGCCGAACCCGCACCACGGTCTATCTGCTGGGCTACCGCGTCTCGACGCATCCGGCGTTCTGGGCGGACCTGAAGGCGTCGGTGGCGGTGACGGTGGTGGCAGGAGGGTGACGCGCGACACCGGGCGGTCGAGACGCCGGCGGTCGCATTTCGGCCGCGCCGACGCCGGAGCTATGCCCCTTACGCCCAGGCATGCGCCCCCGACCATCCCTCCCGTAACACCGGTCGCTTCCGCCACTCGGCAAGGTGGCAACGGACCGGCCGGCGGCTTCCGCGCCCCGAAGTGCGGCGTCAGGGCGTGGCAATTACGCAACCGTCTTGTGAAAAAGTGAGGATGCGTCAGTCAGTTTCCGACGGCCCGGCCGAGTGGCCCGTTCGAACCTCCCGCCCTTCGTGACCTGTCCCGTGAGGGTGCGTCAATCGAACAGCCGGATGCGGCATTCCCTGGCCGGCGCCCCCGGCCCTACTGACCGACGGGCCAGCACGACGTACGACGCAGGGGCCGACGCCCGACGGCGGAGGCAGCCGCCCTTTCGCAGGACCGGCAAAGAGCGCTTCCCCGCAGGTCACAGCCGCGCGGACGGGACCGGCCGCGACCAAAAGCCGTCCTTGTCGCAACGGGTGCGGCGACCTAGATTCCTGATCAAGCCGGTTGACAGGCACATGCCCCACCCGCTCGGGGTCGGACGCCGTCGGCACCACCAAGGCCCGTCGTGCGGATCGGGCCGAACGAGGGAGCCAGGCGGTCCCAGTGGCCCCGGATCCACGCGGAGGCGAGCAGTGAAGACCAAGCGCACATCCCCCCACGACGGCCTTCCCCCCTCCCGACGAGCCCGGCCGCGCGCCGGCTCCGTCGGTGCGTCGGCCGTCGCCGCGCTTGTCGCTCCCACCGCCGTGGCCGGGTCGAGCGGTGGTGACGCGCTCACCGCGCCACCACCGCTCGGCTGGCGGACGCGGACGCTCCGATGCCCCAGGTGAACGCCGACTGACGCGCGTCCACCACCAACGACCGGCGCGGGGCCGGAGGCCCCCTGTCGGCGGGGGACCTCCGCCCCGCGCCCCGTTCGGATCGACCCAGGCAGCCCGTCAACGGGCCGCGCTGGCCCTGATCCACCTGGCGGTGGCGGCACTGATCCAGGGCGCCTGCGCAGGGCGTCCGGGTCTTCTTCGGTTTCGTCCTGGCTTCCCAGGGCGGCGTACCTGGTGGCCGGTGGCCCTGGGGAGCCGGGCCGGAGATGCGGAGTGGCGGAACTGAGGGGGCGCGCAGGCGGTGGTCGGTACGGTCAGCCTGGCCTTCGGGGGCAGCAGGTACTGTCCTGCGCCCCGGCGATGAGGAGGACACGTTGATGCAGAACGTTCCGTGGGCCTTGCGATTAGTGACTGACCGGCTGCCGGTGTCGCCACCGCCCTATGCGCACGTCGAGCTGGACCCGCTCACGCAGCTCGCCCGCTACACCGACGCGACCGGGCAGGTCGTGGAGATGGGGAAGCACGGCACGAGCAAGACGAAGGGAACGGCATCGAAGTCCGGGTCGGTCACCTGCTCCGCGAGTGCGTCTGCCCTTGCCTCCCAATCCATGACGGGCCTCAAGGCTCCTCTTCTGTTTCGTGGTGGGTGAGGGGGAAGTGGGTGGGTGGTGGTGGGTCGGGGAGTATGCCGTATTGGTGGTCGACGGTGGTTCGTTCGG
>NZ_JBEYTZ010000095.1:0-4368 GCF_040643215.1 Streptomyces sp. NPDC047315 | reverse complement strand
CCAACCACCCCTGCACCAACCCCAACACACCCGAAACCACACCAGAAACCACCCCACCACCAACCAACCCACCAGAACCCACACCACCCACACCATCCACCACAACCAACACCACCGACGGAACCACACCACCCCCATCAACCACCCCCACCAACGACCCCAAATCCCGATGGCGGCTCAAGCCGCGGGTGGATGCGAGGAGTCGTTCGGCCAGCTCGGGGCCGTACTGGTCGAGCACGACCATGCCGCCCTCCGGCCGCGGTGCCTCCGCGGGCCGCTTCTCCTCCCAACCGAGCCGGAACAGCGAGTCCGGGTGGGGCGACCTGGCGGACCTCAGCTGCCGTCCGCTCATCTCCCGGGACACCAGGGAGTCGATGGTGACCACCGGCTGACCCAGCGCGTCCGTGGTGCTGATCTCCAGCGTGTTCGCGTCGACGAGTCGGGAACGCACCCGCAGCAGGGAGGTGCCGGCTGCCGACAGGGTGATGCCGTTCCAGGAGAACGGCAGGAAGGCCCGGGGTTCTCCGCTGCCCTCGGCGTCGAGGAGTCCGGTGTGGAGCGCGGCGTCGAAGAGGGCGGGGTGGATGCCGTACGCCGCCGCGTCCGTGCGCATGTCGTCGGGGAGTTCGACCTCGGCGAACACCTCGTCACCGCGCCGCCACGCCGCCCGCAAACCACGGAACGCCGACCCGTACTCGTACCCCGCACCCGCCAACCGCTCGTAGAACCCCTCAAGCGAAACGGGCTCCGCCCCCGCCGGCGGCCAGTGGAGGTCGTCCGCGGGCTCCTGCGGAACGTCGGCGTCGAGCGTGCCCGTGGCGTGGGTCACCCAGGCGTCCGGGTCGACCGTGCCGGCCGGCCGGGAGTGGATCTCCACGTCGCGCAGCCCTTCGGCGTCGGCAGGGCCGACCGTGACCTGGAGGTCGGCCTCGTCGGTCGCGCCGAGCACCAGCGGTGTCTGGAGGGTGAGTTCGTCGATCCGCGGGCAACCGACCTCGTCCCCGGCCCTGATGCACAGCTCCACGAACGCCGTGCCGGGCAGCAGCACCGAGCCGTTCACCGCGTGCCCCGCGAGCCACGGCTGCCTGCGCAGCGACACCCGGCCGGTGAACACCACGCTGTCGCGGTCAGCGAGCGTGAGCTTCGCGCCCAGCAGTGGGTGGTCGGGGGCGGCGAGCCCCAGGCCGGAGACGTCGGTCAGCGCCTCGTCGCCGTCCAACCAGAACTCTTTGCGCTGGAAGGCGTAGGAGGGCAGGGCGATGGTCTCGGTGGTCGGCACCGCTTCGTTCCACCCGACGCGCACACCGCGTACGTGCGCTTCGGCCAGCGAGAGCCGGAAGCGGCGCGGCCCGCCTTCGTCGCGGCGCAGCGTCGGCAGTACGACGGCGGGCGCCGAGGCGTCCTCGAAGGTCTCGGTGAGCCCGATGGTGAGCACCGGGTGTGGGCTGACCTCGATGAACGCGTCGTATCCGAGGTCGAGCAGTCGGCGGGTGGCGGCTTGGAACTCCACGGGCCGGCGGAGGTTGCGGTACCAGTAGTCGGCCGTCAGCTCGCGGGTGTCCAGGGCTTCGCCGGTGACGGTGGACACGAACACCGTGCCACAGGCGCGCGGCTCCACGTCGGCGAGCGCGGTGCGCAGTTCGTTCTCGATGGCTTCGACGTGCGCGGAGTGGGAGGCGTAGTCCACGGAGATCAGTCGGGCGCGGACGCCTTGCTCGCCGTATTCGTCGACGAGTTCGCGTACGGCACCGTCCGCTCCGGCGACGACCGTAGACGCGCTGCCGTTGACGGCGGCCACGGACACGTCGCCGCCGCGGTCGGCCAGGTGCTGTCGCACCGTGTCGGCGGGGAGGTGCACGGACGCCATCAGGCCGCGGCCCGCGATGCGGCGCAGGGCCCGGCTGCGTACGGCCACGATCCGGGCGGCGTCCTCCAGGGAGAGCGCTCCGGCGACGTGGGCGGCGGCTATCTCGCCCTGGCTGTGGCCGACCACGGCCGCGGGCTCGACGCCGTTGGAGCGCCAGAGCGCGGCGAGCGACACCATGACGGCGAACAGCACCGGCTGCACGACGTCGACCCGGTCCAGGTCGGGGGCGCCTTCGGCGCCGGTGAGCACGCCCGTCAGCGACCAGTCGACGTGGGCGGAGAGCGCCTTCTCACAGGCTTCGATCTCCTGGGCGAACGCCTCGGATCCGGCGAGGAGTTCGACGGCCATGCCCGCCCACTGGCTGCCCTGTCCGGGGAAGACGAAGACGGCCCGGCCGGTGCTGTTCGGGGTGCCTTCCACGACGCTCGCAGCGGGGTGGCCGTCGGCGAGGGCGTCGAGGGCGTCGAGGAGTTCACCGTGGTCGGCGGCGACGGCTGCGGCGCGTCGGGGCAGCAGGGCGCGGGTTCGGGCGAGGGAGGACGCGAGTGCGTCGAGGTCGGTGTCCGGGCGGTCGGCGAGGTGTTCGCGCAGTCGTTGCGCCTGGGCCTTCAGGGCTGCTTGGTCGTGTCCGGAGAGCAGGGCGACGACGGGGCGGGCGTCCTGCCGGTCGTCCGGCTGGATGTCCTGGTGCGGGCGGGGGGCGAGGGGTGCCTGTTCGACGATGACGTGGGCGTTGGTGCCGCTGATGCCGAAGGAGGAGACGCCGGCGCGGCGGGGCCGGTCTCCGTCCGGCCACTCCTGGTGTTCGGCGAGTACGCGCACCGCACCGGACTCCCAGTCGATGTGCGGGGACGGCTCGTCGATGTGCAGGGACTTGGGGAGTTTGCGGTGTTGGAGTGCGAGGACCATCTTGATCACGCCGGCCACCCCGGCCGCGGCCTGCGTGTGTCCGATGTTGGACTTGACCGAGCCCAGCCACAGCGGCTTGTCCGCGTCCCGGTCCTGACCGTACGCCGCAAGCAGCGCCTGCGCCTCGATCGGGTCGCCCAGCGTCGTACCGGTGCCGTGCGCCTCCACCGCGTCGACGTCGGCGGGGGCGAGCCGGGCGTTCTCCAGGGCGGCGCGGATGACGCGTTGCTGCGAGGGACCGTTGGGCGCCGTCAACCCGTTCGACGCACCGTCCTGGTTGACCGCCGAGCCGCGCACCAGCGCGAGGACGGGGTGTCCGTTGCGGCGGGCGGCGGAGAGCCTTTCGAGGAGGAGTACGCCGCTGCCCTCGGCGGGTCCGAAGCCGTCGGCCGCGGCGGCGAAGGCGCGGCAGCGTCCGTCGGCGGAGAGTCCGCGTTGCCGGCTGAGCTCGATGAACGCCGAGGGCGTGGACATCACGGTGCCGCCGCCGGCGAGGGCCAGTGTGCACTCGCCCTGGCGGAGCGACTGGACGGCGAGGTGGATGGCCACCAGGGAGGAGGAGCAGGCCGTGTCGATGGTGATGGCCGGCCCTTCGAGTCCGAAGGCGTAGGCGACGCGGCCCGAGACGACGCTGGTCATGTTGCCGGTGCCGACGTAGCCCTCGACCGCGGCCGGCAGGGAGTGCCAGCGGGCCGCGTAGTCGGAGGCGATGGCGCCTGCGAAGACGCCGGTCTGCGAGCCCTTCAGCGACTGCGGGTCGATGCCCGCCCGCTCGAACGCCTCCCAGGCCGCTTCCAGGTACAGCCGCTGTTGGGGGTCCATGGCCAGCGCCTCGCGGGGCGAGATGCCGAACAGCGCGGCGTCGAAGGCGCGGACGTCTTCGATGAAGCCGCCGCCGCGGACGTAGGTGGTGCCGGGGTGGTCGGGGTCCGGGTGGTAGACGGCCTCCAGGTCCCAGCCGCGGTCGTCGGGGAAGTCGGTGACCGTGTCCCGTTCTGCTTCCAGCAGGTGCCAGAGGTCTTCCGGTGAGCCGACGCCGCCGGGGAAGCGGCAGGCCATGCCGATGACGGCGATGGGCTCGTTGGCGGCTTCGACGAGCCGGTTGTTCTGCTTGCGCAGCCGGTCGACGTCGGTGAGGGAGGCTCGCAGCGCCTCGACCAGCTTGTCCGTGGAGGCGTTCTGGGGCGTACTGCTCGTGCTGCTCATCGTCGGTTCCACTCCTCAAGCGGTCAGGAATCGTTGTCGCTCAGGGCCAGGCGGATGAGGTCGTCGGCGCTCATGGAGGAGAGCGCCTCGCCTTCGTCGGCGGCGGCGCCCTCGGCGGCGGGCTGTTCGAAGCCGGCGAGCCGCAGCAGGGTGTCGGCGATGCCGGCCTCTTCGAACCGTGCGAAGGGGAGGTTCGCGAGGATCCTGCGGACTTCCGTCTCGCGGGGGTCACTCGCCGCTTCGGCCGCGGTGCCTGGTGCGAGTTCGCTGAGCAGCAGCTCGGCGAGGGCGGTGGGGGTGGGGTGGTCGAAGATGAGGGTCGCGGGCAGGCGCAGGCCGGTGGCGGCGGTGAGCCGGTTGCGCAGTTCGACCGCGGTCAGCGAGTC
>NZ_JBEYTZ010000094.1:0-4553 GCF_040643215.1 Streptomyces sp. NPDC047315 | reverse complement strand
CCCCTACACCCACTCCCGCCGCACCGGCGCCTTCCTCCTCATCGACCCCAACGACGGCACCACCCTCACCGCCGCCATGACCGGAGACAGCTTCGTGACGGCGGCCCGCTCGGCGCGGTCCGCGGCGGAGCCGACCGGAGGCGCCGACGAGCAGGACGAGAAGTCGGAGTGGGACTTCTGATGACGAACGTGTTCGCCACCTTCGCGAAAGAGGGCGGCCGGGTGGGTAGTGGCACCCTCGGCGCCGGTTCGGGAGGTGTGGAGCGATGTGCGCGCTGACCCGTGTCCCGATCCACCCGCGCCGGAAACGAAGACCCTTACCCGATGACTCCCCGGCCCCGCCGCACCGGCGTGGCCTCCGGGGACAACGAGAGGAACACCTCCCGTGCCTGCCACCCGCCCCGCCCTCCGCCGTACCCTCGCCCTGACCGCCGCGCTGCCGCTGCTGGTCGGCGCGCTCGCCGCCTGCGGCTACGGCTCGGAGTCCGAGAAGGACGACGACGTCGCCCCGGCCGCGAAGGGGAAGAAGCTCTCCGCCGACACCGTGCGCCTCGGCTACTTCCCCAACCTCACCCACGCCACGGCGCTCGTCGGTGAGCAGGAGGGCATCCTCCAGAAGGAGTTGGGCGGGACCGCGATCAAGTCGACGACCTTCAACGCCGGCCCCTCCGAGATCGAGGCGCTGAACGCGGGCTCGATCGACGTCGGCTTCATCGGCCCCTCCCCCGCGATCAACGGATTCACCAAGTCCAAGGGCAAGAACCTGCGGATCGTGGCCGGCTCGGCGTCCGGCGGGGTGAAGCTGGTGGTCAACCCGGCGAAGATCAAGACGCTGGACGACCTCAAGGGCAAGAAGATCGCCACCCCCCAGCTCGGGAACACCCAGGACGTCGCGTTCTTGAACTGGATCGCGGAGCGGGGCTGGAAGACGGACGCGCAGAGCGGCAAGGGCGACGTGTCCGTGGTCCGCTCGGACAACAAGATCACCCCCGACGCCTACAAGTCCGGTTCCATCGACGGCGCGTGGGTGCCCGAGCCGACCGCCGCGAGGCTGGTCAGCCTGGGCGCGAAGGAGCTCCTGGACGAGTCCACGCTGTGGCCGGACAAGAAGTTCGTGATCACCAACGTGATCGTGAACCAGAAGTTCCTCAAGGACCACCCCGACGTGGTGGAGGCCGTCGTCCGCGGCACGGTGAAGACGAACGCGTGGATCAACGCCAACTCGGACGCGGCGAAGAAGTCCGCCAACAGCAAGCTCAAGGCGCTCACCGGCAAGGAGCTGCCCGCGGAGATCATCGACGGCGCGTGGCCGTCGATCCAGTTCCTGGACGACCCGCTGGCCAGCACGCTCCAGGCGCAGGCCGACCACGCCGTGAAGGCGGGCCTGGTGAAGGAGCCCGACCTGGCCGGCATCTACGACCTGCGGCCCCTGAACAAGGTGCTGAAGGCCGAAGGCAAGCCCGAGGTTCCCGACGCCGGTCTCGGCGTCAAGTAAGCCGTAAGCCACTCCCAGGAGGTGACGACCATGGCCAGCGCCACTGTGACGAAGGACCGGGCCGGGGCCCGTACGACGGCCGGGTACGCCGCGCGGATCGAGCACGTCTCGAAGTCCTTCGCGACGCCTGCGGGGCGGCAACTCGTCCTGGACGACATCACTCTCGACGTCGCTCCGGGCGAGTTCGTGACCCTTCTCGGTGCCTCCGGCTGCGGCAAGTCGACGCTGCTCAACCTGGTCGCCGGGTTGGACGCGCCCTCGGCGGGGGCCATCCAGACCCCCGGCGGGCGCCCGGCGCTGATGTTCCAGGAGCACGCGCTGTTCCCGTGGCTGACCGCGGGCCGGAACGTGGAGTTGGCGCTGCGGCTGCGCGGCGTCCCCAAGGCGGAGCGGCGCACCGAGGCGGAACGGCTGCTCGAACTGGTGCGGCTGGGCGGGGCGTACGGCAAGCGGGTGCACGAGCTGTCCGGCGGGATGCGCCAGCGCGTGGCGCTGGCGCGGGCGCTCGCCCAGGACAGCCAACTGCTGCTGATGGACGAGCCGTTCGCGGCGCTGGACGCCATCACCCGGGACGTGCTGCACGACGAGCTGACCCGGATCTGGCGGGAGACGCAGCTCTCGGTGCTGTTCGTGACGCACAACGTCCGCGAGGCGGTCCGGCTGGCCGAGCGGGTGGTGCTGTTGTCGTCCCGGCCGGGTCGGATCGCCCGGGAGTGGGAGGTCGGCATCGAGCAGCCGCGCCGCATCGAGGACGCCGAGGTGGCGGAGCTGTCCATCGAGATCACCGAAGAACTGCGGGGGGAGATCCGTCGACATGGCCAGCACTGAGAGTCCTCCGGCCAAGAAGGCCGGGAACGCCGGGAGCGCCGATGGCGCGAAGGGGGACGCCGGGGCCGGCCGCGCCGGCTCGGGGGACCTCGCCGGTCTTGAGGCGGGGCTCGACGCCCTGGACGCCGTACAGACCCAGCGGACCCCGCTGCGGCAGGTCCTGCTGAACAAGGTGCTGCCGCCGCTGGTGGCGGTCGCCCTGGTGGTGGCGGTCTGGCAGACGCTGGTGTGGGCGGAGGTGACCGACGAGGGCTCCCTGCCCGCCCCGTCCGCGGTCTGGGACAGCCTGTCCGACCTGTGGTTGCAGGGGACGCTGCTGGAGATCGTGTGGACCAGCGTCTCGCGCGGTCTGCTCGGCTTCCTGCTGGCGCTGGCGATCGGCACCCCGTTGGGTCTGCTGGTCGCCCGGGTGAAGTTCGTCCGGGCCGCGATCGGGCCGATCCTCTCCGGTCTCCAGTCGCTCCCGTCGGTGGCGTGGGTGCCGCCCGCGGTGATCTGGCTGGGGCTCAACAACCAGATGATGTACGCGGTGATCCTGCTCGGCGCCGTCCCGTCGATCGCCAACGGGCTGGTGTCCGGCGTGGACCAGGTCCCGCCGCTGTTCCTACGGGCCGGACGCACCCTGGGCGCCACCGGCCTCAAGGGCACCTGGCACATCGTGATGCCGGCGGCGCTCCCGGGCTACGTGGCGGGGCTCAAGCAGGGCTGGGCGTTCTCCTGGCGGTCCCTGATGGCGGCGGAGATCATCGCCTCCTCACCCGATCTGGGCCTCGGCCTCGGCCAGTTGTTGGAGAACGGCCGCAACAACTCCGACATGCCGGGCGTCTTCCTGGCGATCTTGCTGATCCTGGTGGTCGGCATCGCCATCGACCTGTTGATCTTCAGCCCGCTGGAGCGCGCGATCCTGCGGGGTCGCGGTCTCCTCGTCAAGAACTGAGCACCGCCATGCGCCCTCCCCGTCTCCTCGTCGTCGCCCACGGCAGCCGTGACGCCCGGCACGCCGCGACCGTGCACGCCCTGGTGGGGCGGGTGCGGGCGCTACGGCCCGGGCTGCGCGTGGAGACGGCTTTCCTGGACTTCAACGCGCCGTCCGTGCCGCAGGTGTTGGAGCGGCTGGCGGCCGAGGAGCCGGGGGCGGCGCGGGGCGCCGTGACGGACGTGGTGGCGCTGCCGCTGCTGCTGACGCGCGCCTTCCACGCCAAGTCGGACATCCCTGCCGTGCTCGCCGAGGCGTCCGCCCGGCTGCCGCGGCTGCGCATCCGGCAGGCGGAGGTGCTCGGCCCGTCGCCGCTGCTGCTGGCGGCGGTGCAGCGCCGGCTGATCGAGGCCGGGGCGGCGCCGTCCGCCGCCGTCCGACGCTCGACCGGGGTCGTCCTGGCCTCGGCGGGCTCCACAGACCCGGAGGCGATCGCAGCGATCGCAGAAACGGCGCGGGAGCTGCGGCGCACCGGTTGGTGCTCCGTGCGGCCTGCGTTCGCCTCCGCATCCCTTCCGCGCACGGAGGACGCGGTGCGCGCGCTGCGGGCCGACGGCTGCGCGCGCGTGGCCGTCGCGCCGTACGTCATCGCCCCGGGCCGGCTGCCGGACCGGATCGCGGCGGGCGCCCGCGATGCGGACGTCCTCGCGGACGTCCTCGGCCCGTCGCCCGAGCTGGCGCGGCTGCTCGTCGAGCGGTACGAGCAGGCGGTCGCCGCGGCCCGGAGCCGGCGGGCGGCGCAGGGCCGGATCGAGGTTTCCGCGTAGCTCCCGGTACGGTCGGTCGAAGGTCCGCGGTCCGTGACGCGGCCGTGGCACGCCGGTGACGCGGACGGCGCGCGGGCCGTGCACCATCGGGGCAGGCGAGGGCAGGAGGCCGAGATGCCGTTCCACTACCACAAGCGGATCACGCTGATCCCGAAGCTGCTGCACGTCACGATCAGCCGGCACGGCTGGTCGTGGTCGCTCGGCAGCCGACGGGCACATGTGACCAGGGACAGCCACGGCCGGCGCAGCGCGGCGGTGCGGCTGCCGGGCGGCTTCAGCCTGCGCCGGGACTCCCGCCGCCACCACTAGGAGCCTGCCGCACCTGGGTGGCCAGGGTGGGCGCGGTTTCGCCGTACGGCGGGCTGCGCTGTGGCGTCTGCGGCCCGTCTGTGGCTGTTCGCGCAGTTCCTCCCCCTACGCCCCAGGGGGTTGGGGGGGGTACTGCGCGAACAGGCCCCCCCCACATCGGTAGAGCACACGTGTGTAC
>NZ_JBEYTZ010000093.1:0-4688 GCF_040643215.1 Streptomyces sp. NPDC047315 | reverse complement strand
GCCAACGCCCGCAACCCCGCAACAAGCTGGTCGACGTCCTCACCCACCACCACGGCCCGCTGCTCAAACCCCGCCCGCGTCGTCAGCAACGACCAGGCCGTGTCCAACGGCGCCGCACCGGGGCCGGACATCACGTGGTCGCCGAGGACGGTCGCCTGTGCGCGCAGCCCTGCGCCGCTGCGCGCCGACACCAGCCAGGGGACCGGTCCGGCCGTGCCGTCCGGCTCGGTCCGCTCATCCGTGGACGCCTGTGGTTCCGGAGCCTGCTCCAGGATCACGTGCGCATTGGTCCCGGAGACCCCGAACGACGACACCCCGGCCCGCCGCGGACGTCCGTCCTGCGGCCACTCCGTCTGCTCCGTCAGCAGACGCACCGCGCCAGCCGACCAGTCCACGTGCGGCGACGGCTCGTCAATGTGCAGCGACGCCGGCAGCACGCCGTGCCGCATCGCCATCACCATCTTGATCACACCCGCCACACCCGCCGCGGCCTGCGTGTGCCCGATGTTCGACTTCACCGAACCCAACAACAACGGACGACCATCCGCCCGCTCCTGCCCATACGTCGCCAACAACGCGCCCGCCTCGATCGGATCGCCGAGCGTCGTACCCGTGCCGTGGCCCTCGACGACGTCGACGTCCGCGCTCGTCAGTCGGGCGCTGGCGAGCGCCTGTCGGATGACGCGCTCCTGCGACGGGCCGTTCGGGGCCGTCAGACCGTTGCTCGCCCCGTCCTGGTTCACCGCCGAGCCGCGCAGCACCGCCAGCACCGGGTGGCCGTTGCGCCGCGCGTCCGACAGCTTCTCCAACAGCACCAGGCCGACGCCCTCCGACCAGCCGACGCCGTCGGCCGCCGCGGAGAACGCCTTGCACCGGCCGTCGGCCGCCAGCCCGCGCTGACGCGAGAAGGACGTGAAGACCTCGGGGGTCGCGAGCACGGTCACCCCGCCCGCCAGCGCCAGCGAGCACTCGCCCTGCCGCAGCGCCTGCGCGGCGAAGTGCATGGCCACCAGCGACGACGAACACGCGGTGTCCACCGTCACCGCGGGGCCTTCGAGGCCCAGCGTGTACGCGACCCGGCCGGACACGACGCTGCCGGAGCCCGCCAGCATGGCGTAGCCCTCCAGTTGGGCGTCGCCGCCCATCGCGCCGACCCCGTAGTCGTGGTACATGACGCCGGCGTACACGCCCGTGCGACTGCCCTTGAGGGACAGCGGGTCGATTCCCGCGCGTTCCAGCACCTGCCAGGCGGTTTCCAGCAGCAGCCGCTGCTGGGGGTCCATCGCCACCGCCTCGCGGGGGTTGACGCCGAAGAACGCTGCGTCGAACTCGCCGGCGCCGTCGACGAAGCCGCCTTCGCTGGCGTAGCTGGTGCCGGGGTGGTCGGGGTCGGGGTGGAAGAGGCCCGGCAGGTTCCAGCCACGGTCGGCGGGGAAGGCCCCGATGGCGTCCCGGCCGTCGGTCACCAGGTCCCACAGGTCCTCGGGCGAGGTCACTCCGCCGGGGTAGCGGCCGGCCATCGCCACGATGGCGATCGGCTCGTCGGCGGCGGCCGTGCCGACCGTCGGCGGCGTGGGCGCATGTTGCTGCGCCTGGGCGCGGCCGTCCAGCCGGGTGGCCAGGTGTGCGGCGAGGGCCCGCGGGGTGGGGTAGTCGAAGATCAGCGTCGCCGACAGTCGCACCCCGGCGGCCTCCGACAGCCGATTGCGCAGTTCCACCGCGGTCAGGGAGTCGAACCCGAGGTCTTTGAACGACGCGTCGGCCCGTACGTCCTGTGCCGAGCGGTGGCCCAGTGCGACGGCTGCGCCGTCGGCGACGACGTCGAGCAGCGCTTCGAGTTTGGCCTTGTCGTCGAGGGACGCAAGCCGGGCGGCGAGCCGTGATCCGGCGGGCCCGCCGACGGCGGCCGTGCGCCGGGCCCCGCGGCCGGTCCCGGCGAGGGCGCGCAGCGGCGACGGCAGGGAGTGGCCCGGGCGGGCGGCGATCCGGTGGGCGTCCAGGTTGGCGGCCAGCAGATACGGGGCGCCGTGCCGGCAGCCCGCGTCGAGCAGGTCAAGTGCCTGCTCGGCGTTGAGCGGGCGTCCGCCGGCGCGGCTGAGGCGGTCCAGGTCCGTGTCCGTCAGGTGTCCGGTCATGCCGCTGGCCTCGGCCCAAAGGCCCCAGCCGATGGACAGCCCGGGCCGTACGGCGGCCCGCCGCCGTACGGCCAGGGCGTCGCAGTAGGCGTTGGCGGCAGCATAGTTGGCCTGGCCGGCGCTGCCGAGGCAGGCGGCGGCCGAGGAGAAGATGAGGAAGAGCGCGAGCGGCAGGTCGGCGGTGGCGGCGTGCAGGTGTGCCGCCGCGGTCGCCTTCGCCCCCCACACCGCGGCCAACCGTTCCGGGGACTGGGCGGGGAGTACGCCGTCGTCCAGGGCGCCGGCCGCGTGGACCACGCCGGTGAGCGGGTGCCCGGGGTCGACGTCGGCGACCAGCGCGGTCACGGCGTCGGCGGCACTGACGTCCGCCGCCACCACGCGGACGCTGGCACCCAGGGCCGTCAGACGCTCCGTCAGCTCCGCTGCGCCGGGTGCGTCGGGGCCGCGCCGGGCGGCGAGCACGAGGTGGCGCACGCCCCAGGTGCGCACCAGGTGTTCGGCGACGAGGCTGCCGACGGTGCCCGTGCCTCCGGTGATCAGTACGGTGCCCTCCGGGTCGAGCGCCGGGGGCGGGCCGTCCTGCGGGGGGTGGGTGCGGGCCAGCCGCGGGACGAGCAGTTGCCCATCGCGTACGGCCGCCTGCGGTTCGTTCTCCGCCAGGGCTCGTACAGCCGCCGTGACGACGCCTTCGGGAACGGTTGGCAGTTCGGCGCCGCCCTCCGAGGCCGAGTCCAGGTCCACGTCCAGGTCCAGGAGGGTGAACCGTGCGGGCTCCTCGGCCTGCGCGGTGCGTACCAGCCCCCACACCGCGGCTGCGGCCGGGTCGGGTTCGTCGGACGCGACGGCCCGCCGGGTGAGGAGGATCAGCTGGGTCTCGGCCAACCGGGGCTCGTTCAGCCAGTGCTGTACGAGGGTGAGCGCGCGCCGGGCGGCGTACGCACCGTCCCCGTCCCCATCCCTGTCGTATCCGGCCGATGCGAGGTCGGCGACGACGACGGTGGGGGCGGTGGTGTCGTCGAGGGCGGCGGTCAGCGCAGCCAGGTCCGGGTACGAGGCGTGGTCGGGCCCCGGCAGACGCAGTCCGAGCCCTGCCCAAGGTTCGGTTCCGGTGTCCGTCGCTGTGTCGCCGTCGGCAGTCCCCGTCGGGACCCACTCCAAGGCGAACAAGCCGCGCGGGCCCTGTCGACGGGCGGCCCGCAACTGACCGGGCTCTACGGGGTGCAGCACCAAGGAGGCGGCGCCGATCACTGCGGCGCCCGACGGGTCCGAGACCGTCAGCCGCAGCGCGCGCTCACCCACCGCGGCTTCGCGGTCCGGGCTGAGCCTGACCCGTACGCGGGTCGCGCCGTCCGCCCACAGCGTCACGCCGCGCCAGGCGTACGGGACCCGTACCGGGCCGTCCTCCGTCGGCTCCTCCAACAGCAGGCCGGGGTGGAGAGCGGCGTCCAGGAGCGCCGGGTGGATGCCGAAGCCGTCCCGGTCCCCCGCGCCGTCCGGCAGCTCGACCTCGGCGAGCAGGTCGGCGCCGTCCCGCCATGCGGCCCGTACGCCTTGGAACGCGGGCCCGTAGCCGTAACCGGCGGCCCAAGTCCGCTCGTAGAAGCCGGTCACGTCCAGCGGGCGCGCGCCGGCCGGGGGCCAGGCCGACGTGTCCTCTGGCGGCGGCGCGGGGCGGGCCTGCGGGGTGAGGGTGCCTTCGGCGTGGCACGTCCAGTCCTGACCGTCGTCACCCTCGGTGTCGTCGGCGCCGTCACGCTCCGGGCGCGAGTAGACGCGTACGTCACGTGCGCCGTCCGAGGCCGCAGCGTCCACGACGACCTGGATCTGCACGGCGCCTGCTTCGGGCACCACCAGGGGTGCTTGGAGGACGAGTTCGTCCACGCCGCCACAGCCCGCCTCGTCGGCGGCCCGCAACGCCCACTCCACCAGCGCCGCACCCGGCACCAGGACGGTCCCCAGGATTCGGTGGTCGGCCAGCCAGGCGCGGTCGCCGGTGGCCATCACCCGGCCCGACAGCAACAGTCCGCCGTCGGCGAGCGCGACAGCGGCCGGCAACAACGCGTGCTCCACCCGCCGCAGCCCGGCCGCGCCCACGTCTCCGACACCGCCCGACGCCAACCAGTAGCGGTGGCGTTGGAAGGCGTAGGTGGGGAGGTCGATGGTGTGGGGTGTGGTGGTGGTGTCGTGGGTGGTGAACCATGCGCGCCAGTCGACGTCGGTGCCGTGGGTGTGGAGCTGGGCCAGAGCGAGGGCGAGCGCATCGGTGTCAGTTCGCTTGCGATGCAGGACGGAGGTCACGACGGGGCTGTGGTCGGCGTCGAGGGTGCGTTGGGTTGCGGTGGCCAGGACCGGATCCGGGCCGAGTTCGAGGAAGACACCGGTGTCGGGGGCCACGTGCGTAATGGCGGGGGCGAAGTGGACGGGTTGGCGGATGTGTCGGGCCCAGTACGCGGGCGTGGCGATCTCCGGACCAGCCGGCTCCCCTGTGAGGTTGCTGATCAGTGGAAGTGTCGGCTGGTGGAAGGTGAGGGAGGAGATCTGTTCCTCGAACTC
>NZ_JBEYTZ010000092.1:0-4757 GCF_040643215.1 Streptomyces sp. NPDC047315 | reverse complement strand
GTGGAGGCGTTGCAGCACGGTGTGTTGCCGGCGTCTTTGTATGGCGATGAGCCCACGGAGAAAGTGGAGTGGGACGGTGTGCGGTTGCTGTCGGATTCGGTGGAATGGCCGGCGGGCGACCGACCCCGCCGCGCCGGCATATCGGCGTTCGGAATCGGCGGCACCAATTCCCATGTGATCCTCGAAGAAGCCCCCGCGATCGACCGCCCCGCCGCGCCCCGCGCTGAAGACAGTTCGGTCGGTGAGGTGGCGTGGTTGTTGTCGGCGAAGTCGCCGGCCGCGTTGCGGGAGCAGGCGGCCCGGCTGCACGCGCACGTCAGCGCCGATCCGTCGTTGGACGTGGTCGACGTCGCGCACTCCCTCGCCACGACCCGTGGCCACCTCGACCACCGGGCGGCCGTCATCGGCCACGACCGCACCCGACTGCTCGCCGGCCTGCGCGCGATCCACCGCGACGAGCCGTCGGAGCGCACGGCCCGGGACGCCGTCGCCAAACCGGGCAAGGTCGCCTTCGTCTTCCCCGGCCAGGGAAGCCAGTGGGCGGGCATGGCCGTCGAACTCCTCGACGAATCGCCGGCCTTCGGCGAGCAGATGGCCGCCTGCGCGAAGGCGCTCGCGCCTTATCTCTCCTGGTCCCCGGAAGACGTGCTGCGCGCCGCCCCCGGCGCCCCGCCGCTGGAGCGCGTCGACGTCGTCCAGCCCGTCCTGTTCTCCGTGATGGTCTCCTTGGCCGCGCTCTGGCGCTCGTACGGCGTCCACCCGGACGTCGTCGTCGGCCACTCCCAGGGCGAGATCGCCGCGGCGTGCGTCGCCGGCGGCCTCTCCCTCGACGACGCGGCACGGGTGGTGGCGCTGCGCAGCGCCGAACTCGCGACGCTGGCCGGCCACGGTGCGATGGCGTCGATCAACGAACCCCTTGAGCAGGTGGCCCGGCGGATCGAGCGCTGGCCCGGACGGCTGTCCGTCGCGGCGGCGAACGGCCCCTCCACCGTCGTCGTCGCCGGTGCCGTCGAAGCGATGGCCGAACTGATCGCGCAGTGCGACGCCGAAGGGGTGTGGATCCGACGCATCCCCGTCGACTACGCGTCGCACTCGCCGCAGATCGAGTCCATCCGCGAACGCCTCGCCGAAGCACTCGCCCCCGTCAGGCCCCGGACCGGGGAGATCCCCCTGCTGTCCACGGTGACCGGCGACGTCCTCGACACCGCCGGACTCGACGCCGACTACTGGTACCGGAACCTGCGCGGCACCGTCGAGTTCGACCGGGCCACCAGGGCCCTGGTCGCCGCCGGCTGCCGCACCTTCGTCGAGATCAGCCCGCACCCCGTGCTGTCCGTCGCGATCGAGCAGACGGTGGCCGCGTCGGGCGTCGACCCGGCCCGGGTGACGATCGTCGGGTCCACCCGCCGCGACGACGGCGGACTCGGTGGCTTCCGCACGTCCGCCGGCAGGCTGCACGCCCGCGGCGGAGCGGTCGACCTGTCCGCGCTCTGCCCGCCGGGCCGCACCGTGCCGCTGCCCACCTACCCCTTCCAGCACCAGCGCTACTGGGCGCAGGCCGGTGCGGAGAGCGCGGGCGACGTCGCCGGGGCAGGACTGGCGCCGGCCGACCACCCGATGCTCTCCGCTGCCACGCCCGTGGCCGGCGGATCCGAGTGGCTGCTGACCGGCCGGTGGTCACGGCAGAGCTTCCCCTGGCTGACGGACCACGCGGTGTTCGGCACCGTTCTGGCCCCCGGGACCGCCTACGTGGAACTCGCGGCGGGCGTCGCCGCCACCGTCGGATGCGAGGCCGTCGAAGAGCTCACCATCGAGGAGCCGATGGTCCTGCCCGAAGACGGCGCCCTGCGGATCCAGGTGCGCGTGGGCGAACCGGACGAAGCGGGGCGCCGCCCGATCGACGTGTACTCCGCACCGGACGAAGCGGAGCTCGGCGGCGTACGGCAGCAGCCGCAGGAGTGGACCCGGCACGCCACCGGTCGGCTGTCCCCGGAGCCCGCGCCGCGGCCGGCCCGGCTCGGCGCCTGGCCCCCTGCAGAGGGCACGCCGGTGCAGACCGGCGAGCTGTATGACCGGCTCGCCGGGCGCGGCTTCGACTACGGCCCGACCTTCCGGGGGCTGCGGTCGGCGCTCGCCGCCGGCCCCGAGACGTACGCCGACGTCAGCGCGGCGGACGACCTCGCATCCGACTGCCGCCGCTTCCGGGTGCACCCCGCACTGCTCGACGCCGCCTTCCACGCCGCGGTGGCCGACGTCATCGGCGACGGCGGGGACGACGGCGGAGGCGACGGCGGGGGCCCGGGGCAGGCGTGGCTGCCCTTCGCCTGGACCGGGGTGCGGATGCACTCCGCGGTGCCCGGACCGGTGTCGCTCCGTGTGCACCTGACCCGTACCGGCGCCCGGACCGTGGCCATGGTCGCGTTCGACGACGAGGGCCGGCCCGTGGTCTCCGTGGACTCGGTGACCGCCAGGCCGGTCTCCGTCGAACGGCTCAAGGCGGCAGCGCAGCAGACGACGGCGAACTCGCTGTTCCGCGTCGAGTGGACGACGTGCGCACCGGTCCCGGAGCCGGACGCCGGCCCGCCGCCGCGGTACGCCGTGCTCGGCTCCGACCCCCTCCCCGGCCCCACGGACGGCGGCCCCGAGTGCTTTGCCGACCTGGCGGCGCTGACGGCGGCCCTGGCCGGCGGGGCGGCGACACCGGACGTCGTGGTCGTGCCCGGCCCGAGCCGAAGCGCGGACGCGCCGCGGCCGGACGCGGTCCGCGACCGGGTCCACCACACGCTCGCGCTGCTGCGGAACTGGCTCGCCGACGACCGCTTCGCCGCCGCCGAACTCGTCTTCCTGACCCGAGGGGCCGTCGCGCCCGACGGCGGGGAGGCACCGGACCTCGTCGACGCGGCGCTGTGGGGCCTGCTCCGTACGGCACAGTCCGAACACCCCCGACGGTTCCGGCTCGTGGATCTGGAACGCGACGTCGAGCAGCGCGACCTGCCTGCTGCCTTGTCCGTCGACGAGCCCCAACTGGCCGTCCGGGACGGTGCACTCCTCGCGCCCCGCATGGTGCGGGCCCGCCCTCAGCCCGGGCCTGCCGAACCGTTCGACGCCGAACCGACCCACGTCGAACCGACCCACGTCGAACCGTTCGACGCCGAAGGCACCGTGCTGATCACGGGCGGTACGAGCGGCATCGGCGCCTTGGTCGCCCGCCACCTCGTCACCGAACACGGCGTCCGCCACCTGCTGCTGGCCAGCCGTAGCGGTGCGGACGCGGAAGGGGCCGCCGAACTCAAGGCCGACCTGGCTGCCGCCGGCGCCCGGGTCCGCATCGCGGCCTGCGACACGTCCGACCGCGCCGATGTCGCAGCCCTGATCGCATCCGTCGCCGACGACGACCACCCGCTGGTCGCCGTCGTCCACTCCGCGGGCGTCCTGGACGACGGCGTGCTCACCACCCTGACCGCCGAGCAGGTCGAGAAGGTGCTGCGTCCGAAGGTCGACGCGGCGCTGTGGCTGCACGAACTCACCGCCCACCTCGACCTGCGCGCGTTCGTGCTCTTCTCCTCGATCGCCGGCACCGTCGGCGGCCCCGGCCAGGGCAACTACGCGGCAGCCAACGCCTTCCTCGACGCGTTCGCCCAGTGGCGCCGCGCCAAGGGGCTCCCCGCCACCTCCCTCGCCTGGGGACTGTGGGAACAGAGCAGCGGCATGACGCGCCACCTGGCCGCCCCCGACGCGCAACCGCTGACCGGAACCGGCCTGCTGCCCCTGTCCACCGACGAGGCCCTCGCCCTCTTCGACCTCACGCGCACCCTGCCCGACGCACTGCTCGTGCCCGCGCGCCTCGACCCCGTGGCGCTGCGCGAGTTCGCGAAGACGGGGTTCGCCCCGGCCGTCCTGCGCGACCTGCTGCCCGACGCCCCCGCCGCGGAAGCGCAGAGCGCCGAACTGTCACCGCAGCAACTGCTCGGCCTGGCCGAACCGGAACGGCGTCAGACCGTCCTACGAGGGGTCCTCACGCAGGTCGCGTCGGTGCTGCGCTACTCCGGGGCGGCGGCCCTCGACCCCGACCGGGCGCTCAAGGAACTGGGCCTCGACTCGCTGGGCGCCGTACAACTCCGCAACCGCCTACAGGTGGCGACCGGCCTCGTACTGCCCCCGACCCTGGTGTTCGACCACCCGACCCCGACCGCCCTCGCCGAACACCTGAGGGAACTGCTGGAAGGACAAGGGGTCGAAGACGCCGGCCCGGATCTCGACGCGGAACTCGACCGGCTCTCCGCGCTCCTGCACACCGTCGACGAAGCGGAACGCGACCGCGTGGCCGCCCGCCTGCGTTCCCTCGCGCTCTCGCTGGGGACGGCGAGCGCGCCCGACGACGCGGTCGAACGGATCCGCGCGGCGACCGAGTCGGAGATCTTCGACCTCATCGACAACGATCTGGGAGCGTCCTGAACCATGTCGGAGAACCGGACCCTGGAGTACCTCAAGCGGGTGACCGTCGAACTCCAGCAGACCAGGCAGCGGCTACAGGCGGTCGAGGACCGCGCCAACGAGCCGATTGCGATCGTGGGGATGGCGTGTCGTTTTCCCGGGGGTGTGGCTTCGCCGGGGGATTTGTGGGATTTGGTGGCGGGGGGCGGGGACGCGATCGGGTCGTTCCCGGTGGATCGTGGGTGGGATGTGGAGGGTCTCTATCATCCGGATCCGGATCATCCGGGGACTGCGTATACGCGGTCGGGTGGGTTCCTTGAGGA
>NZ_JBEYTZ010000091.1:0-4946 GCF_040643215.1 Streptomyces sp. NPDC047315 | reverse complement strand
CCACGGCACCGACGTCGACTGGCGCGCATGGTTCACCACCCACGACACCACCACCACACCCCACACCACCGACCTCCCCACCTACGCCTTCCAACGCCACCGCTACTGGCTGGAGGGCGACGGCGAGTTCGGTAGCGACCCCGAGGGCTTGGGGCTCGTCTCCTCCGGTCATCCCTTGCTGGGCGCCGCGGTGGAGTTGGCGGGTGGCGACACCCGTGTGCTCACCGGTCGGCTGACGGCGGGCCGGGCTGCCTGGCTCGCTGACCACCGAATCGGGGACGCGGTGCTCATACCGGGCGCGGCCCTCGTGGAGTGGGCACTACGGGCGGCCGACGAGGCAGGTTGCGGCACCGTGGACGAACTCGTACTCCAAGCGCCCCTGCTCCTTCCGTCGGAAGGCGGCGTCCGGGTACAGGTCGCGGTGGACGCCGTCGAGGGCGACGGCCGACGCAAGGTCCGGATCTACTCGCGCCAGGACGGCGCGGACGCTCCGGCCGGAGCGGCGGACGACGCGTGGCTGTGCCATGCCGAAGGAGTGCTCGGCCCCGACCGGACGGGCATGGAGACCGCCCGTACCGGCGCGTGGCCGCCGGCCGGCGCGGAGGCGATCGACGTGCAGGACTTCTACGCGAGGACGGAGGCGGCCGGCTACGGCTACGGGCCCGCGTTCCAGGGCGTACGGGCCGCATGGCGGGACGGCGCCGACCTGCTCGCCGAGGTCGAGCTGCCGGACGAAGCGGGTGACGCCGACGCCTTTGGCGTACACCCGGCGCTCCTGGACGCGGCCCTGCACCCGGTGTTCCTCCTGGGGCAGGCCGGCGAAGGACAGGTGTGGCTGCCGTTCTCGTGGGGCGGGGTGACGCTCCACGCGGTGGGGGCGCGTACGGTACGGGTCCTGCTGACGCCGCGCGGCGAGCGGCTGGACCAGGGCCTACGGCTGACGGTCGCCGACCCGGCCGGTGCGCCGGTGCTCACGGCCGAGTCGGTCGTGATGCGACCCGCTCAGCTCGCCGAGCTGTCCGCCGCCCGTACCCGCGAGGTGACCGGCCTGTACCGCGTGGAGTGGGCGGCGCTGGCACCGGCGGTCGGCAGCACGGTGCCCGAGGCCGCCCCGTACGACGGTGAGTGGGCCGTGCTCGGCGGCCGGTCCCCGGCCGACAGCGTCGCGGGAACGAACGGATTCGCCGACTTCGCCGCCCTGGTGGCTGCTCTCGGCACCGGCACCGACGCACCCTCGGTCGCCGTGGCGCTTCCCGCGGACGTGGAAACGCAAGCACAAACGCGCGCGGACGGCGCGGAGGACGCGGACCGCGCGCTGGCGGCCGTGACGGAGACGCTGGACGTGCTACGTGCCTGGCTGGCGGAACCGCGGCTGACCAACACCCCCCTGGTGATCGTCACCCGCTGCGCCGCCGCGGTCGACGACGAGACGCCCGCCCCGGCCGCGGCAGCCGTCTGGGGCCTGGTGCGCAGCGCCCAGCAGGAGAACCCGGACCGCTTCGTCCTGCTCGACACCGACAGCGACACCGGCACCGATGCCCCCGGGATCGACGCGATCCGGCACGCGGTGACCAGCGCCCTGGCCGTCGACGAACCGCAGCTCGCCCTGCGCGACGGCCGGGTGCTGGTGCCCCGGTTGACGCGCGCCGGCGGCGCACTGCTCCCGCCGGACCGCGGCCCCTGGCGGCTGGGCCTGCGCGCCGCGGGCTCCGTCGACGGGATCGACGTCGTCGCCGCGCCAGAGGCAGATGCGGAGTTGGCGGACGGCGAGGTGCGCATCGCGGTGGGCGCTGCCGGGGTGAACTTCCGGGACGTCCTGATCGCCCTGGGCATGTACCCGGGCGGTGCCGACGTGAGCGGCAGCGAGGGCGCGGGCCGGGTGGTCGAGGTGGGTCCCGGGGTGACCGAACTGGCAGCGGGGGACCGGGTCATGGGGGTGTTCGACGGGGCGTTCGGCCCGCTGGCCGTGGCCGACGCACGCATGCTGGTGCGCCCGCCCGACGGGTGGACCGACGAGCAGGCGGCCTCCGTGCCCGTGAACTTCCTGACGGCGTGGTTCGGACTGGTGGAGCTCGGCGGCCTGCGGGCCGGGGAATCGGTGCTGGTGCACTCGGCGACCGGTGGCGTGGGGACGGCCGCGGTGCAGATCGCCCGACACCTGGGCGCGGAGGTCTTCGCGACCGCGAGCCCGGCGAAGCACGCGGCGCTGGAGGCGATGGGCGTGGACGCGGCGCACCGCGCGTCCTCGCGCGACCTGGACTTCGAGGACGCGTTCCGGGAGGCGACGGGCGGGCGCGGCGTGGACGTGGTGCTGAACAGCCTCGCGGGAGAGTTCACCGACGCGTCGCTTCGCACGTTGGCCGACGGCGGCCGATTCGTGGAGATGGGCAAAACGGACGTCCGCGACCCCGACGAGGTGAAGACCGCCCACCCGGGCACGGGTTCGTACCGCGCCTTCGACCTCGTCCCGGACGCGGGCCCGACGGGGATCGGCCGGATGCTGAAGGTACTGCGGGAGCTGTTCGAGCAAGGAGTACTGGCCCCGGCGCCGGTCCGGTCGTGGCCCCTGGCACAGGGGCGGGAGGCGTTCCGGTACCTGAGCGGAGCGCGGCACGTGGGGAAGGTGGTGCTGCGCCCTTCCCCCGGAATCGACGACGGCGCAACGGTGCTGGTCTCGGGCGGCACGGGCACCCTGGGCGGACTGGTCGCGGAGCACCTGGTGCGCGGCGGAGTGCGCCACATGGTCCTCACGGGCCGGCGCGGGGCGGCTGCGCCGGGCGTCGACGGCCTGGTGGAGCGGCTGACGCAGCTGGGCGCGTCGGTGCGGGTGGAGGCCGTAGACATGGCCGATCCGACAGCGGTGAAGGACGTCGTCGAGGGCATCGGCCCCGAGCACCCCTTGGCCGGCGTGGTGCATGCCGCGGGCGTGGTCGACGACGGGGTGGTGTCGGGGCTGTCGGCGCAGCGACTGGCCGGCGTGTGGGGTGCGAAGGCGGCCGGCGCGTTCAACCTGCACCGGGCGACGGAGCACCTGCCGCTGACGATGTTCGTCGTGCTGTCGTCCGCCGCCGGGACGCTGGGAAGCGCCGGTCAGGCGAACTACGCCGCGGCGAACGCCTTTTGCGACGCGCTGATCGCGCATCGACGTGCCGCCGGGCTGGCGGGTAACTCGGTCGGCTGGGGCCTGTGGGCCGAAGCGAGCGGAATGGCCGGCGGGCTCACCGGAACGGACCTCGCCCGCATGGCGCGCACGGGCTTCCGCCCCATCTCCACTCCCCACGGCCTCGCCCTGTTCGACGCCTCCCTCGCCCGCGGCGACGCGCACCTGGTGGCCCTCGACCTCGACCCCCGGGCCCTGCCCGACCGGTCCGACCCCGCCCTGCCCGTACTGCTGCGGACCCTGGCCGCCGGGGCTGCGCCGCGCCGCACCGCCGCGACCCGGCAAGCACCGGGCGACCTGGCCGACCGGTTGGCGGCCCTGCCCGTCGACGGGCAGCGGCAGTTCCTGCTCGACCTGGTCCGTACGAACGCGGCAGCGGTCCTGGGCCACGCCGACGCCGCCACCGTACGGGCCGACGCGTCGTTCAAGGAGCTCGGGTTCGACTCGCTCACCGTCGTCGAACTCCGCAACCGGCTCGCCGCGGCCACCGGGCTCCGGCTGCCCGCCTCACTGGTCTTCGACTACGTCGAGGCCGGACTGCTCGCCGAACACCTCCGAGAGCGGCTGGCGCCGGACGCGACGGCGACCACGGGCGACCCGGTGGACCCGCTGCTGGGTGAACTCGGCCGGATCGAGGCCACCCTGACCGCCCTGGAACTTGACGACGGGGCGCGCGGCCGGCTCGCCAGGCGGCTGACCGGACTGCTGTCCGCGGTGCACGCCGCCCCGGCCGCCGAAGGCGCCGACGGCCCGGTGGGATTCGACGACGTCGAGTCGGCCACCGACGACGAGATCTTCGAGCTGATTGACCGGGAACTGTGACGCCTTCGACCGTACGGCCGTTGATGGAGGGACAGAAGTGACGTCGGGCACGGAAGACAAACTCCGCCAGTACCTCAAGCGCGTCACGGCAGACCTCGGGCAGACCCGCCAGCGGCTGCGCGAAGCGGAGGAGCGCGCCCAGGAACCGGTGGCCGTGGTCAGCATGGCCTGCCGCTTCCCCGGCGGCGTCACCTCCCCCGAAGAGCTGTGGGAGCTGGTCGCCGAAGGGCGCGACGCGATCGGCGACTTCCCCGCGGACCGCGGCTGGGACCTCACGGCCCTGCACGACCCGGACCCGGACAGCCCCGGCACCAGCTACGTCCGACAGGGCGGCTTCCTGTACGACGCCGACCGGTTCGACGCGGCCTTCTTCGGCATCTCCCCGCGCGAAGCCCTCGCCATGGAGCCCCAGCAAAGACTGCTCCTGGAGACGTCCTGGGAGCTGCTGGAACGCGCCGGGATCGACCCGCGCGACCTCAAGGGCAGCGCGACCGGCGTCTACGCCGGGGCCGGACTCCCCGGCTTCGGCACCCCGCACGTCGAGCACGGCACCGAGGGCCACCTGCTGACCGGCAACGCCCTGAGCGTCCTGTCCGGACGCGTCGCCTTCACGCTCGGACTGGAAGGCCCCGCGGTCTCCGTCGACACCGCCTGCTCCTCCGCGCTGGTCGCCATCCACCTCGCCTGCCAGGCCCTGCGCCAGGGGGAGTGCACGCTCGCGCTGGCGGGCGGCGTGACGGTGATGGCGACCCCGGGGATGTTCACCGAGTTCTCCCGGCAACGCGGGCTGGCGCCCGACGGACACTGCAAGCCGTTCGCGGACGCGGCCGACGGCACCTCCCTCTCCGAGGGGGTCGGGTTGGTGTTGCTGGAGCGGTTGTCGGATGCGCGGCGGCTTGGGCATCGGGTGTTGGGGGTGGTGCGTGGTTCGGCGGTGAATCAGGACGGGGCGAGCAATGGTTTG
>NZ_JBEYTZ010000090.1:0-5041 GCF_040643215.1 Streptomyces sp. NPDC047315 | reverse complement strand
CAGTCCACGTACGGCGACGGCTCATCCACGTGCAAGGTGGCCGGCAACACCCCGTGTCGCAAGGCCATCACCATCTTGATCACACCGGCCACACCGGCGGTGGCGTGCGTGTGACCGATGTTCGTCTTCACCGAGCCGAGCCACAGCGGCCGGTCCGCCGGCCGGTCCTGGCCGTACGTCGCCAGTAGCGCGCCCGCCTCGATCGGGTCGCCCAACTTCGTGCCCGTGCCGTGCGCCTCGACGGCGTCGACGTCGGCCGTGGACAGCCGGGCGTCGGCCAGCGCCTGGCGGATCACCCGCTCCTGCGCTGCGTCGTTGGGAGCGGACAGGCCGTTGCTCGCCCCGTCCTGGTTGACCGCCGAGCCACGCAGCACCGCAAGGACCCGGTGCCCGTTGCGCCGCGCGTCGGACAGCCGCTCCAACAGCACCAGGCCGACGCCCTCGGAGAACCCGGTGCCGTCGGCCGACGCGGCGAACGCCTTGCACCGGCCGTCGGGCGAGAGCCCGCGCTGACGGCAGAACTCGGTGAACATCAGCGGCGACGAGAGCACCAGCGCCCCGCCCGCCAGGGCCAGCGTGCACTCGCCCTGCCGCAGCGCCTTGACGGCCAGGTGCATCGCCACCAGCGACGACGAGCATGCCGTGTCCACCGTCACCGCCGGACCTTCAAGCCCCAGCGCGTAGGCGACGCGCCCGGAGAGGACACTGTTGAGGCTGCCGGTGGTGGCGTGGCCCTCGAAGCCCTCGGGGATGCGCGGCAGGCGCGAGTAGTAGTCCTCGCTGGACACTCCCGCGTAGACCCCGGTGCGGCTGCCCTTGAGCGTGCGGGGGTCGATGCCGGCCCGTTCGAAGGACTCCCAGGCGACCTCCAGCAGCAGCCGCTGCTGGGGCGTCATCGCCAGCGCCTCGCGCGGGGAGATGTCGAAGAAGTCCGCGTCGAACTCGTCGGCGGTGCGGACGAATCCGCCCTCGCGCACGTAGCTGGTCCAGGGGGTGGCCGGATCCGGGTCGTACAGGTTCTCCAGGTCCCAGCCCCGGTCGGTGGGGAACGGGCCGATGACGTCCCGGCCGTCGGCCACCAGGTCCCACAGCGCCTCTGGCGAGTCGGCGTCGCCGGGGAAGCGGCAGGCCATGCCGACGATGGCCACGGGCTCCTGGTGGCGCTCCTCCACCTCGTGCAGGCGCTGCCGCGTCTGCTGGAGTTCGGCGGCAACACGCTTGAGGTAGTCGACGAGCTGCTCTTCATTCGCCATGGGGGGCCACCATTTCAGGACACTCCAAGCTCGTTATCGATGAAGTCCAGCACCTGCTGGGCCGAGGCGGATCTGAGGTGGTCCGCCGCCGCGACGGGGGCCGCGGGCGCACTCCCGTGCGCCTGCCGCCAGGTCGCCAACAGGTCCTCCAGGCGGGTGGTGACCATGGCCACGTCGCCCTCGTCCACCGCGGTGCCCGCCACCGCGGCCTCCAGTCGGGCCAGTTCGTTCAGCAGCGTGTTCCCGCCGTCGGCGCGGACGACCTGCTGCGTGGGCGTAGCGGCGCCCGGGCCCGGGTCAGGGTCGGCCGCGAGTCGGCGCACCAGGTCGTCCGCGACCTCCTGCGGGGTGGGGTGGCGGAAGACGTACGCGGTGGGCAGCCGCAGCCCGGTGGCCGCCGTGAGCCGGTCCCGCAGCTCCACGGACGTCAACGAGCTGAAACCGAGCTGCTTGAAGGCGGCCCGGGCCGGGACGGATTCGGGGTCGGCGTGTCCGAGCACGGCTGCGGCGTGCCCTCGTACGACGTCCAGCACAGTGCGGTGCCGGTCGTCGTCGGACAGTGAGGCGAGCCGCGCCGCCAGGTCGACCGGCCGGGCCGTCCGGTCGGCTGCGGCGCGCCGTCGCGGGCCGGTGAAGTCGACCCGTACGGCGATCGCGTGCGGCGGGGCGGCGGGCAGCGGGCCGTCCGCCCCCGTGACCAGCAGGTGCGGCTCCCGGTGCGTCCACACCGCGGCGAACACGGCGTCGTCGTCCCGAGCGTCGGCGGAGTCGTCGGGGGCGGCGGCTTCGCGGGCCCATGTCACCGACGTGCCCGGCAGCCCTCCGGCACGCCGGTGCGCCATCAGTGCGTCGCAGTACGCGCGGGCGGCGACGTGGTCGATGGCGTTCGACGCGTCCGGGTCGTTCACCGGCTCGCTGAACACCACGAACCGTCGCAGCGTGGGCACTTCGACGGCGGTCGCGGCGAGCAGGGCGGCGACCGTGGACTTCGCGTGCCACACCTGCGCGGGTGCACCCGAGCGCGCCCCGGCGGCGTGCACGATCCCGGTCAGCGGGTGCGCCGGGGCGATGCCGGCGAGGACCGCGGCCACCGAATCCGCGTCGGTGAGGTCCGCAGCCACCACGTCGACCCGGGGGCCGTACGACTCCAGCCGGGCCGCGAGTTCCGTCGCGCCCGGCGCCGTCGGGCCGCGGCGGCTGACCAGGACCAACCGGTCCGCCCGTCCGGTGCGCGCCACGTACTCGGCCACCTTGGCGCCCCACGCCCCGGTGCCGCCGCATACCAGGACGGTGCCGCCGTCCTCGGCGGCCGGTTCGCGGGCGCCCGCGGCCGAGTCGGGAACCCAGCGGGGTGCGAGGACCCTGCCGGCGCGCACCGCCACGACCTGCTCGCCGCTGGCCAACGCCGTACGCACGGCGCCCGACACGTCGGCGTCGAGCAGCGCCGCCGCGGCGCCGTCATCTGATGGTTCGAGGTCGAGCAGGAGCACGCGGCCGGGGTGGGCCGACAGCACGTGCCGCAGCCGGCCCCGTATCCCGGTCCCGGCGGGGTGCGGCGCGGGCGGCCCGCCGGGCAGCTCCACCGGCAGGGCTCCTCGGGTGAGCACCACCAGCCGGGCACCGGCCGTACGGGGTTCGGCCAGCCAGGTGCGTACCAGCGCCGAGGCCCGTTCGACCTCGACCAGGCCCGAGCTGCTTCCGGTGTGCACGTCCGCGACGACCACCGCGGCGCCGTCGTCCACGGCTTCCGCGACCGCCGCGGGGCCCTCGTCGGAGAGGATGACCCAGTCCGTACGGACGTCTCCGCCCGCGGCCTGGGGCTCGACCGTCCGTGCCAAGGGCGTCCACGCCAGGGCGAACAGCCGCCCGCCGCCCCCGGCGGCGGCGCGCAACCGGCCGGGGTCCGCAGGGCGCAGCACGACCGATGCGGCGGTGAGGACCGGGGCGCCCAGCGCGTCGGCTACGGTCACGCTCAGCTCGCGCTGGCCGTCGTCGGCACCGCCGGTAGACGGACGGGGCGTCAGTCTGACGCGTACGAGGCGGGCCCCGGCCGCCCGCAACGCGACCCCGGACCAGGCGAACGGCAGCCACACCGGTCCGTCCGTCGCGGGCTCCTCCCGCAGCAGACCGGGGTGGAGCGCGGCGTCCAGGAGCACGGGGTGGATGCCGAACCCGTCCTCGCCGTCGCCCGTGCCGTCGGGCAGCACGACCTCGGCCAGCAGTTCGTTCCCGTGCCGCCACAGGGCGCGCAGCCCGTGGTACGCGTCGCCGTAGGAGTAGCCCGCGGCCTCCAGCCGCGCGTAGAAGTCCGTCGTGTCGACGGGTTCGGCGCCGGCCGGCGGCCATGCGCTCGGGACTTCGGTGGCGGGGGCGGTCGGGTCGGGCGTGAGGAGGCCGGTGGCGTGACAGGTCCAGGTGCCGTCGGCCCGCTCGCGTTCGGCGCGGGAGTCCACCCGCACCTCACGGGTGGCGTCGTCGGCGGGCGCGCTCACCGACACCCGCACCTGGAGGTCACCGGCCGCGGGCACGGCGAGCGGCTGCCGCAACGTCAGTTCTTCCACGCCGCCGCAGCCCGCTTCGTCGGCGGCGCGCAGCGCCCACTCCACGAGTACGGCGCCGGGCACGAGTGCCGCCCCGCCGACCGCGTGGTCTCCCAGCCAGCCGCCGGGGCCGGCCGGCAGGCGACCGGTGAGCACGAGCCCGCCGTCGGCCAGGTGTACGGCGCCGGGCAGCAGCGGGTGATCGCTGCCGTGCAGCCCCGCCGCGCCCAGCCCGCCGGCGCCCGCTGCGGGCGCGAGCCAGTAGCGCTGGCGTTGGAAGGCGTACGTGGGGAGGTCGACGGTGTGCCGGGACGCCGCAGGGAACCAGGTCGACCAGTCCACCGGGGCGCCGGCGACGAACGCCTTCCCCACCGACAACGCCAACTGCCCCTGGCCACCCGAACCACGACGCAACGTCGGCACCGTCACCCCATCGACACCAACGCCCTCGAACACCTCCTCCAAACCGAACGTCAACACCGGATGAGGACTCACCTCGACGAACAACCGATGCCCACCGTCCAACAGCGCACCAACCGTGTCGGAGAAGCGGACCTGTTCGCGGAGGTTGGTGACCCAGTAGTGGGTGTCGAGGGTGGTGGTGTCGACGGGTCCGGCGGTGACGGTGGAGTAGAAGGCGACGTCGCTCGTGGCCGGTTGGATCCCGGCGAGCACACGGTGGAGTTCGTCGGTGATCTGGTCGACCTGGGGGCCGTGGGACGCGTAGTCGACGTCGATGGTGCGGGCCCGGTGCCCGGCCGCCTCGACAGCGGCGACCACATCGGCCACGGCCTGCGGCGGACCGGAAACGACGGTCGATGACGGCCCGTTCACCGCCGCCACCACGACACCGCCACCGGTCGGGAAGAAGCCCTCAGCATCGGCAGCACCGAGGCCGAGTGAGGCCATCGCACCACCACCCGACAGGGCGCGAAGTGCCCGGCTACGCAACGCAACAATCCGGGCGCCGTCGTCCAAAGTAAGAGCGCCCGCAACACAGGCCGCCGCTATCTCACCCTGGGAATGCCCAATCACTGCTGCGGGAATGACGCCGTGCTCGGCCCAGACTGCGGCCAGCGACACCATCACCGCCCACAAAACGGGCTGCACCACATCCACCCGCGTCAACTCTGTTCCGTCGCCGCGCAGGACGTCGGTCAGGGACCAGTCCACATGCGGCTTCAACGCCGCCTCACACGCCGCGATCCGCTCCGCAAACACCGGTGAAGACCCGAGGAGTTCAACGCC
>NZ_JBEYTZ010000089.1:0-5142 GCF_040643215.1 Streptomyces sp. NPDC047315 | reverse complement strand
CACGGCGGACACGACGATGTCCTCGCCGAGCATGCGTACGGATCGCCAGCCCTTGTACTGGCCTCGCTCGATCATGCGGTTCCTCCTGTGGAGGGTGGGGTGTGGGGGTGGGTGGTCCCGGCCGCGCGCCGGGGCAGGGGCGTGCCCGCGGGGCGGCCGGGACCAAGGGGACGAGGAGGGACCGTTGCTCCCCGCCCCCCTTTACCGCCGTCGCGCAATTCTCTTCAGCGTTAGGGAAACGCTGATGCGCGAAGACGGAGCTGTGGGTGGTTAGGGCGTGCGGTTGCTGCTGATCGCGTTCAACTCGGCGAGCGCGGAGCCGAGTCGGTCGTCGAGGGTCGCGACGCGGATGTGTTCGCGCCGTGCGTCCCACTCGCATCCGCCGTGCCGCGGGCGGAGCATGACCAGGGACCCGTAGACGTCCATGACCACCCCGCACCTCTTCTCGACGGTGTCGTACGCGAGTTCGCCGACCGAGAGTTCGCCATGCACGACGACTCCTCTCCGTAGCGGTTTCACTACCAAGTCACTTCAGCGTGGCCTAGAGTCGATCCGGGCTCAACTAGACGCATGAGTTGAGAGAGTTAGGGCGCGCAGATGGTAAACCGCAAGCAGTTACATCCCGAGAGGTCTCCGCGCGACAAGTTCGGGCAGCTCGTACGGGCAATGCGAGATGAGCGTGGCTGGACACAGGAGGAGCTAGCGCGTCGGCTCGGGTGCACCGGTTCGCAGGTATCTGCCATTGAAACTGGCCGCAGATCAACAACTCAACGCTTTGCCAAAAAACTTGATCTGACGTTCGGAACCGGCGATCGCCTCGAACGTCAGAGCCAAGCGGTGAGGCCGGCCGCGTTGCTTGAAGGCTTCTCGGAGTACCTGTCCCATGAAGCGCGCGCGGCGGAAGTCCGTCTGTTTGAGAACGGGGTCGTTCCCGGGCCGCTTCAGACGCGGGAGTACGCCCAGGCACTGGCGGACGGTGCAGTCCAACGTGACGACATCAGCCCCGAGCAAGCCCACGATCGAGTCGAGGTCCTGATAGAGCGCCAGGCTGCGCTTGTACGCAAGCCGTGGCCACTCGTGTTCGTAGTGCTGGACGAGAGTTGCATCCGTCGACAGGTGGGAAGCCCTGAGATCATGCGGGCTCAGATGGAGAGGCTGATCGAGTTCGCTCTGCTTCCGAACACGGCACTTCAGATCGCCCCGTTCTCCATGGGAGAGCGGAAGCCATTTATCCGGTTGGTCCACCTTCTGACGCTGCCTGATCGGTCTCTGATGTCATACGTCGAGTCTCAAACTCAGGGGTTTCTCGACCGTGATCAGGCATCCGTGCTGCCGTTGGTGAAGAACTACCATCAGCTACAGGTGGAGGCGGCATCTCAAGCGGATTCCGTCGCCATGATTGAGCAGCTACGAAAGGGCACCCAGTGACGACCAACTCTCCCCACCAGTGGGTCAAGAGCAGCTACAGCACTGAGAACGGCGGGTCCTGTGTCGAGTGGGCTCCCGCGCATGCGTCCGCTACCGGTGTCGTCCCCGTCCGTGACTCCAAGGTCCCGGCCGGCCCCGTCCTGAGCATCCCCGCCGGCGCCTTCGCCACGTTCGTCGCCGGCATCAAGCACCACGCGGTCTGACGACCGCCCCCGCACCACCACGAGGGTGCCCCGCCGAGTCCCATTCTCTGGCCCGGTGGGGCACCCTCGTTTGCGCCTCGCCCGCTCCAGGCGGAGGCGCCGGCCCCGCACCCGCGCGAGGCCACCGCCCACACCCGCCGAACGGGGGAATCGTCGCCCGCCCGCGACGAGCGCGCTTCGGGAGCGGCAGGACGTGTCATCCAGGTAGAAATGGTGCATGGCGGGTACCGAGCGCTCCTCCGGAGCGGATGGTGGTGGGGCACGGTCCGTGTTCGGGCTGCGGAGTGTCGTGGGGCAGATGTTCGTGCTCCAGCTCGTCGTCGTGGTGCTGCTCGCCGTCGGGGCCGTCGTGCTGCTGCTGGTCATGGCCCGGCAGGAGAGCAACCAGGAGGCCGGCAGCCGGTCCCTCGCGCTCGCGGAGGGGTTCGCCCGGGCGCCGGGGACCGCCGTCGCGATCGTGTCGCCGAACGCGACCGAAGTGCTCCAGCCGAGGGCCGAGGAGGCCCGCAAGGGCGCCGGAGTGGACTTCCTCGTCGTGATCAACCGCGAGGGCACCCGGCTCACCCACCCGCAGCCCGACAAGATCGGCAAGCGGTCCACCGCCGACCTGGCCCCCCTGCTCGCCGGGGAGACCGTCGTCCAGGAGTGGGTGGGCAGCCTGGGGCCGCAGGTCCGGGCGTACGTGCCGGTGCGCGGCCCGGACGGCGCGATCGTCGGGGCGGTCGGGGCCGGGGTGACGGTCGCCCGGATCCAGTCCGCCGCCCGCGAGCAGCTGCCCGCGGTGCTGGGCGCGGCCGGCGGCGCGGTGCTGCTGAGCACCGGCGGGGCCGCGCTGCTCAGCCGGCGGCTGCTGCGCCAGACGCACGGGCTCGGGCCCACCGAGATCACCCGGTTGTACGAACACCACGACGCGGTGCTGCACTCCGTCCGCGAGGGCGTCCTCATCGTCGCGCGCGACGGCCGGCTGCGGCTCGCCAACGACGAGGCACGACGCCTGCTCGACCTGCCCGACGACGCCGAGGGGCGGGAGGTGGCCGAGCTGGAGCTGCCGCCGGGCATCGCGGACCTCCTGGTGTCGGGCCGGGAGGCCACCGACGAGCTGTACGAGGTGCGGGACCGGACGCTGGCGGTCAGCCAGCGTCCCACCGAAGGGGCCAAGGGCTCCGCCGTACGCGCCAACGGGCCCGGCGGCCGGGTCGCGACCGTACGGGACACCACCGAGCTGCTGGCGATGTCCGGCCGCGCCGAGGCCGCGCAGGGGCGCCTCCAGGTCGTGTACGAGGCCGGCATGCGCATCGGGACCACGCTGGACGTGCGGCGGACCGCGCGGGAGCTGGCGGAGACGACCGTCGGCCGGTTCGCCGACTTCGTCACCGTCGACCTGGTGGACGCCGTGCTGCGCGGCGAGGAGATCCAGGGCGCGGACCGCGACGTGCGCCGGGTCGTCACCGCCGGGGCCGACGACGCCGCGCCCTTCTACCCGGAGGGCACCCGCGTCGTGCTCGAAGCCGCGACCCCGCAGGCCCGCGGCATGGCCACCGGCCGCACCGTCCTCCAGCCCGATCTGCGCACCGAGGAAGCGTGGCGGGCGCAGGACCCGGACGGCGCCCGACGGCTCGTCGAGTACGGGGTGCACTCGCTGATCTCCGCCCCGCTCACCGCGCGCGGAACGCTGCTGGGCGCCGTCTGCTTCTGGCGCGCCGGCCGGTCCCAGCCGTTCGACGAGGAGGACCTGGCGCTCGCCGAGGAGGTCGCGGCGCGCGCGGCCGTCTCCCTCGACAACGCCCGCCGCTACACCCGCGAGCACACCATGGCCGTCACGCTCCAGCACAGCCTGATGCCGCGTTACCTGCCGGTGCAGGAGTCGGTGGAGGTCGCGTACCGCTATCTGCCGGCGCAGGCCGGGGTCGGCGGCGACTGGTTCGACGTCATCCCGCTGCCGGGCGCCCGGGTCGCGCTCGTCGTCGGCGACGTGGTCGGCCACGGGCTGCACGCGGCGGCGACGATGGGGCGGCTGCGGACCGCGGTGCACAACTTCTCCGCGCTGGACCTGCCGCCCGACGACATCCTGGGCCACCTGGACGAACTCGTCGACCGGATGGACCAGGAGCGCACCCCCGGCGACGCGGGCCCGAACGTGACCGGCGCGACCTGTCTGTACGCGATCTACGATCCGATCACCGGCGACTGCGTCATGGCCCGCGCCGGCCACCCGCCGCCCGTGGTGATCCACCCCGACGGCAGCATCCACATCCCCGACGTGCCCGTCTCGCCGCCGCTCGGCACCGGCAGCGGCCTGCCCGTGGAGACGGCCCGACTCCACCTGCCCGAGGGGGCGCGGATCGTGCTGTACACGGACGGTCTGGTCGAGCGTCCCGACCGGGACATCGACGTCGGTCTCGACCTGTTGCGGGACGCCGTGGCCGACCGCCCCGAGCTGGACCCGGAGGAGACGTGCCGGGCGGTGCTGGCCGCGCTGCCGGGGGCGCAGCCGCGCGACGACGTCGCCCTGCTGGTGGCCCGTACCCACCGGCTGGCCCCGGAGCGGATCGCCGAGTGGCGCGTGCCGTCCGACACCGCGGCCGTCGGCGCCGTACGGGCGGAGTGCGCCGCGAAGCTCCGCGCCTGGGGCCTGGACGACATCGTGTTCACCACCGAGTTGATCCTCAGCGAGCTGGTCACGAACGCGGTCCGCTACGCGGCGCAGCCCATCACTGTACGGATGATCCACAGCTCGTCGCTGATCTGCGAGGTCTTCGACGGCAGCAGCACGGCGCCGCACCTGCGACGGGCGGCGATCACCGACGAGGGTGGCCGCGGGCTGTTCCTGGTGGCCCAACTCGCGGTGCGCTGGGGCACCCGCTACACCAGCTGGGGCAAGGTCATCTGGACGGAACAGGCCCTGGAGGGCCCCGCCGCCCCGGCCGGCGGCCCGGACCTCGCGGACGCGCTGCTCGACCAGTGGAACTTGTGAGGAGGGGGCGCTGTGCGACGGGCGGCCGGCTATCGCGTGAGGGCGAGGGCGAGGGACGCGACGGCCAGGGCCAGATAGCCGCCGGGGAACGCGATGTTGTAGAAGACGCGGGCGCGGACGTGCGCGGCGACGGCGCCGACGTAGAACAGGACGAGCCCGGTCGCGGCGGCGACGCCGACGAGCGGGACGCCCAGGAGCCCGAGGAGGAGGCCGGCGGCGCCGGCGGCCTTGAGCGTGGCGAGCCAGGGGAGCCAGGTCCGGGGCACTCCCGCTTCCGCCGAGTTGGCGAGGACGAACTTGGCGTTGGCGAAGTCCGCGGCGGCGATTCCGGCGTTGGCCAGGACGGTAATGAGGGTGACTATCACGTAGGCAGTGGACATGGGCGGCCTCGTCCTTCGTGGCTCTCTGTGTTTTCCGTACGCGTGCTCGCTTGCTTGCTCGCGCGCTAAGGGCTGTCCCGTAATCCCTGGTGGATCAGCGCGCGGCGTCAGATGCGGTGCATCGCAAGGCGGAGGGGTCACCGCATACTGGATGTAT
>NZ_JBEYTZ010000088.1:0-5158 GCF_040643215.1 Streptomyces sp. NPDC047315 | reverse complement strand
CCGTGCCCTGCGGGCACGGGGGGCGGAACTGCGCGACAAACCCTCCACCGGCCGGTGGAGACCAACGCTCCCGCAGAGCAACGGTGGAGTTGTCAGGAGCACGGCGCAGGGGGTCAAGACGCGCGGAGGTCGCGCAGGACCGCGTCCGTGAAGGCGGGCCACGCTTCGATCGCCCAGGGGCCGAACGCGCGGTCCGTCAGGGCCACGCACGCCGCGCGGGCGTCGGGGTCGATCCACAGGAACGTGCCCGACTGGCCGAAGTGGCCGAACGTGCGCGGGGAGGACGCCGCCCCCGTCCAGTGCGGCGACTTGCCGTCGCGGATCTCGAAGCCGAGGCCCCAGTCGTTCGGGGTCTGGCGCCCGTAGCCCGGCAGCAGGCCGGCCAGGCCGGGGTGGGTGACCGTCATCGCGGCCAGGACCGTGCGCGGGTCCAACAGCCGCGGCGCCTGCACCTCCGCGGCGAAGCGGACCAGGTCGTCCACCGTCGACACCGCGTCCTTCGCCGCGGACCCCTCGCCCTCCAGGGCAGTGGACGTCATGCCCAGCGGCTCCAGGACGGCCTGCCGCAGGTACTCGGCGAAGGGGATGTCCGTCGCCGCGGCGACGTGGTCCGCCAGCACCTCGAAACCCGCGTTGGAGTAGATCCGGCGGGTGCCGGGCTCCGCGCTCACGCGGAGCTCGTCGAAGGCGAGGCCCGAAGTGTGCGCCAGCAGGTGGCGGACCGTGGAGCCGGCGGGGCCGGCCGGCTCGTCGAGTTCGACCGCGCCCTCCTCGTACGCGACGAGGACGGCGTACGCGGCCAGCGGCTTGGTCACCGACGCCAGCGGGAAGCGGTGGTCGGTGGGGCCGTGCCGGCCGGCGACCGTGCCGTCCGCGCGGACGACGGCGCTCGCCGCGGTCGGAACGGGCCACGTCTCGGTCAGCGCCAGGCTCTGCATGGTCACGAAGCCTACGGGGTGGCCCCGGCACGCCGCCGCGGGGGATCCCGGCCGATCACGCCGCGCGACCCCCGGCCATCACCGCGTACTCACCGCCGCGTGCTTGCTTAGAGTGCGCTCCAAGGTCCTAGCGTGGAAGGCATGACGCTGACGCAGGACGGCCGCGTCCGCACGGACTCCCCGGCGGACTTGTGCCTGACCGACTCCGGCCACCCCCGCCCCGACGGCGCCGACCGCTACACCATCGGCGAGGTCGCCGCCTGGACCGGGCTCTCCGCGCACACGCTGCGCTGGTACGAGCGGATCGGCCTGATGTCGTACGTGGACCGCTCGCACACCGGGCAGCGCCGCTTCACCAACCGGGACCTGGACTGGCTCTCCTTCGTCGGCAAGCTGCGGCTGACCGGCATGCCGGTCGCGGACATGGTCCGCTACGCCGAGTTGGTGCGGACCGGCGAGCACACCGTGGACGAGCGGCGCGAGCTGCTGGAGCGGACCCGGCGCACCGTGCTCGAACGCGTCGCGGAGCTCCACGGCACCCTCGCCGTCCTGGATCACAAGATCGAACTGTACGGAAGGATGGACCCGACGTGATCGACGACAACGGAACCCACGCACGCAACGCCCCCATCGCCCGGGTGGGCCTCGGCACCGGCGGACCGTTCGTCGGCGTCCAGGGCCTGGGCTGCATGGGCATGAGCGAGTTCTACGGCGGGACGGACGAGGCCGCCGCCCGGGAGGCGCTGGACGCCGCGCTGGAGGCCGGCGTCACCCTCTTCGACACCGCCGACATGTACGGGCGGGGCGACAACGAACGCTTCCTCGCCCCCTTCCTGGCCCGCCACCGCGACCAGGTCACCATCGCGACCAAGTTCGCCATCGACCGCTCCGCCGACGCCAGCTCCGACGTCGAGGTCCGGCACGTGCGCAACGACCCCGCCTACATCCGACGGGCCGTCGACGACAGTCTCCAGCGGCTGGGCGTGGACGTCATCGACCTGTACTACATGCACCGGCGCGACCCCGCCGTGCCGCTGGCGGACTCGGTCGGCGCCATGGCCGAGCTGGTGCAGGCGGGCAAGGTGCGGCACCTGGGGCTGAGCGAGGTCACCGGCGCGGAGCTGCGGGAGGCCCACGCCGTGCACCCGATCGCCGCGCTCCAGTCCGAGTGGTCGCTGTTCAGCCGGGACGTCGAGCACACCGCCGTACCGGCGGCGGCCGAACTGGGCGTCGCGTTCGTGCCGTACTCACCGCTCGGCCGGGGCTTCCTCACCGGCGCCTTCACGGACGCCTCGAAGGAGCTGGCGGAGGGCGACTTCCGGCACCAGCAGCCGCGGTACACCGGCGACAACGCCCGGACGAACGCCGAACTGCTGGCGCCGGTGCGGGCGATCGCGCAGGCCCACGGCGCGACGCCGGGCCAGGTCGCGCTCGCCTGGGTGCAGCAGCAGACCGACGTCCACGGGCTGCCCGTGGTCCCCATCCCCGGCACCCGCAAGGCGAGCCGGGTCCGGGAGAACGCGGCGGCCACCCGGGTGCGGCTGACCGCGGACGAGCTGGCGCAGCTGGAGACGATCGCGGCGAAGGTCGTCGGCGCCCGGTACGCGGACATGGCGGGCACCTCCGCCGACCGCGAGTAGCCGCCCCGGCGCCGGGCCCTCACGTCCACCCGAGGGCGAAGGCCGCGAAACCGGCCGCGAGCAGTCCCGCCAGCGCGCGGCGGGCCGTCGCGGCACGGGTGCCCGCACGCCAGGGGGACTCGAAGCCGCGGGCGTACCGGCCGATGAGCACCAGCAGCGCGGCGAACAACGGCAGCCACGCCAGCCGGGCCGCGATCCAGCCGAGCGTGTCGGGCGCGGTGGTCAGCCCCGCGACCTCACCGACGTACGACGCCGGGACCGCCGCCGCCAGCATCGCGGTCTGGTGCCAGCACAGGATCGTCATCGCGGACAGGTTGACCACCACCACCGGCGCCCACAGCGCGGGCCGGGCCAGCAGCCGGCCGATCCGCTCGCGCAGCAGCAGCGCGGCGCCGCTCTGGGTCGCGGCCAGCGCCAGCACCAGCAGGGACGGCGGGTGCGAGTTCGTCCGGGCCTCGCCCGGCACGCCGACCATCGACAGCGGATAGTCGAAGGCCAGCAGCAGCGTCGCGAACAGCGCGCCGCCGCCGAGCAGCAGGACCCGGGCGTGGACCCGGGTGAGCCGGCCCTCGCCCCAAGCCGCGCCGAGCTGATACGCGAACAGCCAGCCCGGCAGGATGTTGAGCACGCTGAGCCACCCCGGCACCGCGTCCGCGTACGGGCCGTACCGCGCCAGGTCGACCAGGGCGACCGAGCCGAGCAGCGGCACGGCCGACCACCCGCCCCACCTGCGGGCGGCCCGTGCGCACAGCGGGGTGAGCGCCGTGACGACGACGTACACGCCGACGAACCACAGCGGCTGCACCACCAGCGTCGTCCCGGTGCGCACCGTGGTGCCGGGCACGCCCAGCGCGTACAGCAGCGGGACCAGCGCGGCCCACACCGCGGTCACGCCCACCACGGGCCGGCCCAGCCGGGCCACGCGCTGCCGCAGCCAGGCGGCGGTGGAGCCGGTGCGGCGGTGGTACGACAGCACGGACGCGTACCCGCCCACCAGGAAGAAGATCCCCAGCATCTGGAGCACCCAGCTCGCGGGCGCGAAGAAGCCGAAGGAGGACAGCGGGCTGGCGTTGCGCAGGGCGCCGTCGTCACCGAGGGCGAAGCCGCCGAGCATCCAGTGGCCGAGGGGGACGGCGAGCAGGGCGAGGGCGCGCAGCCCGTCGACGGCGCGGTCGCGGTGGGCGGGGGTGCGCTCCTCGATCCGGGAGACGAAATGCTGGAGGCTCATCGGGCCGCACCTCCGGCCGGCTGCTCGCCGCGGGCGATGGCGGCGAAGGCGGCGAGCGAGTCGGTGCCGGGGGCGAAGTAGCCGGTGTGGCCCTGCGCCCGCTGGGCCGGGACGCGCAGCGCCCCGAAGTCGCGTGCGGTGGGGTCCGTGCCGTGCCCGAGGCCGAACAGATCCACGTTCGGCACCTTGGAGATCCAGTCCGTGGGGTTCTTCGCGGCCCACACCCGGGCCGTCGTCCCCAACTCGCGCACGGAGTCGGCGCGCATGCCGGGGGAGCCGAACGCCACGACGTCCTTGGCCACCGCGTCCTTCGCCGCCAGGCCGCACACCACGGAGCCGTAGCTGTGGCAGAACAGGCTGGGGCGCGGGGCGCCGACCGCGGCCAGACCGCGGGTGAAGCGCGCCAGCCGCGGCGCGCCCGCCTCCGCGTGGCCGCCGGTCGCGGTGTCGGGGCCGATGCCGACGGGCGTGGTGTAACCGGTCCACGCGATCACCGCGGTGGCGCCGCCGGTGGCCGCGCGCAGGGACCTCGCCATGCCGGTGGGGGTGCCGTACGGGTCCTTCGCGCGGTCGAACGTACCGGCGTCGACGTCCGCCCCCGGCACGACCACGGCCACGTGCCGCGCCCGCTCCAGATCGCCGTGCACCTCCGCGACCTGGCCGCGCCCGCGGGGGTCGAACGCGAGGATCTGCCGCCCGGGCTGCGCCAGCCGCTCGAACGCGGTGCCCTGCACGGCGCGGGCGTTCGCCGCGTAGCGCAGGCGTACGGGTACGCCGTCGAGGTTGCCGACGACGAGGGGGTGCCGCTCCACCAGGTCCTGCCGGGCGGCGGGGCGCAGGCTCTGGAAGAACGCGGCGACGTCCGCGGGGGCGGTGCGGGTCGGGTCGGGCAGGGCGCGCCCGAGCGAACGGTCCGCGTTCCACGCGTCGGTGCCGGGCGGGGGGCCGGTGACCGGCGGCTCCCCGCTCCCCAGGACACCACCGGTGGCTCCTACCGCGACGCCCAGCGCGACGCCCACTCCGACGAGGACCCTCTTGTACCGGCGCATGTGTGCTCTTCCTCCCTCCCCCGGGGCGCGGGGTGCGCCGGTGGGACGGGAGGAAGGTAAGAACCGGGTGTCGCTGCGGGCGTCCCCCCGCGGTGCGATGTGGGGCGTAGCCCCGGGGTAGGGGGTGAGCTCCCCCGCGGCCCTTTTGGCCATCTCGCAGTTGCCCCGCGGGAGCCGTTGGCCACTGCAGCCCGGTGGTGGACTGTTCGCGCAGTTCCGCCCCCTGTGCCTTGCGGGCACCGACCAGCGGATTCACCCCGGCCAAGGAGACGGGCGTGCCGTCCGGCGTCTCCCAGTACGTGT
>NZ_JBEYTZ010000087.1:0-5262 GCF_040643215.1 Streptomyces sp. NPDC047315 | reverse complement strand
GCCCACGCCCACACCACCGCCACCCCCATCAACTGGACCCCCAACCACACCCACCCCACCCACCCCCACACCGACCTCCCCACCTACGCATTCCAGCACCGCACGTTCTGGTTGGCGAAGCAGGCCGAAGGGTCCGGCGACCCGGCGAGCCTCGGTCTGACCGCGGCGCGGCACCCGCTGCTGGGCGCCGCCACCCAACTCGCCGACCAGGACGTCCACCTCCTGACCGGCCGTCTCTCGGTGAACACCCGCTGGCTCGCGGAACACCGCGTCCTCGGCACCGTCCTGCTGCCCGGCACCGCCTTCGCAGAACTCGCCCTGCACGCCGCCGCGTGGACGGGCGGCGGCCACGTCGCCGAACTCGTCGTGCACGAACCGCTGTCCGTTCCGGACGACGGCGCCGTGGACGTCCAACTGTCGGTAGCACCGCCCGACGAGGAAGGGCGACGCGCGCTCGCCGTCCACTCCCGACCGACCGCAGCGGACGACTCGCGCTGGCACCGGCACGCCACGGGCGTCCTGGCACCGGACGAGTCCGCGGAGCCCCCGGCGCCCTTCGTGGGCGCCTGGCCTCCCCCCGGGGCCACCGGGCTGCCGACCGAGCACCTCTACGAAGACCTCGCCGACCGCGGTTCCAGCTACGGCGGCGCCTTCCAGGCCCTGACCGCCGCCTGGCGGGCCGGGGACGAGGTGTACGCGGAGGTGGCGCTCCCGGAGGGCGAACGGGCGGAGGCCGGGGCGTACGGGGTGCACCCGGTGCTCCTGGACGCCGCACTCCAGGCCCGCGCCCTGGACGCGGCGCTGGCCGGTGGCGACGTCGACACGATCCGCATGCCGTTCTCCTGGAGCGGGCTGCGGCTGCACGCCCCGGGTGCGCGCGCCCTGCGGGTGCGGATCACCCCGACGGACGCGGACCGGTTCGCCCTCGCCGCGTACGACACGGACGGCGCCCCGGTCCTCGCGCTGCAAGAGCTGACCCTGCGGGCGCTGCCCACGGACCGGCTGGGCGGCAGCGGACCGGCCGTCAGGAACGCGCTGTTCCGGCTCGACTGGCACCCCAGCACCACCGCCCCCAGCTCAACCGCTCTCGACGACGCCCTCGACGGCACCCGCCAGAACGGGCCGCTGGCCGTCGTGGCGGACGGTTCCGACCCGGACGCCGCAGCCGTGCTCGCCGCGCTGCCGGACACGCCCCGCTACCCGGACCTCGCGGCGCTGCGCGCCGCGGTGGCCGCGGGCGCGCCGGCCCCGGGCACCGTGCTGGTGCCGTTCGCACCGTCGGACCGCGCTCCCGGGGCCGACCCCGGCGAGGTCCTGCGGGCCGCGGGACGTACCGCGCTCGCGCTGCTCCAGGACTGGCTGGCAGACCCCGACGAGAACGCCGCGCTCGCTCTCCTGACCCGGCGTGCGGTGGCCGTGAGCGGTCGGGAGGACGTGTCGGACCTGGCGGCCTCTGCGGTGTGGGGGCTGGTGCGCAGCGCCCAGTCCGAGCATCCAGGCCGCTTCGTCCTGGTCGACGTCGACGGTCGGGACGCTTCGTACGCGTCGGTCCCCGGCGCGGTGGCGACGGGCGAGCCGCAGCTCGCGGTGCGCGACGGCGTGACGTACGTGCCGCGGATCGCCCACGCCGAGGCGCCCGCGCAACCCTTGCTGCCGGAGGGCGGTGCCGCCTGGCGGCTGGCGCGGGCCGCGGACGGCCGCGTCCGCGCGGTGCCGCTGGCCGCGGCCGAGCCTGAGCAGCCCGAGGCAGGCGCGGTCGTGGTGGCCCTGCGTGCGGGGACCGTGCACGGCGTGGCCGCCGGCGTGGTGACGGCCGCGGGCCGGGGCGTCGGGCTCTCGGCCGGCGACCGCGTGGTGGGGCTCTTCGGCGCGCTAGCGTCCCTGGCGCGTACGGATGCGCGACTGGTGGTGGCGGTCCCGATGGGCTGGTCGTATGCCCAGGCCGCGGGCACGCTCGCCGAGTGCTTCGCCGAGTGCCGCGCGCTGGCGGACGACGGCAACGGCGCTACGGCCCTGGTGGCGGCGGTCCGGCCGCACCGGAACGGCTCCCCGGCGCTGCGCGCCGACGCCGAGCTGGAGGCCGCCCTCGGCGCCATGCACTCCGGTCCCGGTGACGCCCCGTCGGGGCCGGCGGGCATCCGGCTGGGCGCGGTCTTGACCGCGTTGCACGAATTGTTCGAGAGCGGCGCTGTGGGGCCGGTTCCGGTCGTCGCCCGTGACGTCCGGACGTGCGGGGACGCCGTCGGTACGGAAGGCACGGCAGCCGTCTTCACCCTGCCCGTACCGCTCGACCCGGCCGGCACAGTGCTGGTCACCGGTGGTACGGGCGCCTTGGCCGCGGTCACGGCACGGCACCTGGTCGTACGTCACGGCGTGCGGCGGCTGGTGCTCGCGAGCCGGCGGGGGCCGACGGCTCCGGGCGCGGCCGAGTTGGCCGCGGAGCTGACCGGGCTGGGCGCCGAAGTGGACGTGGTGGCCTGTGACACCGGGGACCGCGACGCCCTGTCGGGGCTGTTGGCGGCCGTGCCGGAGCGGCATCCGCTGACCGCGGTCGTCCACACGGCGGCGGTCGTCCACGACGGCACCGTCCAGTCCGCCACCCCCGAGCAGTACGAAGCGGTGTTGCGCGCCAAGGCGGCCTCTGCATGGCTGTTGCACGAACTGACCCGGGACGCGGACCTGTCGGCGATGGTCCTGTACTCGTCCGTCACCGGGCTCGCGGGCGGCGCCGGGCAGGGCAGTTACGCGGCCGGCAACGCCTTCTTGGACGCGCTCGCGCAGCACCGGCACGCCGCAGGTCTGCCCGCGACCTCCCTCGCGTGGGGCTTCTGGGACCAGCGGGGCGGGATGTCCGGTGAGTTCAGCGAGGCGGACCGGGCGCGCAACGTGCGCGCCGGTGACCTCGGGCTCAGCACCGAGCTGGCGCTCACGCTGCTGGACACGGCGCTGGAGCGCGGGGAACCCCTGCTCGTGCCGGTGCGGCTGGATCTGCCGGGCATGCGGCGGCGCGTGGACAGCGGGGAGGTCCCGGTCGTCTTCCGGCATCTGCTGCGTGGTGCGGGGGCGTCGGCGGGCGCTCCGGCCGGGCCGGGTGCGGCGCAGGCGCTGGCCGGGCTTTCGGGGGCCGATCGGCTACGGGCCCTGCTGGAACTCGTCCGCGGGCAGGCCGCTGCCGTCCTGGGCTACGAATCGGTGGCGGCGGTGCCCGCGACGCGCAACTTCCGTGAGCTGGGCTTCGACTCGCTGACTGCGGTGGAGCTGCGGAACCGGATCAGCACGGCCACCGGGCTGCGGCTCCCGGCGACCTTGGTCTTCGACCGCCCAACGCCCGCGGCCGTGGCGGAGTTCCTGGACGACCGGTGGGAACCCGCTGCCGGGGCCGCGCCGGCGGACGCCTTGCTGGCCGATCTGGACCGGGTCGCGGACGCGGTCGCCGGTCTGTCCGACACCGATCAGGGGCTCGTCGTCGCACGGCTTGAGGAGCTGTTGCGGGGCGTGGCGGCCCTCGGTGGTGGACGGGGCGGCCACGCGGACGACGAGGAGCACGAGAACACGGACCTGGAGTCGGCCAGCGACGACGAGTTGTTCGACCTGCTGGACGGCGAGCTGAGCGAGCTGAACGAGCGGGGCTCCGCGGGGCACGACCTGTCGACCGAGCGGGAGTGAGGGCGCCGTGTCGAACGACGAGAAGCTGCGTTCGTACCTCAAGCGCGCGACCGCCGACCTGCGGCAGGCGCGGCGGCGGGTGGACGAGTTGGAGGAGCGGGCGCGCGAGCCGGTCGCGGTCGTCGGGATGGCGTGCCGGCTGCCGGGCGGCGTCACGGGGCCCGAGGAGCTGTGGCGGCTCGTCGCGGACGGCACGGACGCCCTGAGCGGCTTTCCCGAGGACCGCGGATGGCCGCTGGCGGAGCTGACGGATCCGGGCCGGCCGGACGCCAGCGTGACCGACCGGGGCGGCTTCCTGACCGACGCGGCGCTGTTCGACGCGGACTTCTTCGGGATCTCGCCGCGTGAGGCGCTGGCGATGGACCCGCAGCAGCGACTGCTGATGGAGTGCGCCTGGGAGGCGTTCGAACGCGCGGGGCTCGACCGGGAGTCCCTGGCCGGATCCCCTACGGGCGTGTTCGCGGGCATGTCGTCGCAGGACTATCTGTCGCTCGTCGGCCGGGCGGGCGACGAGGTGGCCGGCTACATGGCCACGGGCAACAGCGGCAGCGTGCTCTCCGGCCGGGTGGCGTACGCCTTCGGCCTCGAAGGGCCGACGCTCACGGTCGACACGGCGTGCTCGTCGTCGCTGGTGGCGATCCACCTGGCGTGCCAGGCACTGCGGCAGGGTGAGTGCTCGCTGGCGCTGGCGGGCGGGGTGACGGTGATGAGCACCCCCGGGATCTTCCGCGAGTTCACCCGACAGCGCGGGCTGGCGGCCGACGGCCGGTGCAAGGCGTTCGCCGCGGCGGCGGACGGGACCGGCTTCGCGGAGGGCGTCGGCACGGTGGTGCTGGAGCGGCTGTCCGATGCGCTGGCGGGCGGTCGCACGGTGCTGGCCGTGATCCGTGGCTCGGCGGTCAACCAGGACGGCGCCAGCAACGGACTGACGGCACCGAACGGCCCGTCGCAGGAGCGCGTCATCCGACAGGCGCTCGCCAACGCGCGGCTGCGGCCCGCAGCGGTGGACGCGGTGGAGGCGCACGGCACGGGCACGACCCTCGGCGATCCGATCGAGGCGCAGGCGCTGTTGGCGACGTACGGCCAGGACCGGCCGGCGGACCGGCCGTTGTGGCTCGGCTCGGTGAAGTCCAACCTCGGGCACACGCAGGCCGCGGCCGGCGTCGCGGGCGTCATCAAGATGGTGATGGCGCTACGGCACGGGGTGTTGCCGGCCTCGTTGCACATCGACGCGCCGTCACCCCACGTCGACTGGGACTCGGGTGCGGTGCGGCTGCTGGACCAGGCGCGGGAGTGGGCGCCTTCGGGCGACCGACCGCGACGGGTGGGGGTGTCGTCGTTCGGCGTGTCCGGTACGAACGCGCATGTGATCGTGGAGGAGGCGCCGGCGGTTGGTGCCGCGGAAGTCACGCACGGTGTGGGTGGTGTGGTGCCGTGGGTGGTGTCGGGGCGTGGGGTGGAGGCGTTGCGGGGTCAGGCGGGTGCATTGGCCGGGCTGGTAGTGGGGGCCGATGTGTCGGTGGGTGCGGTGGGGTGGTCGTTGGTGTCGGGGCGGTCGGTGTTTGAGCACCGGGCGGTGGTGGTGGGTGCCGAGCG
>NZ_JBEYTZ010000086.1:0-5357 GCF_040643215.1 Streptomyces sp. NPDC047315 | reverse complement strand
ATGACGATCGGCGACCTCGTCGGCTACATCCGCGCGGACGGCTCGGACTTCGAGCGCGGCATTGCCAGGTCGCAGCTCCGCATGGAGGGCTTCCGACTCGACACCGCCGGGCGCCTGCGTGACCTCTCCGGCCGCTTCATCCGCGAGTCCGAGGTCATGGGCAACGCCCTGGCCTCGGGCTTCTCCGACGCCGAGGCCGCGGGGACGCGGATTGTCACGGTGTACAGCAGCGTCGCGGACGCCCAGTCCCGCACCCTCCGGAGCAGGTTCGCGCGCCTGCGGGCGGAGGCCGGCCGGCTCGGCGGCGCCCTATCGGGCATGGTCAACCGCGTCGCGGGACGCCTCGGTGGCCTCGACTTCAGCCGCCTCGCCGCCGCTGGCCCCGCCATCGGTGGGGTTGCGATGCAGGTCGGCGCCCTCGCCGGACGCCTCGGGGCTGCGGTCCCGGTGGCCGCAGGGCTCGCCGCCACGGTGGGCAACATCGCCCCGGCGGCAGCAGTCGCCGTGACGGGCCTGATCGCGGTGCAACTGGCGACGAAGGCCCTGAAGATCGGCATGCAGGGAGTCGGCGACGCCGTCTCGGCCGCGATGGACCCCAGCGACCCGGAGGCGTATGCCGCAGCCCTGAAGAAGCTCTCACCCAACGCACGCGCGTTCGTCACGGAAGTCCGCGCTATGCAGCCGGCGTTCAAGTCGCTGCAGCAGGCGGTCCAAGACCGTCTGTTCAAGGGCCTGGACGACACGCTGAAGGCCATGGGCAAGCACACGCTGCCCATCCTCAAGACTGGGCTGACGAACTCGGCCGGCGCCCTCAACCTGATGGCCAAGGGGATCGGCACTGCGGCTGTGGGGCTCGGCCGGTCCGGCACCCTCGGTCAGGCGATCCAGGGCGCGACCGCGGGCCTGGCGAACATGGCGTCGATACCCGGGCAGGTCGTCACCGGGCTGGTGCAGATCGGTGCCGCAGCCGCCCCGGCGTTCTCGCACCTCACGGGCTGGGCCGGCGATGCTTTCGCTGGTCTGTCGGAGAAGATGACGTCGGCTTTCAACAGCGGCGGCATGCAGCGGGCGATTGAACAGGCGATCGTCGTCATCGGTGACCTCGTGGACGTCGCGGGCAACGTCGGCGCGATCATCGGCTCTATCTTCAGCGCCGCGTCGGCGTCCGGTGGCGGATTCGTCGGCGTCCTCCAGCAGATCACTGGTGGTCTCGCCGCGGCCTTCGCTTCGCCCGGTGTGCAGGCCGGGTTGCGGGCGATCTTCGAGACCGTGGCGACCCTGGCGCGCACCGCTGCGCCGCTGCTCGCGTCCGCCCTCAGTGCGCTCGGGCCCGTGTTCGCCGCCCTCGGCCCTCCGGCACAGGTACTGATCAAGGCCCTCGGGGACGCCTTGCGCCCGGCCATCGATGCACTCGGCCCCGTACTCCAGGCTGCCGCTACGGCGGTCGGCTCGCTCGTCGTCGCCGCTTCACCCCTGCTACCCGTGGTCGGTCAGCTCGTCGCGGCGCTCCTGCCTGCTTTGACTCCGCTCCTCAGTTCCGCGAGTGGCATCTTCCGGGCCTTGGCCCCCGTTGTGCAGCAGGTCGCCGACCTGCTCGGCGGCGGTGCCCTCCAGCCGGTCATCGAGGGCCTGACCGACATCCTGGTGCAGTTGGTGGAGCAGGGTGCCGACCAGTTCCTTAACGTCCTCCAGATGATCATGCCGGTGATCCCCCAGCTCACCCCCCTCTTCCTGCAATTCGCCCAGTCCTCGGGGCAGATCCTGTCCGCGCTCGCTCCGCTCCTGCCGCAGATCAGCCTGCTGAGCGTGCAGCTCGTGTCCGCGTTGCTGCCGGCGATCTTGCCTCTGCTGCCGCTGCTCGTGCAGTTCGCGATGCTGTGGACGCGGCTCGCGACGGGCGTCATCACACACGTTGTGGTCCCGGCGATCTCCGGCATCGTGACGGTCCTCAGCGGCCTCCAGACGGCGCTCTCCCCGGCCCTGAGCGCGGTCACGTGGCTGACGAACGGCATCGCCGATGCCTTTTCCTGGTTGTACAACCTGCTGGTTGGCAATTCGATCATCCCGGACCTCGTCAACGAGGTCGTGGCCTGGTTCGCCAGCCTGCCCGGTCGGGCCCTGTCAGCCCTCGGCGGGCTGGTGTCCGCAGTAGCGGGCCCGGCGCGCACCGCCGCGTCACAGATGATCACCGCCGTGCGGGACGGGGTCTCCAAAGCGGTCGAGTGGGTCCGTGGACTCCCTGGCCGTGCGGGTCGGGCGCTCGGCAACATCGGATCGACCCTGTACAACTCTGGCAGTTCGCTGGTGCAGGGCTTCATCAACGGCATCATCAGCCGCGCCTCCGACGTCGCGAGCGCGGTATCCGGCCTGGTGTCGAAGGCCCGCGACTTCTTCCCCTTCTCCCCCGCGCGCGTGGGCCCCTTTTCCGGCAAGGGGTGGACCCTCTACAGCGGGCAGTCGATCGGCCAGGCGCTCGCCGCCGGCATCACGGGTGAGCAGGCCACGGTGGCGCACGCGGCAGGCGGCATGCTCGCCGCCGCGCAACAGGCCCTCGGTAGCGGGCTGGCGCTGCCCGGTGCGGGCATGCCCGGGCTGGCAGTGGCCGGCGCCGGCGCGGCGACGGGCGCCGCTCCCCAGCAGCGCATCGTCCTCGAAGTCCGCAGCGACGGGAGCCGCTACGGCGACTTCCTCACCGACCAGATTAGGCAGCAGGTCACTGTCCTCGGCGGCGGCGACGTGCAACGCGCCTTCGGGCGGCGATGAGAGGAGGAGCAGGTGGCGATCCCTGACGTGCGCGTGGAACTTCAGATCGACGGCGTGTGGACGCCGGCTACGGTGCGGCATGAGCCGGGCATCACCCACACGCGCGGCCGGCGGTCGCGCGGGTCCACGGCGGACGCGGCCGAGGTCGCGCTCACCCTGGACAGCCCGTCCGGCCTGTACGACAACCGCAACCCCCGCAGCCCGTACTACCAGCGGCTCGGGCGGAACACACCGTTGCGGCTGACCCTGGACAGCGGGCAACGGGCCCTTGTCATGGGGGCCGGCGGAGGCGCATCCACTCCGGATGCACCGCCCCTCGACATCGCGGGCGACACCGATGTGCGCGTGGAGGCGACCCTGGACAACTGGCTAGCGGACGGGAGCGTCGAGCTGGCCGGCAAGGGCGCGCAGTTCACCAATCAGAGATCGTGGCTGCTGCTGATGCGTGACCGCCGGGTGCGGTTCGAGTGGTCGACCGCCGGCACGTCCACGCTCAGTGCGACGTCCACCGTCGACCTGCCCGTCCCGCCGTCCCGGCGCCTCGCGATCCGCGTGGCGCTCGACGTCGACAACGGGGCGGCCGGGAGCACCGTCACCTTCTACACGGCGCCGAGCGTCGCCGGGCCGTGGACGCCGCTCGGCACCCCGATCGTCACGGCCGGGGTGACGTCCGTCTTCGCCAGCACGTCGCCCGTACGTGTGGGCGACGGCTGGGCCGACTTGGGCTTCCCCAGCGCGGCCGGCATGGTCCACGCCTTCGAACTCCGGGCCGGTGCCACGGTCGTGGCCGCGCTCGACTTCAGCGCGCAGGCCGAGGGGGCGACCGCTTTCACTGACAGCGCAGGCCGGCCGTGGACGGTGGAGGCGGGCAGCACGGTCACGGGCCGCCGCACCCGCGCCGTGGTCGAGGTGCCGAAGTGGGAGCCCCGCTGGCACAGGTCCGGCCACAACGTCGTCGTGCCGATCACCGCCGCTGGCATCATGCGCCGGTTGGAGGCCGGCCGCGGTGAGCTGGAGTCGACGTTGCGTCGCCGGATCCCGTCGGAGCCGTCGGTCAGGGCCTATTGGCCGATGGAGGACGACCGCGACGCCACCCAGGCGTACAGCCCGATCCCGGGCGTCGCCCCTCTCGCTGTGACCGGGGTCGACTTCGCCGCCGACAGCAGCCTGGTTGGTTCGTCCCCGCTGCCGCGGCTCAGCAGCAGCGCCACCATGATGGGCGCCGTGCCCACACACCCGGCGACGGGCGAGTGGATGGTTACCTGCGTCTGCTTCATCCCGACGCCGGCGGCCGGCGCCGCAGCGACCGCCCTCCTCGACTTCACGACGACGGGCACCGTCCGGCGGGTCACGGTCGCGCTGGAGCCCCCGAACGCGATGCGCCTTTCGGGAACGAACGCGGCCGGCGACGTGGTCCTGAACCTGCCGTTCTCCCCCTTGGATGAGTTCTTCGACCGCTGGATCCGCCTCGAAGCTATTGCAAAGCCTGCCGCGGCTCCGGGGCAGGTCACGTACCACCTCGGCTACATGAGCGTCTTCGGTGACGGCTACTTCCTGGGCACTGACATGCCGGCGACCGCGGGGGTGGTTGCCTCGATCCGGACCAGGTTCGGGGCCACGGCGGAGGGGTTCAGCATCGGGCACCTTGGCGTCCTGGCCAGTGACAACACACTGGCGTACGGGTACGCCGATCATGGGTATCGAGGCGAATCCGCTGAAGGGCGCATCACCCGCCTGTGCTCCGAAGAGAACGTCCCGGTAACCGTCGACAGCGGGGACGCGGTGGCCATGGGTCCGCAGCGCCCGGCGCAGTTCCTAGCCCTGCTGGAGGAGGCGGAGGCCGCGGACGGTGGCCTGCTGCTGGAGGAGGCGGAGGCGCTCGCGCTGGCCTACCGGCCGCGGGTCGGGCTGTACAACCAGACCCCGGCGCTGACGATCGACTACGCCCAGTTGACGCATCCGTTCGAGCCGGTTGAGGAGGATTCCGTACGCAACTCGATCACCGTGTCGCGGACGGGCGGCTCGTCGGCCACCGTCGAACAGGACACCGGGCCGCTGTCCACCGCGGCCCCGCCCGTGGGGATCGGGCTGTATGAGGAGGCCGTCAGCCTGTCCCTGTTCCACGACGGGCAGTTGGAGCAGATCGCCGCGTGGCGGCTGGCCCAGTCCACGTGGGATGAGTACCGGTATCCGCGGCTGCGGTTGATGGTCCATCGGTTCCCGGAGTTGGCGCCCGCGGTGGCAGCGCTGCGGGAGGGCGACATCATCCGCATCACCGGGCTGCCGGACTATCTGCCGCCGGGGCCGCTGGACCTGATGGCCCTGGGCTGGAGCGAGGAGTTCCACGAGTTCGAGTGGGTGGTGGACTTCATGTGCGCCCCGGGCGGTCCGTGGACCGTCGCCGTCGCCGAGGACCCGGTGTTGGGGCGGCCGGACACGGAGGGCTCGTCCCTCAGCGCGCCCGCCAGCAGCAGCCAGACCACGTTGGAGGTGCAGACCGACAGCGGGCCCCGCTGGATCGACAGCGCCGGCTACGGGGCGATGTTCCCCTTCGACTTGGCGGTAGCCGGCGAGCACGTGGCCGTCTCGGCGAT
>NZ_JBEYTZ010000085.1:0-5357 GCF_040643215.1 Streptomyces sp. NPDC047315 | reverse complement strand
ATGACGATCGGCGACCTCGTCGGCTACATCCGCGCGGACGGCTCGGACTTCGAGCGCGGCATTGCCAGGTCGCAGCTCCGCATGGAGGGCTTCCGGCTGGACGTGAACGGCCGACTCCGGGACATCCGGGGCCGTTTCGTCCAGGAGAGCGACGTCATGGGCCGCGCCTTGGCCGACGGCTTCACTGACGCCGAGGCCGCGGGGACGCGCATCGTCACGGTGTACAGCAGCGTTGCGGACGCCCAGTCCCGCACCCTCCGGAGCAGGTTCGCGCGCCTGCGGGCAGAGGCCGGCCGGCTCGGCGGCGCCCTATCGGGCATGGTCAACCGCGTCGCCGAGCGCGTCGGCGCCCTGGACTTCAGCCGCCTCGCCGCCGCCGGTCCGGCGATCGGCGCCGTGGCCATGTCGATCGGCGCAATGGCGGGCCGGCTCGGGGCTGCGGTCCCGGTGGCCGCTGGGCTCGCCGCGACGGTGGGCAACATCGCTCCGGCGGCAGCAGTCGCTGTGACGGGCCTGATCGCGGTGCAGCTGGCATCCAAGGCGCTGAAGATCGGCATGCAGGGAGTCGGCGACGCCGTCTCGGCCGCGATGGACCCCAGCGACCCGGAGGCGTACGCCGCAGCCCTCAAGAAGCTCTCACCCAACGCGCGCGCGTTCGTCGGGCAGATCCGCACCATGCAGCCGGCGTTCAAGTCGCTGCAGCAGGCGGTCCAAGACCGTCTGTTCAAGGGCCTGGACGACACGCTGAAGGCCATGGGCAAGCACACGCTGCCCATCCTCAAGACTGGGCTGACGAACTCGGCCGGCGCCCTCAACCTGATGGCCAAGGGGATCGGCACTGCGGCTGTGGGGCTCGGCCGGTCCGGCACCCTCGGTCAGGCGATCCAGGGCGCGAACGCGGGCCTCGCGAACCTGGCGTCGATACCCGGGCAGGTCGTCACCGGGCTGGTGCAGATCGGTGCCGCAGCCGCCCCGGCGTTCTCGCACCTCACGGGCTGGGCCGGCGACGCGTTCACTGCCCTGTCGGAGAAGATGAGCGCCGCGTTCGCGTCGGGCGGTATGCAGCGGGCGATTGAACAGGCGATCGTCGTCATCGGTGACCTCGTGGACGTCGCGGGGAACGTCGGCGCGATCTTCGGCTCGGTCTTCAGCGCCGCGTCGGCGTCCGGTGGCGGATTCGTCGGCGTCCTCCAGCAGATCACTGGTGGTCTCGCCGCGGCCTTCGCTTCGCCCGGTGTGCAGGCCGGGTTGCGGGCGATCTTCGAGACCGTGGCGACCCTGGCGCGCACCGCTGCGCCGCTGCTCGCGTCCGCCCTCAGTGCGCTCGGGCCCGTATTCGCCGCCCTCGGCCCTCCGGCACAGGTACTGATCAAGGCCCTCGGGGACGCCTTGCGCCCGGCCATCGATGCACTCGGCCCCGTACTCCAGGCTGCCGCTACGGCGGTCGGCTCGCTCGTAGTCGCCGCTTCACCCCTGCTACCCGTGGTCGGGCAGCTCGTCGCTGCGCTCCTGCCTGCTTTGACGCCGCTCCTCAGTTCCGCGAGCGACATCTTCCGGGGCCTGGCTCCCGTCGTGCAGCAGGTCGCCAACCTGCTCGGCAACGGCGGCCTCCAACCGATCATCACCGGCCTGACCGACATCCTCGTACAGCTGGTGGAGCAGGGCGCCGCGCAGTTCCTCAGCACCCTCCAGCTGATCATGCCGGTGATCCCCCAGCTCACCCCACTCTTCCTACAACTGGCCCAATCCGTAGGCCAGATCCTGTCCGCCCTCGCTCCGCTTTTGCCGCAAATCAGCCTACTGAGCGTGCAACTCGTCGGCGCGCTGCTGCCGGCGATCCTGCCGCTCCTGCCGCCGCTCGTGCAGCTCGCGACGCTGTGGCTTCGGCTCGCGACGGGCGTCATCACGAACGTCGTGGTCCCGGCGATCGCCGGCATTCTGGCGGTCCTCGGCGGTCTGCGGACGGCGATGCAGCCGGCTCTGGACGCGGTGACCTGGTTGACGGAGGGCATCGCCGCCGGCTTCCGATGGCTGTACAACCTCCTCGTCGGGAACAGCATCATCCCCGACCTGGTCAATGCCATCGTCTGGTGGTTCGCCAGCCTTCCCGGCAAGGCGCTCAGCGCCCTCGGCGGTCTCGTCGCCTCGGTCGCTGGCCCGGCGCGCACCGCCGCCACGCAGATGATCGGCGCCGTCCGGGACGGGGTGAACCGGGCGGTTGAGTGGGTCCGCGGACTTCCGGGGCGCGCGGGTCGGGCGCTGGGCAACATCGGCGCGACCCTCTACGCCTCCGGTCGGTCGCTCGTGCAGGGCTTCATCAACGGCATCGTGTCCCGCGCGGGCGACATCGCCAACGCGGTATCCGGCCTGGTCAGCAAAGCCCGCGACTTCTTCCCCTTCAGCCCCGCGAAGATCGGGCCTTTCTCCGGCAAGGGCTGGACCCTCTACAGCGGGCAGTCGATCGGCCAGGCGCTCGCCGCGGGTATCACCGGTGAGCAGACCAACGTCGCTCACGCGGCGGGCGGCATGCTCGCCGCCGCGCAACAGGCCCTCGGCGCGGGCCTCGCGCTGCCCGGTGCGGGTATGCCGGGGCTGGCTATGGCCGGCGCCGGCTCGGCGGCGGGCGCCGCTCCCCAGCAGCGCATCGTCCTCGAAGTCCGCAGCGACGGGTCGCGGTACGGGGACTTCCTCACTGACCAGATCAGGCAGCAGGTCACTGTCCTCGGCGGCGGGGACGTGCAACGCGCCTTCGGGCGGCGATGAGAGGAGGAACTGGTGGCGATCCCTGACGCGCGCGTGGAACTCCAGATCGACGGCGTGTGGACCCCGGCCGTGGTGCGGCATGAGCCGGGCATCACCCACGCTCGCGGCCGGCGGTCGCGCGGGTCCACGGCGGACGCAGCCGAGGTCGCGATGGTGCTGGACAGCCCGTCCGGGCTGTACGACAACCGCAACCCCCGCTCGCCGTACTACGGGAAGCTCGGACGGAACACCCCGCTACGGCTCACGGTCGACTCGGGGCAGCGGGCCCTCGTCATGGGCTCCGGCGGAGGCGCATCCACCCCGGACTCACCGCCCCTCGACATCGTGGGCGACACCGACGTCCGGTTCGAAGCGACCCTGGACAACTGGTCGACCGCCGGCACGGTGGAAGTGGCTGGCAAGGGCTCGCAGTTCACCAATCAGAGATCGTGGCTCCTGCTGATGCGTGACCGGCGGGTGCGGTTCGAGTGGTCGACTGCCGGCACGTCCACGCTCGGCGCGACGTCCACCGTCGACCTGCCCGTCCCCCTGTCCCGGCGCCTCGCGATCCGGGCGGCGCTCGACGTCGACAACGGGGCGGCCGGGAGCACCGTCACCTTCTACACGGCGCCAAGCATCGCCGGGCCGTGGACGCCGCTCGGGGCGCCCGTCGTAACGGCCGGGACGACGTCCGTCTTCGCCAGCACCTCACCCGTCCGCGTGGGCGACGGCTGGGCCGACCTCGGCTTCCCGTCCGCGGCCGGCATGGTCCACGCCTTCGAACTCCGGGCCGGCGCCACGGTCGCAGCGGCGCTCGACTTCAGCGCGCAGGCCGAGGGGGCGACCAGCTTCACTGACAGCGCCGGCCGACCCTGGACGGTGGAGGCGGGCAGCACGGTCACGGGCCGCCGCGCCCGCGCCGTGGCCGAGGTGCCGAAGTGGGAGCCCCGCTGGCACCGGTCCGGCAACAACATCACGGTGCCGATCACCGCCGCCGGCATCATGCGCCGACTGGAGGCCGGCCGCGGCGAGCTGGAGTCCACGCTGCGCCGGCGTATCCCTTCGGGGTCGTCGGTGCGCGCTTACTGGCCGATGGAGGACGACCGCGACGCCACCCAGGCGTACAGCCCGCTCCCCGGCGTCAGTCCTCTCGCTGTGCTCGGCCTGGACTTCGCCGCCGACAGCAGTCTCGTCGGCTCATCCCCGCTGCCCCGGCTCAGCAGCAGCGCCACCATGACGGGTGCCGTCCCGACTCACCCGGCGACGGGTAAGTGGATGGTGACCTACGTGGCCTACATCCCCACGCCCTCGGCCGGTGCCTCGCCGACGCAGCTCCTGGAGTTCACGACGACCGGCACGGTCCGGCGGGTCACGGTCGTGCTGGAGCCTCCCAACGCGATGCGCCTGACGGGCGTCAACGCGGCCGGCGACGTCATCGTGAATGTCCCGTTCTCGCCTCTGGACGAGTTCTTCGACGGCTGGCTTCGGCTGGAGATGATCGCGAAGCCGGGCCCCGCGCCGGGCCAGGTGACCTACCAGCTGGGCTACATGTCTGTGTTCGGGAACGGCTACTTCCTTGGCGCCGACCTGACGGCGACCGCTGGGGTGGTTGCCTCGGTGCGCACCCGCTTCGGAGCCACAGCGGAGGGGTTCAGCATCGGCCACCTCGGCGTCCTGGACTCTGATGACACCCTGACGTACGAGTTCGCAGACGACGGGTTCCAGGGCGAGGCGGCATCAGGGCGCATCACCCGCCTGTGCGCTGAGGAGGGTGTGCCGCAGACGGTGGACAGCGGGGACACGGTGCCTATGGGGCCGCAGCGCCCGGCGCAGTTCCTAGCCCTGCTGGAGGAGGCGGAGGCCGCGGACGGTGGCCTGCTGCTGGAGCAGGCGACGGCGCTCGCGCTGTCGTACCGGCCGCGGGTGAGCCTGTACAACCAGACCCCGGCGCTAACGATCGACTACGCCCAGGTGACTCAGCCGTTCGAACCTGTCGAGGAAGACACCGTCCGCAACTCGATCACCGTGTCACGGACAGGCGGTTCATCAGCCACCGTCGAACAGGACACGGGGCCGCTGTCCACCGCGGCCCCGCCGGCGGGGATCGGCCTGTATGAGGAGGCCGTCAGCCTCTCCCTGTTCCACGACGGGCAGTTGGAGCAGATAGCCGCGTGGCGGCTGGCCCAGTCCACGTGGGACGAGTACCGGTACCCGCGGCTGCGCCTGCTGCTCCACCGGTTCCCGGAGCTGGCGCCCGCCGTGTGCATGCTGCGGGAGGGCGACATCATCCGCATCACCAACCTGCCGGACCATCTGCCGCCGGGGCCGCTGGATCTGATGGTCCTGGGCTGGAGCGAGCAGTTCCACGAGTTCGAATGGGTCGTCGACTTCATGTGCGCCCCTGGCGGGCCCTGGGCGGTGGGGGTTGCCGAGGACCCGGTGTTGGGGCGGCCGGACACAGAGGGCTCATCCCTCAGCGCGCCCGCCTCGGAGACGCAGACGGCTCTGGAGGTGCAAACGGACAGCGGGCCCCGCTGGATCGACAGCGCCGGCTACGGGGCGATGTTCCCCTTCGACTTGGCGGTAGCCGGCGAGCACGTGGCCGTCTCGGCGAT
>NZ_JBEYTZ010000084.1:0-5593 GCF_040643215.1 Streptomyces sp. NPDC047315 | reverse complement strand
CCACCCCCACCCTCCACAAACAACGTCCGCAAACTCTCATGCCGCACCACCACATCACGCAACGCCAACCCCAACACCCCCACATCCACCTCACCGGTGAGGCGGAAGACGAGCGGTAGGTGGTACGTGGCCGTGGGCAGCAGCTCGTCGAGGAACTTCAGGCGGCTCTGGGCGTACGACAGGGGTATGTGCTCCGGTCGTACCGGCGTCCGTCGCAGCGGCAGCCGGGCGGCACGTGCCCTGGCCGCCAGCCACTCGGCCAGTCGCGCCACCGTCGCCGAATCGAACACCGCGCGAGCTGACACTTCGGTGTCAAGCACCGCCCGTACGCGGTTCACCAGCCGACTCACCAGCAAGGAGTGTCCGCCCAGGTCAAAGAAGCTGTCGTCGATCCCGACCCGCTCCACACCGAGCACCTCGGCGAACAGCTCCGCGAGGGCCCGCTCCCGCTCACCGCGCGGCGCCCGGTACGGGGCCTGCCCCGTCAGCGCGTGCACTGCGCCCTCAGCGGCGGCGCTGACCGTGCGCAGCAACTCCGCCTGCTCGGCCGCATCGAGGACGTCCAGTTGGCCGACCGGCAGGTTGGGCTCTGCCGCGATGTGGGTGAGGACACGGGCCAGGGCGTCCGCGACGTCCTGGACCATCTCGCTGCTCAGGACGTTCCGTCGGTGTTGCAGCGTCAGCCTCAGGAGGGGGTCGACGGCGGCGTTGACAGTCAGCGCGTAGTGCGTGGTGGCCCGGGGAGTGATGCCGGAGACCGTGATTCCCGAGGTGGCGTGCGCCTCGCTGAGGCCGGAGGTGTCCACGGGGTAGGAGTCGAAGGCCACGAGGGTGTCGAACAGCACGCTCGTCCCGACCGCCCGGTGCGTGCCCGCCAGTCCGTAGTGGTGGTGGTCGAGCAGCGCGGCCTGGCGGCGCTGGAGGTGGATGAGGAGTTCGCCGACGGGTGTCGCCGAGGTGCACTGGACCCGGATGGGGAGGGTGTTGGCGAAGAGCCCGATCATTGTGTCCGCACCGTGAACCGCGGCCGGGCGGCCGGACACCGTCGCCCCGAAGACGATGTCCTCTCTTCCGGTGAGGCGAGCCAGCACCAGGGCCCAGGCTCCCTGTACGACGGTGTTGAGGGTGATGCCCAGCTCGGCCGCCCGCCGCGCCAGCGTACGGGCGGCGGCTGCGGACAGCGGCACGGCCACCTGGACGTAGCGGTCGCGTTCCGGTGTGGCCTCTGGTTGCCGCGCCGGGTCGTGAGCGGCGGGCGAGGCCAGCAGGGTGGGTCCCGTCAAGCCGTCCAGTTCATCCCTCCATGCCTGCGCCGTGGCCGGTGCGTCCTGCAAGCTGAGCCAGCGCAGGAAGTCCCGGTACTGGGGCGCTCTGGGAAGTGCGCTGGCCTCGCCTCCTGCTCCGTAGAGCCGCAGGAGGTCTTGCAGCAGGAGCGGGAAGCTCCAACCGTCGAAGAGCAGGTGGTGCGCGCTCAGCACGAGGTCGCTGTGGTCCGTGTCCCGGCTCACCAGGGCCAGGCGCAGCAGCGGCGGGGCCGTCTGCTCGAAGGGGTGGCTCAGGTCCTCGGCGAGGTACTGTTCGACGGTCGCGTTCCGGCCTGCTTCGTCCAGGTCGGTCGCGTCGACGTGCCGCCACGGCAGCCGTACGTCTCGGGGCACCAGTTGTACGGAGTCCCCGGTCCTGCTGGGTACGTACGCCGCCCGGAGGTTGGGATGGCGGGCGAGGAGGGCCCGGCCGGCGTCGTGCATGCGCTCCGGGTCGATCGGCCCGCGCAGATGGCAGACGAGTTGCATGTGGTAGTCGTCGAACGACGCGTCGTCGAGGAGGGCGTGGAACAGCAGGCCGCCCTGCAGGGGAGTGAGGGGCCATGCGTCGCTCAGGTCGCCGTAGCTGCGTTCCCACTCTGCGATGTCGTGTTGCTCCACCGTGACCAGTGGCAGGTCCGAGGGGGTGAGACCGCCGGCGTCTGGTTGGGTGACGTGGTGTGCGAGCCCTTCCAGGGCGCCTCGCCACAGCGTTGCCAGGTCCTGTGCGTGGTCGCGTGCCAGCGCGCCGGTGGGGAAGGAGAACACGGCTTCGAGCCGGGGTCCCTGAGCGGTGTCGACGGTTTGGGCGTCGATGTGCAGGACGGCCGGTGCGGGGAGGTCGGCGTCGTGCGCGGCGGGCTGCACGGTGTCGGTGGACTGGTGGAAGCCGAGGCCGCGCAGCTCGTCGGGCATGTCGGTCGAGGAGATGCGACCCAGGTAGTTCAGTTCGAGCTGTGGCAGGGGGTGGTGTCGTAGGTCGGCCGCGGTACGCGGGTTGAGATGGCGGAGCAGTCCGAAGCCGATGCCGTGGTCCGGGACGGCACGCAGAGACTCCTTGACCGTCTTGATCAGTGCTCCTGCGGCCGGTCCTCCGCGGAACACCTCGGCGAGGTCGCACCGGGACGTGTCGAGGCGCACCGGGAAGTGGCTGGTGAACCAGCCGACCGTACGGGACAGGTCCGCTCCGGGCACGGCGCCCTCTTCGCGTCCGTGCCCTTCCACGGCGATCAGTACGGACCGTTCGGTGCCGCCGTGTGCCGCGCGTCGGTGGGCGACGGCCGCGGCGAGGGCGGTGAGGAGGCCGTCGTGGACACCGCAGCGGAAGGCGGCCGGCAGCGCGGTGAGGAGGGCGGCGGTCACCTGTCCCGTCAGCTCCACCCGCACGGTGTCCACCGTGGGCATGCGGTCCACCGTCGGGTCGAGCCGGCGGATGCCGAGGACCGGGTCGGGGCCGTCCAGCACGGTGCGCCACAACGGCAGCTCGGCAACCCTGCTGTCCGTCTCGGCCTCGGTGCACAGGGCGTGCGTCCAGCGCCTCATGGAGGTCGTCACGGGCGGCAGGGCCGGCGGGCGGCCCACGCGGACGTGGCCCCATGCGGCGGCGAGGTCGGGGAGGAGTATGCGCCATGACACCCCGTCCACCACGAGGTGGTGCAGGACGAGCAGGAGCCGGCCCGGACTTGTGGCGGGGGCGAACCACACGGCTTGCACCATCGTGCCGGCTTCGGGGTCCAGTCGGCGCGTCGCGGCGTCGAGTTCGGCGGCGGCGCGTTGGTGCCAGCCGTCGTCCCAGCGGCCGTCGCACGGTACGCGGTGGAGGAGCGGTGCCACGTCCACCTCGCCCGGTGCCTGGACCCGCAGGCTCCCGTTGTCGGCCGGTTCCAGTCGGGAGCGGAGGGCGTCGTGGTGGTCCAGGACCGCGCTGAGGGTGGCGGTCAGCCCCGTCTCGTCGATGTCGTCCGGCAGTTCCACCAGGGCGGACATCGCGAACCGTGACCAGTCGCCGCCGAGTTCGCGCAGGTGTCGGTCGATCGCGGGCAGTGGCATCGGGCCGATGCCGGCGCCGTCGAGCTCGGCCAGTGGTGCGGGCGGCGCCTCCTGCTGGTGTACTGCGGCGATCTGAGCGACGCCGGCGACCGTACGGGCCTGGAAGATCTGGCGTGGGGTGACATCCACCCCGCGGGCGCGGGCCCGGGACACCACTTGGATCGAGCGGATGCTGTCGCCGCCGACCGCGAAGAAGTCGTCGTCGACACCGACCCGGTCCACCCCGAGCACCTCGGCGTACACCGAAGCCATGACTTCTTCCACGGGCGTCTGCGGAGCCCGGTACCCGCTGCCGGTGAACTCGGGCTGGGGCAGGGCCGCCCGGTCAGGTTTGCCGCTGGGGGTCAGCGGCAGCCGGTCCAGGACGACGAAGAGAGCGGGGACCATGTACTCCGGCAGCCGGTCGGCGGCGAACCTGCGGATCTCGCCGGCGGTCGAGCTGGCGGTGATGTCGATGTCGTCGGCGCCCCCGTTGGCGACGGGCACGAGGTATCCGACGAGTTGCCGGTCGCCCACTCGACCGTCCCGGACGGCCACCGCTGCCTGGGCGACGCCGGGGTGGGCGGTTAGGGCGGCCTCGACCTCGCCCGGTTCGATGCGTAGTCCCCTCACCTTCAGCTGGGCGTCGGCGCGACCGGCGTACTCCAATTGACCGTCCGGAGTCCAGCGCGCCAGGTCGCCGGTGCGGTACATCCGCCCGCCGGGCTCGGGGGCGTACGGGTCTGCTACGAAACGCTCGCCCGTGAGGCCGGGGCGTCCGTGGTAGCCGCGGCCCACGGCGCCGGCGACGTACAGTTCCGCGACCACGCCGGGCGCCACGGGGGTGAGGCCGGGCCCCAGTACGTAGGTCCGCATGTTTCCCAGGGGCCTGCCGATCGGCACGCGGTCCGTGTGCGCGTGCGCGTCCGGGACCTTCGACAAGGTCGCATAGAAGCTCTCGCTCTGCCCGTACGCGTTGACGACCCTGGTGCGGGGCAGGGCCGCTCTCACCCGTGCGACCAGGGCTGCGGGCAGCGCCTCACCGGCGAAGACCAGGGTGTCGACCTCGATGTTCGCGCCGACCTCGTCGAGGAGTTCGGCGAAGAGCGACGGTACGGCGCTGATGACGGCGCCGGACCAGCTGCCCCGTTCGGCCAGCTCCAGGACGTCGCGGACCACCTCGACCGAGCCGCCGTTGGTGAGTGCGGTGACGATCTCGAACACCGACACGTCGAAGGCGATCGACGTACCCCCGAGGACCCTGGAGCCGGCCGTGATGCCGACGGCGTCAGCGAGGCGGAGGACGCCGTTGACCACCCCGTGGTGGGTGATGGTGACGCCCTTCGGCACTCCGGTGGAGCCGGAGGTGTACATGACGTACACGGTGTTCTGCGGGTCGAGTGGGGCGCTTCGTTCGCTGTCCAGGACGTCCGTGCCGTCGCCCGTATCGAGATCCAGCCGGTCCAGGAGCACGCGCGGGGGCCCGTCGGCGCCGTCCGGCAGTACGTCCTGCGTCGTGGTGTGGGCGAGGATGCACCGCGGGCGGGAGTCGGTGATGACGTGGTGGACACGACCGTTCGGGAAACGGACGTCGACGGGGACGTATCCGGCGCCGGTCTTCACGATCCCCAGCATGCCGACGACGAGGTCGGCCGAGCGTGGCAGGGCGAGGGCGATCAGGTCCTCGGGGCCCACGCCGTGGCGGAGGAGTTCGCGGGCGAGTCGGTTGGCGCGGTGGTTGAGTTCGCGGTAGGTCAGGGTGCGGTCGTCGCTGACGACGGCGATCGAGTCCGGTGTGGCGGCGGCCTGCCGTTCGAAGAGCGCGGGGATCGTGAGGTGGGGGGTGGGTGCCTTCGTGTCGTTCACTTGGCGCACCACGAGGTCCCGCTCGGCAGGCGTCAGCGCGTCGACTCCCCCCACCCGCAGGGTCGGCTCGACGACGAGTTGCCGCACCATCTGGACGTAGCGGTCTGCCAGGGCCTGTGCGGTGCTGTGGTCGAACAGGTCGGTGGCGTACTCGACCTCGCCGGTGACCCCCTGCCCGGCGGTCTCGACCATGCTGACCAGCAGATCGAACTTGGCGGTTTCGTTGGGCACGGGCTCGAACCGAGCATGGAGGGCGGCCAGTTCGAGGTCTTCGGGGGTGAAGCTCTCCCAGGCGAACATCACCTGGAAGAGGGGGTGGTAGGCGGTGGAGCGTTCGGGGTTCAGTGTTTCGACGAGTCGCTCGAACGGGATGTCCTGATGATCGAAAGCGTTCA
>NZ_JBEYTZ010000083.1:0-6349 GCF_040643215.1 Streptomyces sp. NPDC047315 | reverse complement strand
GGTGTGCTGGGTTTGGAAGACGCCGTACGGCTTGCGTGTGCTCGTGGTCGGTTGATGCAGGGCCTTGCTGGTGGTGGCGTGATGGTGTCCGTCGCTGCCCCGGCCGAGAAGATTGAGGCGCGGATCGCAGGCGTTGCGGGTGTGTGGGTGGCTGCGGTGAACGCGCCGGAGTCGGTGGTCCTTGCTGGGGAAGCCGACGCTGTCCGTGCTGTGGTGGACGAGCTGACGACTGAGGGTGTGCGGACGCGGTCGTTGCCGGTGAGCCATGCCTTCCACACGCCGCTGATGGATCCGGTGTTGGAGGAGTTTGCTGCCGCGATCGCTGATCTGTCGTTCGGGCCGGCCGACATTCCGGTGGTGTCGACGGTCGCGGGTGAGCTGGCGGACGCGGCCTTCGGAAGCCCCGAGTACTGGGTGGAGCACGCTCGTCAGCCCGTGCGGTTCGCGGACGCGGTCGACGTAGCACGTGGGTTGGGTGTTCGGTTGTGGGCTGAGGTGGGTCCGCAGCCTGCACTGTCTGCCGCGATGCCCGAGCGTGATGGCGAGGCTGTCGCGAGTTTCATGCGTCGTGACCGCGACCAGGTCACCAGTGTTCTCACGGGTCTGTCTCGACTCCACGTGCACGGCGTGGACATCGACTGGGACCGTTGGCTGCCCGAGGCGTCTGAGCGGGTGGAGGTGCCGACGTACGCCTTCCAGCGTCGCCGTTACTGGGTGACGGGGTCCGCAGGCATGGGCGGAGGTTCGCTGACTGGTGCAGGTCTGGCGGTCGCAGGTCATCGACTGCTGGGCGCGCAGGTTTCGCTCGCCGGTGGTGGTGTGGTGTTGACGGGGCGGTTGTCGACGTCGGCGCAGCCGTGGCTTGCTGATCACGCGGTCTCGGGTGTCGTGATCGTGCCGGGCACGGCCTTCGTTGACCTGGCGGTACATGCCGGGCTTCAGGCGGGTTGTTCCCGGTTGGGCGAGTTGACGTTGCAGGCGCCTCTGGTCCTGGCGCAGGACGGTCCGGGTGTGACCGTGCAGGTCGTCGTCGACGATCCCGACGAGCACGGCCAACGCGCGGTCAACATCTACTCCCGGCCGGACGGCGACGACAGCGGCTGGACCCGACACGGCACGGGCATGCTCACCCCCGCCCCCGAACCCGCAGTAGCGGACGTGGTCTGGCCTCCGTCCGGCAAGTCGATGCCGGTGGAGGACATCTACTCGGGTCTCGCGGACGCCGGCTTCGACTACGGTCCGGTGTTCCAGGGCTTGCGGCAGGTCTGGGTGGACGGGAAGGACGTGTACGCCGAGGTCGTGCTTCCCGACGACCCGTCGGGCTTCGCCCTGCACCCGGCCCTGCTCGACGCAGCCCTGCACGCCCTCGCCGTCACCGGTGAGTCGTCCGACGCCGGCCTCCCCTTCGCCTTCACCGGCGTACAGGTCCACCGTCCCGGCGCCTCGACCCTGCGGGTACGCCTGCGCCGTGACGAGCACGACGGCGTCAGCCTGGAGGCCGTCGACGTCGCCGGCGACCCCGTCGCGTCCGTCGAATCCCTCGCCTTCCGGCCGGTCACCCACGCCGACCTCACCGGGCCGGGGACGTCCACCGTCGACCTGCTGCACGTACGGTGGATGCCCCTCCCCGCGCCGGCCCCGGACCCGGCCGACACCGAGCCCGCGGCCCACGTGATCGCAACCCCCGACGTCGACGCCGCGTCCGCCGCCCTCCGCGACAGCTCGGCCGAGCCGCGCTGGGTGGTGCTGCCCTGCCGCAGCGGCGCCGACGGCTCGGTCCCGGAGCGGGCGCGCGCCCTGACCGGATGGCTGCTCGGTCAGGTGCAAGCCTTCCTCGACGCACCCGAGATGGCCGGCCGCCGGCTGGTCGTGCTGACCCGGCGCGCGGTCGCGGCCGACGAAGCGGACCGCGGCGTCGACGTGGCCTCGGCCGGTGTCTGGGGGCTGGTGCGCTCGGCGCAGTCGGAGCACCCTGACCGGTTGGTCCTGCTGGACGTCGACACCGAGGTGGCCGACGACGAGTGGCCCGCCCTCCTGTCGGCCCTCGCCGCAGCCCCGCTGCCCCAACTCGTAAGGCGGAACGGGACGCTGCTGACGCCGCGCCTGGAACCGCAGGGGCGCGACGGCGACCTGGCCGTGCCCCCGCAGGGCCCGTGGCGGCTCGCGACCGGCTCCGGCGGCACCCTCGACGGACTGGCCCTGGAACCGCAGCCGTCGACCGCCGGCGAACCGCTCGACGCGGGCCTGGTGCGAGTGGCGGTACGCAGCGCCGGCCTGAACTTCCGTGACGTCCTCATCGCCCTCGGCATGTACCCCGGCGCGGCCACGATCGGAGGCGAGGGCGCAGGCGTCGTCACCGAGGTCGGTCCGGACGTCACCGGGCTGGCCGTCGGCGACCGGGTCATGGGCCTGATGCCGGATTCGTACGCCGACACCACGGTGGCCGACGCACGCATGGTGGTCCGCGTGCCCGACGGCTGGACGTTCCAGAAAGCCGCGTCCGTCCCCATCGCCTTCCTCACCGCCCGGTACGCACTGTGTGACCTGGCTGGTTTGCGTGCGGGTGAGCGGGTGCTCGTGCATGCGGGTGCGGGTGGTGTGGGCATGGCGGCGATCCAGCTCGCGCACCATCTCGGTGCGGAGGTGTTCGCGACCGCGCACCCCTCGAAGTGGGGGACTCTACGGGCTCTGGGGGTGGCGGACGATCACATGGCGTCGTCCCGTGATCTGGACTTCCGGCGGGACTTCGCGGAGGTCACGCAGGGCGCGGGCATGGATGTGGTGTTGAACTCGCTCGCGGGTGAGTTCGTGGACGCCTCGCTCGAACTGCTCCCGCACGGCGGTCGGTTCATCGAGATGGGCAAGACCGACGTACGGGACGCGGCTGCGCTGCCGCCCGGCGTCACGTACCGCACCTTCGACCTGTCCGACCCCGAACCGGAGCGCATCGGAGAGATGCTGACGGAGCTCCTGACACTGTTCCGCGACGACGCCTTGCGGCTGCTGCCGCTGACCGCGTGGGACGTGCGCCGGGCCCCGGCCGCGTTCGCCCACGTACGGATGGCCCGGCACACCGGCAAGGTCGTCCTCGGCGTACCCGTACCGCTCGACCCGGACGGCACCGTGCTGGTCACCGGCGGCACCGGCACCCTCGGGGGCCTGGTCGCCGAGCACCTGGTGACGGAGCACGGCGTACGGCACCTGCTGCTGACCAGCCGCCGCGGACCGGAAGCGCCGGGCGCCGCCGAACTCGTCGAGCGCATGACCGAGTTGGGAGCCGAAGTCCGCGTCGTGGCGGCCGACCTCGCGCTGCGCGAGGACACCGCGGCCGTCCTCGCCCAGGTCGATCCGGCGCATCCGCTCACCGGAGTGGTCCACGCGGCGGGCGTCGCCGACGACGGGATCTTCGACTCGCTGACGCCCGAACGCATCCAGCGGGTGATGGCGGCCAAGGCCGACGCGGCATGGCACCTGCACGAGCTGACCCGCGGCGCCGACCTGGCCATGTTCACGCTGTTCTCGTCCGCGTCCGGAGTGCTCGGCTCCCCGGGCCAGGCGAACTACGCGGCGGCCAACACCTTCCTCGACGCGCTCGCCGAACACCGCAGGGCGCAGGGGCTCGCGGCGCAGTCGCTGTCCTGGGGACTGTGGGCCCGGCGCAGCGCCATCAGCGGGAACCTCACCGACGCCGACCTCGCCCGCGTGGCCAGGTCCGGCATGGTGCCGCTGGGCGACGAGGACGGGCTGCGCCTGCTGGACGAGGCGCGGCACCGCAGCGGACGCGCGCACGCCGTACCGCTGCTGCTCGCCCCGGGGCACCGGCACACCAACCCGCTCCTGGCACACCTGGGCGGACCCGCCCGCCCGGCGCGGAGCGCGGCGCGCAGCGGGGAAGTCCGCGCGCCGTCCGTACCGCTGGCCGAGCGACTGCGCGAACTGCCCGTCGAGGACCAGCGGCGCACGCTGCTGACACTGGTGCGGGAGCAGGCCGCGGCCGTACTCGGCCACGAGTCCACGGACGCCATCGGCGACCGCAGGCCCTTCAAGGAGCTGGGATTCGACTCCCTCACCGGCGTCGAGGTCCGCAACCGGCTCGGCGCCGCCACCGGGATGTCACTGCGCGCCACCGTGGTGTTCGACTTCCCCACGCCGGCCGCGCTCGCCGACCACCTGTGGGAGGCGCTCCGGCCGGACGACGGCGCGGGAACGTCCCCGATCCTCGCCGACCTCGCCCGCCTGGAAGCCGCACTGGCCCAGGCGCCCGGCTCCGGCGAACTGCACGGCGACGTGCGCGACGAGATCACCGCCCGGCTGGAGGACATCCTCTGGAGCTGGCGGGACACGGCGGGGACGCGGCCGGTCGTCGTCGATGAGGACGACGACGACCTGGCCGGCGTCACCGACGACGAGATGTTCGACCTGATCGACGAAGAGCTCGGCAGGCAGTGACGTGCCCGATCGCCTGCCCGCCGCACGCTAGGAGAAAGTTTCGGATGTCAGACGAGCAGAAGCTGCGGGAATACCTGAAGAAGGTCACGACCGACCTGCGGCAGACCCGCAGGCGGCTGGAGGAAGCGCGGTCCGCCGAGCCGGAGCCGATCGCCCTCGTCGGGATGAGCTGCCGCTTCCCCGGCGGCGTCGCGTCCCCCGAAGGGCTGTGGGAACTCGTCGCCGGCGAACGGGACGCGATCAGCCCGTTCCCGCGCGACCGCGGCTGGGACGTGGACGGCCTGTACGACCCGGACCCCGAGCGGACCGGCACGTCGTACGCCCGGGCTGGCGGGTTCCTCGCCGACGCGGGCGGGTTCGACGCCGAGTTCTTCGGGATCAGTCCGCGCGAGGCGCTGGCGATGGACCCGCAGCAACGGCTGCTCCTCGAACTGTCGTGGGAAGTGTTCGAGGACGCCGGCATCGACCCGTCCTCGGTCGCCGGGCGACCGGTCGGCACCTTCGTCGGAACGTCCACCTCCGGATACGGGATCACGCTGACCGAGACGCCGCCCGGCGTGGAGGGGTACCTGCTGACGGGCAGCGCCGCGGCCGTTGCGTCCGGGCGGATCGCGTACACCCTCGGCCTGGAGGGACCGGCGGTGACCATCGACACCGCGTGTTCGTCGTCGTTGGTCGCGATGCACCTGGCCGGTCAGGCGCTGCGGTCCGGCGAGTGCGACCTCGCCGTGGCCGGCGGCGCGACCGTCATGTCCAGCCCGGGCACGTTCGTGGAGTTCAGCCGACAGCGGGGTCTGTCGCCCGACGGACTGTGCAAGCCGTTCGCGGCGGCTGCGGACGGCACCGGCTGGGGCGAAGGCGTGGGCCTGGTGTTGTTGGAGCGGCTGTCGGACGCGGTGGCGAACGGTCACAAGGTGTTGGCGGTGGTGCGGGGTTCGGCGGTGAACCAGGACGGCGCGTCGAACGGTCTGACCGCGCCGAACGGCCCGTCGCAGCAGCGGGTCATCCGCCAGGCGCTGCGCAACGCCCGCGTCTCCGCCAAGCAGGTGGACGTCGTGGAGGCACACGGCACGGGAACGACCCTTGGCGACCCCATCGAGGCGCAGGCGCTCCTTGCCACCTATGGGCAGGGGCGCGCGGACGACCGTCCGCTGTGGCTCGGTTCGGTGAAGTCGAACATCGGGCACACGCAGGCCGCTGCGGGTGTGGCCGGTGTGATCAAGATGGTGATGGCGCTGCGTCACGGGCGGCTGCCCATGACTTTGCATGTGGATGAGCCGTCGCCGCATGTGGATTGGTCGGCGGGTGAGGTACGGCTGTTGACGGAGCCGGTGGCGTGGGAGCGCAATGGTCACCCGCGCAGGGCCGGGGTGTCGTCGTTCGGCGTGAGCGGCACCAACGCCCACGTCATCCTGGAAGAGCCGCCCGCCGTACAGCGGAAGGCTGTCCCGGCAGCAGTGGGGGATGGTCCGGTGCCGTGGGTGGTGTCGGGTCGGGGTGATGCGGGTCTGCGGGGGCAGGCGGCGCAGTTGGCGAGGTTCGTACGAGGTCAGCGGGCGGCTGGTGGCCCGGCGTGGCTCGCGGGTGTTGCCGCTGGGTTGGCGGGGCGGGCCGGTCTGGAGGACCGGGCCGTGGTCGTCGGGTCGGATGTGGACGAGTTGCTGGCCGGGCTGGATGAGTTGGCTGCCGAGGGCCAGCCGTTGCGGGCTCGGACCGATGCGGGTGTGGTGTTCGTTTTCCCCGGTCAGGGTGGTCAGTGGGTGGGGATGGGTCGTGAACTCCTCACTTCTTGGCCGGTGTTCGCTGGGCGGATTCGTGAGTGTGAAGAGGCGCTGGTGCCGTTTGTCGATTGGTCGTTGTCGGAGGTGTTGACCGGTTCTGATGAGGCGTGGTTGGGGCG
>NZ_JBEYTZ010000082.1:0-6608 GCF_040643215.1 Streptomyces sp. NPDC047315 | reverse complement strand
ATCGAGGCGAGCGCTGATGAACTCGCCGACGATCTAGCCGCCTATGACGGTTTGAGTATTGCTGCTCTGAACACGCCGACGAGCACGGTGATCTCCGGCCCCACGGACCAGGTGGCTGCGGTTGCCGAGGCGTGGGTTCAGAGGGGGCGGAAGACGAAGGCGCTCACGGTGAGCCATGCGTTCCACTCCGTCCTGATGGAACCCATGCTGGAAGAGTTCGAGGAACAGATCTCCTCCCTCACCTTCCACCAGCCGACACTTCCACTGATCAGCAACCTCACAGGGGAGCCGGCCGGGGCGGAGATCGCCACGCCCGCGTACTGGGCCCGACACATCCGCCAACCTGTCCACTTCGCCCCGGCCATCACCCACCTCGCACCCGACACCGGCGTCTTCCTCGAACTCGGCCCCGACCCCGTCCTGGCCACCGCAACCCAACGCACCCTCGATCACGAGGTGACAGAGGAGCCTGCCGACTCTCCGCCCTTGGTGCTCGCCGCGCTGAACCGTCGGCAGCCCGACGTGGGAGCCTTCACCCAGGCCCTGGCACGTCTGCACGTCGCCGGGCGGGACGTGGAGTGGCCCGGGTGGTTCCCCGCGGACGCCGCCCCGCGCACGGTGCCGCTGCCGACGTACGCCTTCCAGCGCGAGTGGTACTGGCTGAACTCCGGCAGCTCCGTGGGTGACGTCGGCGCGGCCGGGCTGCGGCGGGTGGAACACGGCCTCCTGCCGGCCGCTGTCGCGCTCGCCGACGGCGGACTGCTGCTGTCGGGCCGGGTGACGGCCACCGGTGACCACGCCTGGCTGGCCGACCACCGCATCGGGGACGCGGTGCTCGTACCGGGCGCGGCCCTCGTGGAATGGGCGCTCCGGGCCGCCGACGAGGCGGGCTGTGGCGGCGTGGACGAACTCGTCCTCCAAGCACCCCTGGTGGTGCCCGAAGCAGGCGCCGTACAGATCCAAGTCGTCGTCGGCGCAGCAGAGCCCGGTGAGCCCCGGCCCCGGGACATTTGGCTGCACTCACGGCCCGACAGGGCCGACCGACCGCTGGAAGCGACTCCCTGGACCTGCCACGCCCGCGGCACGCTCAGCCCCCGGCCCGCGGACTCACCGGCGGGGACCGCGACCGAGCTCTGGCCGCCGACCGGCGCGACCCCGCTGGCGACGGACGGCTTCTACGAACGGGTGGCCGGGGCCGGTTACGGCTACGGGCCCGCGTTCCAAGGCGTACGCGCCGTGTGGCGCGACGGGGACGCCCTGCTCGCTGAGATCGAACTGCCGGACGGCGCGGGGGACCGGGACGGCTTCGGCATCCACCCGGCGCTCCTGGACGCCGCGCTCCACCCCGGCCTGCTGCTGGACGAGCAGGGCCCCGACGACGGACAGGTCTGGCTGCCGTTCTCCTGGAGCGGGGTGACGCTGTGGGCCACCGGAGCCACGACCGTACGCACGCGTCTGACCCCGCTCGCCGACCCCGACAGCCCCCACAGCGACGAACGCGGCGTCCGCGTCGAACTCGTCGACGCCTCAGGCGCGCCAGTGCTGAGCGTGAGTTCGGTGGCGATGCGCCGGGCCGACCTGAGCAGGCTAGCGCCGCACGCCGCGCAGGAGACGGAGGGCCAGTTCGTCCTGGAGTGGACACCACTGCCCACAGCCGCCGCACCGGAGTCCGCCGACGAACAAACGGCACGGGACCGCGGGTGGACCGTACTCGGCCCGGACGCGTTCTCCGTGGCCGCCGCGGACTCCTGCCACGCCGACACCAAGGCGCTGCTCGCGGCGCTCGACGCGGGAGCGCCCCCGCCGGACGCCGCCGTCGTGTGCGTCCCGGCCCGGTCAGGCGCCGACGCCGCCGAAGCGCTCGCGACGACGGGACGTATCCTCGGACTGCTGCGCGACTGGCTGGCGGAGCCGCGGTTGACCGCGACGCGCCTGGTGGTCGTCACCCGGGGCGCCGTGCCCGCAGACGCACACGGGGACGAGGCCGTCGACGTCGAAGGCGCCACCGTCTGGGGTCTGATGCGCAGCGCCCAGACGGAGAACCCGGACCGCTTCCTACTGGTGGACCTCGACCCGGGTGAGTACGACGAAGCCATCACGGTCCGGTTGGCGCACGCGGTGAGCGCGGCCCTGGCCCACGACGAGCCGCAGACCGCGGTTCGCGGGCGCCGGGTCCTGGTGCCGCGACTGGTCCGTGCCGGCGGCAGCCTGCCCGTGCCCACGGACGGACGGGCCTGGCGACTGGGTCTGACGGCGACGGGGACCGTGGAGAACGTGACGGTCGTGCCGTCCCCCGCTGCCGAAGCCGCTTTGGGCGCGGGGGAGGTGCGGATCGCGGTCGGGGCGGCCGGGGTCAACTTCCGCGACGTGCTCATCGCGTTGGGGATGTATCCGGGCGGCGCCGACCTCGCGGGCAGCGAGGGCGCCGGCAGCGTGCTCGAAGTGGGGCCCGAGGTGACGCACCTGGCCGTGGGGGACCGGGTGATGGGCGTCTTCGACGGGACGTTCGGCCCGGTCGCGGTGGCGGACGCACGGATGCTCGTGCACGTGCCCGAGGGCTGGGACGACGTACGGGGCGCCGCCGTACCGGTCACGTTCCTCACGGCCTGGTTCGGGCTGAGGGAACTCGGCCGGCTCAGGCCGGGCGAGTCGGTGCTCGTGCACGCCGCGACGGGCGGCGTGGGAACGGCCGCGGTGCAGATCGCACGGCACGTCGGCGCCGAAGTGTTCGCCACCGCCAGCCCCGGCAAGCACGGAGTGCTCGCGGAGATGGGGATCGACGCCGCACACCGCGCCTCCTCCCGCGACCTCGCCTTCGAAGAGGCGTTCCGGCAGGCCACCGGGGGCCGTGGGGTGGACGTGGTCCTGAACAGTCTCGCGGGTGAGTTCACGGACGCGTCCCTGCGGCTGCTGGCCGAGGGCGGCCGGTTCGTGGAGATGGGCAAGACCGACGTACGTGACGGCGCCGAACTGGCCCTCGAATACCCGAAGTTGGCCGACTACCACATGTTCGACCTGGTGCCGGACGCGGGGCCCGAGCGGGTCGGGCGGATGCTGCTGGAGCTGCGGAAGCTGTTCGTGGACGCCGTCCTGAAGCCGGCCCCGGTGCGGGCGTGGCCGCTGACCCGGGCACGGGAGGCGCTGCGGTACGTCAGCGGGGCACGGCACGTGGGCAAGGTCGTCCTGCGCCCGCCCGCCGCGCTCGACCCCGACGGAACGGTCTTGGTGACCGGCGGCACCGGCGCCCTCGGCGCCCTGGTCGCGGAGCACCTGGTCCGCTCGGGCCGCACCCGGCACGTCGTCCTGACGGGCCGGCGCGGGCCCGACGCACCGGGAGCCGCCGAACTCGTCGAGCGACTGGCCGGCCTGGGCGCCACCGCACACGTGGTCAGCGCCGACGTCACCGACATGGCGGCCGTGTCCGCCGTGGTGGCCGCGGTGGATCCGGCCCACCCGCTGACGGGCGTGGTGCACGCGGCCGGAGTGGTGGACGACGGGGTGGTGCCCGAGTTGTCGGGGGAACGGCTGGGAGGGGTGTGGGGCCCGAAGGCCGCCGGCGCGTACCACCTGCACCGCGCCACCGTGCACCTTCCGCTGGCCGTGTTCGTCGTGCTGTCCTCCGCCGCGGGGTCGCTGGGCAGCGCCGGACAGGCGAACTACGCGGCGGCGAACGCGTTCTGTGACGCGCTCGTCGCACACCGGCGGGCGCAGGGCCTGGCCGGGCTCTCCGTCGGCTGGGGGCTGTGGGCCGAATCGAGCGGAATGGCCGGCGGACTCAGCGAGACCGACCTCGCCCGCATGGCGCGGTCCGGCATGGGCGCCCTGTCCAGCGAGCGAGGGCTCGCGCTGTTCGACTCCACCCTCGCCGACGGCAGGCCGCACCTCGTCGCCGCCGACATCGACCCCCGCGCACTGGCCGCGGGGCCGCCCGGAACCCTGCCCGCCGTACTGCGCGCACTGGTCGCCGACGTGGCCGCCGCGGGCACCGGGAAGGTACGCCGTACGGCAGCCGCGGCCGTCGCGGCGGAACCCGAGGACTGGCGCGGCCGGCTGGCCGGGCTGTCCGCAGCCGAACAGCAGCGGGCCCTGCTCGCGCTGGTGCGGGGCCACGTCGCGACCGTCCTCGGACACGCCGACGCCGACGCGGTCCCCGCCGACGCCGCCTTCAAGGACCTCGGGTTCGACTCGTTGACCGCCGTGGAACTGCGCAACCGGCTGGGAACGGCCACGGGGCTGCGGCTGCCCCCCGCGCTGATCTTCGACTACCCGCGGGTCGGGGTGCTCGCCGACGAACTGCGCGGGCGAGTCGCGCCGCCGCCCGGCCACGCGACCGACGAGGTCACGGACGTGGAACCCGTCCTCGACGGGCTGGCCAGGCTCGCGGAGACCCTGGGCGCCGCCACCGGACTGACGGACGGCGACGCCGGGGCGGTCACCGCCCGGCTGGAAGGCCTGCTCGCCGAGTGGAAGGCGAACCGCGCCCCCGCCGCACACGGACTCGACTCCGCACGCGGGATCAACTCCGCGGACAAGCTCGACGCCGCCTCCGCCGACGAACTCCTCGACATCATCGACAGCGAATTGGGCGCGCCCTGAACGCACGCACAGGCACGCAGACGCACAAGCAACACGCAGACGCACAAGCACACGAGCGCCGTGCCGCGCGAGTCAGGACACGCATGCACGTACGTACGCCGGCACCAGTACGGACCACTGAGCGATAGGACCGGGTGAACCCAGATGGCGACCGAAGAACAGCTGGTCGAATATCTCAAGCGCGTCACCAGCGAACTCCAGGACACCCGCCAGCGCCTCCGCCAGGCCGAGGAACAGGCACAGGAGCCGGTGGCGGTGGTCGCCATGGCCTGCCGCTTCCCCGGTCGGGCGGACTCGCCGGAAGCCCTGTGGGAACTGGTCGCCGCAGGCACGGACGCCATCGGTGACTTTCCCGTCAACCGGGGCTGGGACCTGGAAGGGCTGTACCACCCCGACCCCGACCACCCCGGCACCAGCTACACCCGCCGGGGCGGGTTCCTCTACGACGCCGACCAGTTCGACGCGGCCTTCTTCGGGATCAGCCCGCGCGAGGCCGCGGCCAGCAGCCCCCAGCAGCGGCTGCTGCTGGAGTGCTCCTGGGAGGCGATCGAACGCGCCGGGATCGACCCCGCGTCCCTGCACGGCACCAGGACCGGCGTCTACGCGGGCACCGCCACCACCGGCGACGGCTCCAAGAGCGGCGCTTCACAGGCGTCCGAGGGGTACGCGGGCAACGCACCCAGCCTGCTGTCCGGCCGGGTCTCGTACACCCTCGGCCTGGAAGGGCCCGCGGTCACCATCGAGACCGCCTGCTCCTCCTCCCTGGTGGCCGTCCACCTCGCCGCGCAGGCGCTGCGGCAGGGCGAGTGCACCCTGGCGCTGGCCGGCGGGGTCACGGTGATGGCCACCCCCGAGGTCTTCACCGGCTTCTCCCGACAGCGCGGCCTCTCACCCGACGGCCGCTGCAAGGCGTTCGCCGCGTCCGCCGACGGCACCGGGTGGGGCGAGGGCGTCGGCCTGGTGCTGTTGGAGCGGCTGTCGGACGCGCGCCGCAACGGCCACCCGGTGCTGGCCCTGGTCCGCGGCTCCGCCATCAACCAGGACGGTGCGAGCAACGGGTTCACCGCCCCCAACGGCCCTTCCCAGCAGCGCGTCATCCGACAGGCCCTGGCGAGCGCCCGGCTGTCCGCGTCCGAAGTGGACGCCGTCGAGGCCCACGGCACCGGCACCGTACTCGGCGACTCCATCGAAGCCGACGCGATCACCGCCGCGTACGGCAGGAACCGGCCGGAGGGCCGACCGCTGCTGCTCGGCTCGGTGAAGTCGAACATCGGGCACACCCAGGGAGCGGCGGGTGTGGCTGGCGTCATCAAGATGGTGATGGCGATGCGACACGGCGTGCTGCCAGCGTCCCTCCACATCGACGCACCCACCCCGCACGTCGACTGGGACGACACCGCGGTACGGCTCCTCACCGGTGCCGAGCCGTGGCCGCGGACCGGTCGCCCGCGCCGGGCCGGGGTCTCCTCCTTCGGCATATCGGGGACGAACGCACACGTCGTCCTCGAAGAGGTCGCGGACGCCACGGACGATGACCCCGCCGAGACCGGCAGCGCTGAGACCGGCAGCGCTGAGACGGGCGGTGCCGGTCCGGTCGCGGCCCTGCCGTGGGTGGTGTCGGCCCGCGACGAGCAAGCACTACGGGACCGGGCGCACGCCCTCGCCGAACGGCTGCGCCGCGACCGGTCGGCCACGCCCGCCGACGTCGGATGGTCACTGGCCACCACCCGCTCCGTCTTCGAGCACCGGGCCGTCGTCGTGGGGAGCGACCCGAACGAACTGCGCGCCGCCGTCGAAGCACTGGCCGACGGCAACGCGCACGCCGCCCTCGTCGGACCCGCCGACACGGTGGGCGCGGGGGACACCGGCCCGGTGTTGGTGTTCCCCGGGCAGGGTTCCCAATGGGCCGGCATGGGTGTGGAACTACTCGACTCCTCGCCGGTGTTCGCCGAACGAATCGCCGCGTGTGAAGCGGCGCTGAAACCCCATGTGGACTGGTCCCTGCCCGACGT
>NZ_JBEYTZ010000081.1:0-6950 GCF_040643215.1 Streptomyces sp. NPDC047315 | reverse complement strand
AGAAGTGCTGTGCGGGCTGTTCGCCGAGGTGCTCGGCCTGCCGGCGGTCGGGATCGACGACAGCTTCTTCGACCTCGGCGGCCACTCGCTGCTGGTGACCCGGCTGGTGAGCCGGGTCAGGACCGTGCTCGGCATCGAACTGCCGATCCGGGAGGTGTTCGCCGCACCGACCGCAGCCGGGCTCGCCGAGTACGTGGCCGGCGCCGGTGACCGCGCCGGTGAAGGCGCCACACGCCCGGCGCTGACGGCCCGTCCGCGACCTGAGCTGCTGCCGCTGTCGTTCGCACAGCAGCGCCTGTGGTTCCTGCACAAGCTGGAGGGCAGGGCGGCGACGTACAACATCCCGCTGGCGCTGCGGCTGACCGGTGACGTGGACCTCGATGCGCTGCGGTTGGCACTACGGGACGTGGTGATCCGGCACGAGGCCCTGCGCACCGTCTTCCCCGACGTCGACGGACAACCGCACCAGCGAGTGATCGAACCGGACGCGGTGGAAGTGGCCTGGGACGTCCAGCGCTTCACGGCCCAGGCGCTTTCGACCGCGTCTCGGTACGAGTTCGACCTGGCGAACGAACTGCCGGTACGGGGACGGGTCTTCATGGCTGGCCGCACCGACACCGTGCTCTTGGTGCTGTTGCATCACATCGCGGGCGACGGCTGGTCGATGCGTCCGCTCGCCGACGATCTGATGACCGCCTACCGCGCCCGCCGGCAGGGCGAGGCGCCCGAATGGGCCGCACTGGGGGTGCAGTACGCCGACTACACGCTGTGGCAGCGCGAACTGCTGGGCAGCGACCGTGACCCGGACAGCGTGTACGCCCGCCAGGTCGACTACTGGACCCAGCAGTTGGCGGGCGTCCCCGACCAGTTGACCCTCCCGTCCGATCGACCCCGCCCCAAAGTCGCCTCCTACCAGGGCGACCACCTGCACTTCGAACTGGACGCGGAACTGCACCGACGGATCACGGAGCTGGCACGGCGGTTGGGCGCCACGGTGTTCATGGTGCTGCACGCCGCAATGGCCGCACTGCTCACTCGCTCGGGGGCGGGCACGGACGTTCCGCTCGGCAGCGCCATCGCCGGCCGCACCGACGAGGCCTTGGACGACCTGGTCGGATTCTTCGTCAACACCCTCGTACTGCGCACCGACACCACCGGCGATCCACGCTTCGCCGACCTGGTCCACCAGGTCCGCAGGACCAGTCTCGCCGCCTACGCCCACCAGGACGTGCCGTTCGAGCACCTCGTCGAACTGCTGAACCCGCAGCGGTCGGCCGGGCATCACCCGCTCTTCCAGGTGATGTTCACGCTCCAGAACGCTCCGGCGGCGGAGTTCGAGCTTTCGGGCACTCGGGTGCGGTCGGAGTTCGTCAGCACCGCCACGTCGCGGTTCGACCTGTTCTTCAGCCTGTCGGAGTCACACGGGCAAGACCGTGCCTGCCGCGGCATCGCGGGGACGGCGGAGTTCGCCACCGACCTGTTCGACCGGGACACGGTGGACGAGCTGGTCGCTCGCTGGGTCCGGCTGCTGCGAGCGGTCGTGGCCGACCCCGACCTGCGCATCGGCCAGGTCGACATCCTCACCGAGGACGAGCGCGCCCACCTGCTCGCCCGCGGGACCGGCGCTGCCCTGGACGTGCCGTCGGCGACGCTGCCAGCGCTGTTCGCCGAGCAGGTGCGGCAGAGCCCGGACGCCGTCGCCCTGGTGAGCGACCGGACCGAGCTGACCTACGTGGAGCTGGACGCTCGGGCGAGCCGGCTGGCGCACTGGCTGGTCGAGCAGGGCGTGGGACCCGAGCGCCTGGTGGGCCTCGCATTGCCTCGATCGCTGGACCTGGTCGTGGCGATCCTGGCCGTGGGGAAGGCCGGCGGGGCCTATCTGCCGATCGACCCGGACTACCCGCCGCATCGGCTGGAGTTCATGCTGGCCGACGCCTCCCCGGTGCTCCTGGTCGACACCGAGACGCTGCCGAGCGACCTCGGGACCCGTCCCGACACCGCCCCGCCGGTCACCGTGCTGCCGGCGAACACCGCGTACGTGATGTACACGTCAGGCTCCACCGGCACCCCCAAGGGCGTCGTGGTGAGCCACGCCGAGGTCGTCGCACTGGCACGGGACCGGCGCTTCGCCGTCGGGCACGAGCGGGTGCTGCTGCACTCCTCGCCGTTGTTCGACGCGTCGACGTACGAGTTGTGGGTGCCGCTGCTGGGTGGCGGAACCGTCGTGGTCGCCGAGGCGAGCGGCTCGGACATCGACGCCTTGGCCGAGACGGTTGTCGCACGGCAGGTGACGGGGCTGTGGCTGACCGCCGGGGTCTTCGCGGTGGTGGCGGAGCAGCACGCCGCGGCGCTGTCCGGGGTGCGGCAGCTGTGGGCCGGCGGTGACGTGGTCGCTCCGTCCGCCGTCCGGCAGGTGCTGGCCGGCAACCCCGACCTGGTGGTCGTGAACGGCTACGGCCCGACCGAGACCACCACGTTCGCATGCCGGTATCCGGTCGACCGCCAGCGGGAACCGCTGCGGATCGGTGCCGGAGTGCCGATCGGCGGCCCGATGGACGGCATGCGGGCGTACGTGTTGGACGCCGGACTGCGTCTGGTACCGCCCGGTGTGGCCGGTGAACTGTACGTCGCCGGTGCGGGCCTGGCCCGCGGGTACCTGGGCCGGCCCGGGCTGACGGCGGAGCGGTTCGCCGCGGATCCGTGGGGTTCGGCCGGGTCGCGGATGTATCGCACCGGGGATGTGGTGCGGTGGAGTCGGGACGGCCAACTGGAGTTCGTGGGCCGTGGCGACGAACAGGTGAAGATCCGGGGCTTTCGCGTCGAGCCCGGTGAGATCGAGACGGTCCTGGCCGAGCACCCGCGCGTGGCCCAGGCCGTGGTGGTGGCCCGGGAGGACCAGCCCGGCGACAAACGCCTGGTGGGCTACGTCGTTCCAGGAGCTGTCGACGCGTCGGACGTCGAGGCCGGAGCACACGTCGACGAGTGGCGCGAGCTGTACGACTCGGTGTACTCCGGCCCGGCCGACGCGGAGTTCGGCGAGGACTTCACCGGCTGGAATTCGAGCTACACCGGCGATGTCATCCCCGTGGCGGAGATGCGCGAGTGGCGGGCCGCAGCAGTCGAGCAGGTCGTGGCTCACCGGCCTCGGCGCGTGCTGGAGATCGGCGTCGGCTCGGGGCTGCTGCTGTCCCGTATCGCGCCGGAGTGCGAAGCCTACTGGGGGACGGACTTCTCTCCCGTGGTGATCGACGCCCTCGCCCGGCAGGTGGAGCGGGCCGGGCTGTCCGACCGGGTGCGGCTACGGGTCCAAGCCGCGCACGAGCCCGAGGGGCTGCCGACCGGATTCTTCGACACGGTCGTACTGAACTCGGTCGTGCAGTACTTCCCCGACGGCGACTACCTGGAACGGGTGCTGACCGGGGCGATGGAACTGGTGGCCCCGGGCGGCCGGGTCTTCGTCGGCGACGTGCGGCACGCCGGATCGCTGCGGGCGCTGCTGACCGCGGTCCATCGTGCGCAGTACCCGGAGTCCTCCGCGTCCGCCATCCGTGCCGCGGTCGAGCGTGCCGTACTGACGGAGAAGGAACTGGTGATCGATCCGGAGTTCTTCACCGCCCTGGCCGCCCGTAGCGAACACATCGGCGGAGTCGACATCAGGCTGAAGCCCGGCCGTGCGCACAACGAGCTGACGCGGTACCGCTACGAGGTCGTGCTGCACAAGACGCCCGTGGAGCCGATCGCCTTGGACGACGTGCCCCAGGTGACCTGGGGCCGTGAAGTCGAGGCCCTGGATGAACTGGGCGAGCTGGAAGGACTGGCGGACCGGGGCGAACCGGTACGTGTGGCGGGCATTCCCAACGCCCGGTCGGCCGACGAGACGGCCGAGGCGCGGGCCCTGTCCGTGCTGGTTCCCTCGGGCGACCCCGGGCCCGCGCTGGATCCGCAGGAGGTCCACGACTGGGCCGCCCGGCGCGGCTGGGGCGTTGTCGTGACGTGGTCGTCCGGCTCGGTGGACCGCTTCGACGCGGTGCTGGTGCCGGCCGGGCCGGTGACGGGGCGGGCGGTGTCCGGCGGATACGCCGGGTCGGGGACCGCGGGCCGCAGGCTGGTCAACGACCCGGCGGGGTCCCGCGGCACATCGGAACTGGCCACGTCGTTGCGCGGCCACCTCCGCGAACGGCTGCCGGACTTCATGGTGCCGGCCGCGGTGGTCCTGCTCAGCCGGTTGCCGTTGACCGTGAACGGCAAGGTGGACCGTACGGCGCTGCCCGCACCGGACTACGGCGTCCTCGTCGGCGGTCGGGCACCGCGCACACCTCAGGAAGAAGTGCTGTGCGGGCTGTTCGCCGAGGTACTGGGCCTGCCCGCGGTCGGAGTCGACGACAACTTCTTCGACCTCGGCGGGCACTCCTTGCTGGCCACGCGCCTGACCAGCCGGATACGCACGGTACTGGGTGCGGAGCTGCCGATCCGGGCGGTGTTCACCACCCCGACGGCCGCCGGACTGGCCCGGCAACTGCTCGACGGCACCGAACAGGTCCGGCCGGCGCTGACGGCCCGTCCGCGACCTGAGCTGCTGCCGCTGTCGTTCTCCCAGCAGCGCCTGTGGTTCCTGCACAAGCTGGAGGGCAGGGCGGCGACGTACAACATCCCGCTGGCGCTGCGGCTGACCGGTGACGTGGACCTCGATGCGCTGCGGTTGGCACTACGGGACGTGGTGATCCGGCACGAGGCCCTGCGCACCGTCTTCCCCGACGTGGACGGACAGCCGCACCAGCAAGTCATCGAGCCGACCACGACGGAGGTGGGCTGGGAGGTCCACCAGGTGCCCGAGGAGGAGCTGGCCCGGACGCTGTCGGCTGCTGCGCGCCATGGATTCGACCTGGCGACGGAACTACCCGTCCACGGCCGGGTGTTCGTGACCGGAGCCAACGAGTGCGCGCTGTTGGTGCTGTTGCATCACATCGCGGGCGACGGTTGGTCGATGCGTCCGCTCGCCGACGATCTGATGACCGCCTACCGCGCCCGCCGTCAGGGCGAGGCGCCCGGCTGGTCGGCGCTGGGGGTGCAGTACGCCGACTACACGCTCTGGCAGCGCGAACTGCTGGGCGAGGAGGACGACCCGGACAGCGCTTTCGCCCGTCAGATCGAGTACTGGACCGGGCAACTCGCCGGCCTGCCGGACCAGATCCGGCTGCCCGCCGACCGTCCCAGGCCCGACGTCGTCTCGTACCGGGGCGATCAACTGCGGTTCGAGGTGGAGGCGGGACTGCACCAGCGGATCACGGAGTTGGCGCGACGTTCGGGCGCCACGGTGTTCATGGTGTTGCAGGCGGGCATGGCAGCGTTGCTCACCCGGTTGGGAGCCGGAACGGACATCCCGCTCGGGTCGGGGATCGCGGGCCGCACGGACGAAGCGCTGGACGATCTGGTCGGGTTCTTCGTCAACACCCTGGTCCTGCGCACGGACACCTCCGCCGACCCGTCCTTCGGCGAGCTGGTCGCCCGAGTACGGGAGGCCAGTCTCGCGGCCTACGCGCACCAGGACGTCCCGTTCGAGTACCTGGTCGAGCGGCTCAACCCCCAGCGGTCGGCCGCCCATCACCCGTTGTTCCAGGTCGCCCTGGTGCTCCAGAACACCCCCGCCGCCGAGTTCGACCTGCCTGACGTGCACATCGGCACCGAACCGGTCCGGATGGGCGTGTCCCGGGTGGACCTCACGGTCAGCATGACCGAACGGCACGATCGCACCGGAGCGCCCGACGGCATCACGGGCGTGGTGGAGTACTCCACGGACCTGTTCGACCGGAGCACGGTGGACGCCCTGGCGGCCCGGTGGACGCGGCTGCTGAACGCGGCGGCGAGCGCACCGGACCGACGCATCAGCCAGGTCGACCTCCTCACCGACGACGAACGGGCCCGGCTGCTCGCCGACGGGACCGGCGCGACACCGGACCTGGTGTCCGCGCCCCTGGCCGAGCTGTTCGCCGCGCAGGCGGCTCGGAACCCGGACGCCGTGGCCGTGGTCGCCGGGAGCGACGTGCTGTCCTACCGGGACCTCGACGTGCGGGCGAACCAGGTCGCGCACTGGCTGGTCGAGCAGGGGGTGGGGCCCGAGCGGCTGGTGGGACTGGCGCTGCCCCGCTCGCTGGACCTGGTCGTCGCGATCCTTGCCGTGGGGAAGGCAGGCGGGGCCTACCTGCCAATCGACCCGGACCACCCGGCGGGACGCGTCGAGTTCATGCTCGCGGACGCGTCGCCGGTGCTGGTGATGGACGCGGACGTACTGGCCCGGCACTTCGATCGGTATCCGCACTCCGCTCCGCCCGTGAGCACGTCGGTGTCGAACACCGCGTACGTGATGTACACCTCCGGCTCCACCGGAACCCCCAAGGGCGTCGCGGTGACACACGCCGGGATCGCCGCCCTGGCCGCCACCCTGGCCGAGCGGTGCGTCGTCGAACCCGACAGCCGAGTCCTCCAGCTGTCGTCACTGGGCTTCGACGCGCTGGTGTGGGAGCTGGCGCTGGCGTTCCCGTCCGGTGCGACGCTGGTCGTGCCGCCACCCGGACGTCTGGTGGGGGAGCAGCTGGGACGTGAACTGTCGGCAGTGAGCCACGCATTGGTGGTTCCGTCGGTGCTGGCGACGGTGCCGGAGGAGTACGCCGGACACCTGCGGAGCCTGACGGTGGGAGGTGAGGCATGCTCCGCTGAGCTGGTCGCGCGGTGGGCGCCCGGCCGCCGCATGGTCAACGCGTACGGACCGACGGAGGTCACCGTCTGCGCCACCGTGAGCGACGCGTTCACCGACACCGCAACACCGATCGGCCGACCCGTCTTCCACTCCCGGGTGTATGTGTTGGATGGCGGGTTGGGTTTGGTGCCGGTTGGTGTGGTGGGGGAGTTGTATGTGGGTGGGTTGGGTTTGGCTCGGGGTTATGTGGGGCGTG
>NZ_JBEYTZ010000080.1:0-7838 GCF_040643215.1 Streptomyces sp. NPDC047315 | reverse complement strand
AACCTCCGTGAGCAAGTCCGCTTCTCCGACACCGTCCACGCCCTCCTCGACGCCGGACACCGGCTGTTCGTCGAAGCCAGCCCCCACCCCGTCCTGGCGCTCGGCCTTGAACAGGTCTTCGAGGCGGCGGACGCCGTCGCCACCGTCGTCCCGACCCTGCGGCGCGACCAGGGCGGCTCCGAGCGGGTGGTGCGCGCGCTCGGCGAGGCGTTCGCCGCCGGCGCTGCCGTCGACTGGCGCGCCTGCTTCCCGGCCGGCGGCGCCCGCGTCGTGGACCTGCCCACCTACCCCTTCCAGCGGCGCCGGCACTGGGAGGAGAGCGTCACCCGCCCCGTCCTGGACCCGGCCGGATTGGGCCTCACCCCCGCCGGACACCCGCTCATCGGAGCCGCGTTGGAGGTCGCCGACGCCGACACCCGCGTCCTGACCGGACGCCTGTCCGCCACGGGCACCGCCACCGGCACCGCCTGGTTGGCCGACCACCGCGTGGACGGCACCGTGCTCGTCCCCGGCGCGGCGCTGGTGGAGTGGGCGCTGCGCGCCGCCGACGAAGCCGGCGGCCACGGCGGCGTCGAGGAGCTGACGCTGCACGCCCCCCTCGTCCTGCCGCCCTCGGGGAACGTCCGGATCCAGATCGTCGTGAACGCCGCTGACGACGACGGACACCGGACGATCCGCGTCCACTCCCGCCCGGACCACGGCACCGACGCATCCGCGGCCGACGCGGACTGGCTGTGCCACGCCACCGGCACCCTCACCGTCACGACGAGCGCCCCCGGTGGAACGCTCACCGGCGCCTGGCCGCCGCCCGGCGCGCAACCCGTCAGCCTCGACGGGTTCTACGAGCGCGCCGCCGAGTCCGGGTACGGCTACGGGCCGGCCTTCCAAGGGCTGCGCGCGGTCTGGCGGGACGGGGACGACCTGCTGGCTGAAGTCGCCCTACCGGAGGCCGCCGGCGACCCCGACGGCTTCGGCGTCCACCCCGCCCTGCTGGACGCCGTCTTGCATCCCGCGCTGCTGCTCGACGTCGGCACGGGCGGCACCGACGCCGTATGGCTGCCGTTCGGGTGGAACGACGTGTCGCTACGGGCCACCGGCGCGACCTCCGTCCGTGTCCGCATCACACCGAGGGCCGAAGCCGCGGCCGGTGAAGGGCGCGCGTTCGGCGTCGAGGTCGCGGACGCCGCGGGCGCCCCCGTCCTCGACGTCGCGTCCGTCGTCCTGCGCCCCGCCGACGCGCAGGGCCTGCGGGCGGCGGCCCGGGCAGGCGCCCGCGGTCTGTTCACCCTGGAGTGGACGCCGCTGCCCACCCCGTCGGAGACGACCGATGCGAACGAGGGCGGCCCGTGGCACGTACTCGGCCCCTGGCCCGCTGCCCCCGGGGCCGTCCACCACGCCGACCTGACCGCGCTCGCGGCGGCGCTGGACGCGGGCGCCCCCGTCCCCGTGGGCGTGCTCACCGCGTCACCGGCGGCGGGGGCCGCCGCTGACGACGGCCTGACCGCCGCTCAGGACGCGCTGCGCCTCGTCCAGGGCTGGCTCGCCGAACCCCGACTGGCAGGCTCCCGGCTGGTGTTCGTCACCCGCGGCGCCGTCGCCGCAGCCGGCCGGGGCGCCACCGAGCCCGACGCCGACCGGAGCGTGAACGCAGCGGCCAACGCCGTCTGGGGACTGGTCCGCGCCACCCAGGCCGAACACCCCGACCAGTTCGTCCTGCTCGACCTCGACCCCGCCAGCGAGGACGACCGCGTATCCGGCGGACTCGACCCGATCGCAGCCGCCGCACTGGCCGTCGCCGCGGACGAACCGCAGGCCGCCGTGCGCGCCGCACGCGTCCTGGTGCCCCGGCTGGCCCGCGTCACCTCCGTGCCGCCGGCGGACCCCACCGCCCCCGGCAGCCCCGGCGCGCTCGACCCCGACGGCACGGTGCTCATCACCGGCGGCACCGGCACCCTCGGCAGCCAGGTCGCCGAACACCTGGTGCGCACGTGGGACGTACGCCACCTGGTGCTCGTCGGGCGCCGTGGCCCCGACGCACCGGGTGCGGCCGACCTCGCCGACCGGCTCACCGCCCTCGGCGCCCGGGTCCGGCTGGTCGCGGCCGACGTCGCCGAGCCCGAAGCCGTCGCCCGGGTCGTCGCCGGGATCGACCCGCAGCACCCGCTGACCGCGGTGATCCACGCCGCGGGCGCGCTGGACGACGCCGTCGTGACGGCGCAGTCCGACGCACGCCTGGCCCGGGCCTGGCACGCCAAGGCCACCGCGGCGCGGCACCTCCACGAGGCCACCGCCCGTCTGCCGCTCGCGCTGTTCGTGACGTTCTCCTCCGCCGCGGGCGTCATCGGCAACGTGGGCCAGGCCGGCTACGCCGCCGCCAACGCGTACGTCGACGCCCTCGTCGCCGGCCGCCGCGCCGCCGGACTGCCCGGAGTGTCCATCGCGTGGGGCCTGTGGGAGCGGACCAGCGGGCTCACCGGCCACCTCACCGAAGCCGACCTGGCCAGGCTCCGCCGCTCCGGGCTCTCCCCGCTCCCCACCGGCCTGGCCCTGGAGCTGCTGGACGCCGCGTGCCGCCCGGAGCACTCCCTCGTCGTGGCCGCCGGCATCGACGTCCGGGGCGTCCCGGCCGCCGACCTCCCCGCCGTGCTGCGGGGCCTCTCGGTACGCGGCAGCCGCCCGACGGCCGCCGCAGCATCCGCAGCGGACCCGGCACAGGCCACCGAGCTGGCAAAGCAGTTGGCCGGGCTGGACGAGGCGGGACGGCTGGCCGCGGTGACCGACCTGGTCCGCAGCTGCGTCGCGGTCGTACTCGGCCACGACTCCCCGGCCGAGGTGCGCACCGACGCGCCGTTCAAGGACCTCGGCTTCGAATCGGTGACCGCCGTCGAACTGCGCAACCGCCTCGCCGCCCGGTGCGGCCTGCGGCTGCCCGCCACCCTCGCCTTCGACCACCCCACGCCCGACGCGCTCGCCGCCCACCTGTGCGGCCGGCTGGCGGGCCGTACGGCCGTGACCGCCGCACCGCCGCCCGCAGCCGTCGACGAACCCGTCGCGATCGTGGCGATGGCCTGCCGTTACCCCGGCGGAGTGCGCTCCCCGGAGGACCTGTGGGACCTCGTCACCGGCGCGGTCGACGCCATGGGCGCGTTCCCCGAAGGCCGCGGCTGGGACCTGGAGCGGCTGTTCCACCCCGACCCCGACCACCCCGGCACCAGCTACTCCGACCGCGGCGCGTTCCTCTACGACGCGGACGGCTTCGACGCCGACTTCTTCGGCATCTCCCCGCGCGAGGCCCTGGCGATGGACCCGCAGCAGCGGCTCCTGCTGGAGACGTCCTGGGAACTGCTGGAACGGGCCGGCATCAGCCCCGCCGCCCTCAAGGGCAGCCGCACCGGGATGTTCGCCGGCGTCATGTACCACGACTACGCGACCGGGCTCGCCACCAGCGGCGACGCCAAGCTGGAGGGCTACGCCATGCTCGCCAGCTCAGGCAGCGCCGCCACCGGCCGGGTGTCGTACACCCTCGGTCTGGAAGGCCCCGCGATGACGGTGGACACCGCGTGCTCGTCGTCGCTGGTGGCGATGCACCTCGCCGCACAGGCGCTGCGGCAGGGCGAGTGCTCCCTGGCGCTCGCGGGCGGCGTGACCGTCATGGCCACCCCCGAGGTCTTCACCGGCTTCTCCCGACAACGCGGCCTCGCGCCCGACGGCCGCTGCAAGCCCTTCGCCGCCGCGGCCGACGGGACCGGCTGGGGCGAAGGCGTCGGCCTCGTGTTGCTGGAACGGCTGTCGGACGCGCGGCGCAACGGGCACCGGATCCTCGCGGTGCTGCGCGGCTCCGCCGTGAACCAGGACGGCGCCAGCAACGGACTGACCGCCCCCAACGGCCCGTCCCAAGAACGCGTCATCCGACAGGCCCTCGCCCAAGCCGGACTGGAGCCCGCCGACGTCGACGCCGTCGAAGCACACGGCACGGGCACGACCCTCGGCGACCCGATCGAGGCCGGCGCGCTGCTCGCCACGTACGGACGGGAACGCCCCGCCGGCCGGCCCCTGTTCCTCGGCTCGGTGAAGTCGAACATCGGCCACACCCAGGCCGCGGCCGGCGTCGCGGGCGTCATCAAGACGGTGATGGCCATGCGGCACGGCGTACTGCCGGCCTCCCTCCACATCGACGCGCCGACACCCCACGTCGACTGGGAATCGGGCGCCGTCGCCCTGCTCACGGAGCGCACGGCGTGGCCGGCGACCGACCGGGCCCGCCGCGCCGGCGTGTCCTCCTTCGGTGCCTCCGGCACCAACGCGCACCTCATCCTTGAGCAAGGCCCCGACTCGCAGGGCTTTGACCCCGAGGACCTCGACCCCGACGCTCTCGGCCCCGACGCCGCTCAACAGTCCGACGCGGAACGGGCCGCAGCACCGGTGCCCTGGGTGGTCTCCGGCCGTACGCCCGAAGCGCTCCGCGCCCAGGCCACCGCCCTCACGGCGCACCTGAGCACCCGACCGGCCGCCGCCGAGCGGATCGGCCGCACCCTGGCCACCGCCCGGACGGCCTTCGAACACCGCGCCGTCGTCCTCGGCTCCGGCCGGGACGAACTACTCGCGGGCCTGGCGGCACTCGCCGCCGCAGAACCCCACCCGGCCGTGGTGTGCCCGGGCGAACCCGCCGCCACCACCGGCCCCGGCCCGGTGCTCGTCTTCCCGGGCCAAGGCTCCCAATGGGCCGGCATGGGCGCCGAACTCCTCAACACCTCAACCGTGTTCGCCGACCGCATCGCCGACTGCGCGAAGGCCCTCGAACCGCACGTCGACTGGTCGCTGACCGAAGTGCTGCGCGGCAACGGCGCCGAACTGGCCCGGGTGGACGTCGTCCAACCCGTCCTGTGGGCCGTGATGGTGTCGCTGGCCGCCGTGTGGGCCGACCACGACGTCACCCCCGCGGCCGTCATCGGCCACAGCCAAGGCGAGATGGCCGCTGCCTGCGTCGCCGGCGCCCTCACCTTGGAAGACGGCGCCCGCGTCGTGGCGCTGCGCAGCAAGGCGCTCCGCCGGCTCGCCGGCCGCGGCGCCATGGCCTCGCTCCAAACGGACCCCGAGGCGGCGCACGCCCTGTGCGCCGCGCACCCGGGCGTCACCGTCGCCGCCGTCAACGGCCCCGGCTCCGTCGTCGTCTCCGGACCCCCCGAGCCGGTGGCCGCCGCCGTCGCCGACGCCGAGTCCCAAGGGCTGCGCGCCCGGCTGATCGACGTCGACTACGCCTCGCACGGACCCCAGATCGACGAGATCACCGACGAACTCGCCACCGTGCTCGCCGGCGTCCGACCCCGGACCGCACCGGTCGCCTTCTACTCCACCGTCACCGGCGAACGGATCGACACCACCGCCCTGGACACCGGCTACTGGATCACCAACCTGCGTCAGCAGGTCCGGTTCGCGGACGCCGTCGACGCCCTGCTGGCCGCGGGACACCGGGTGTTCGTCGAAGCCAGCCCCCACCCCGTGACCACGCTGGGCGTGCAGGAGTGCATCGAGCGCGCCGGCGTCGCCGCGACCGTCGTGTCCACGCTGCGCCGTGACGCGGGCGGCCCGAACCAGGTGGGCCACGCCCTCGCCCACGCGTTCACCGCCGGCGCACCGGTGGACTGGACGGGCTGGCTGCCGGCCGCCGGACCCGTACTCGACCTGCCCACCTACCCGTTCCAACACCGGCCCTACTGGCTGGCCGCCCGATCCGGTGGGCCCGTGGACGCCGACGGCCTCGGGCTGGAGGCCGCCCACCACCCCGTCCTGGCCGCCGCCACCCGACTCGCCGACAGCGGCACCCACCTGCTCACCGGACGGCTCACCCAGCGCGGCCAGCCCTGGCTGCCCGACCACCGCGTCCTGGGCACCACGCTGGTGCCCGGCGCCGCCCTCGTGGAATGGGCACTGCGCGCCGCCGACGAGGCGGGCCGCGGACGCGTCGAAGAACTGACCCTCCAAGCACCGCTGGTGCTCCCCGAAACCGGGGGCGCACGCATCCAGGTCGCGGTCGGCGCACCCGGCGCCGACGGGCGGTGCGAGGTGTCGATCCACGCCAGGGCCGACGCGGACGGCGACCACGCGACCCCGGCCGGACAGTGGACCTGCCACGCCACCGGAACGCTGGCGCCCGCCAGCGACACCGTACCCGCGCCCGAACCCGGCACCGTCTGGCCCCCGACAGGTGCCCGGGCGCTCGACGTGACCGGGTTCTACGAGCGCGCCGCCGAGTCCGGGTACGGCTACGGGCCGGCCTTCCAAGGGCTGCGCGCGGTCTGGCGGGACGGGGACGACCTGCTGGCTGAAGTCGCCCTACCGGAGGCCGCCGGCGACCCCGACGGCTTCGGCGTCCACCCCGCCCTACTGGACGCCGCCCTACAGACCGCCCTGCTGCTCGACGCCGACTCCGATGCCGGCAACTCTGACGCCGGTGCGGATGGCGTGTGGTTGCCGTTCGCCTGGAACGGGGTCTGCCTCTGGGCCACCGGCGCCACGACCGTACGGGTCCGGATCACGCCGCACGCACCGGGCCCCGACGCCAACGGCGCGCACGGGGACAGCGGGCGCGGGATCCGGGTGGCCGTGGCCGACGCCGTCGGTGCGCCCGTGCTCACCGCGGACTCCGTCGTCCTGCGCGCCGCCGACCCGGCACGTCTGCGCGCCGCCCCGGACGACGGCGGTGACGGCCTGTTCGCGGTGGAGTGGACCCCGCTGCCCGCACCCGACGTCCCGCCCCGCACCGCAGCGGACAACCCGTGGACGGTCATCGGCGCGACGGCCGGGACCGCCGACGCCACGACCGGTCAGGTCCACCACCGCGACCTCGCCGCCCTCGTCGCAGCGCTCGACGACGAAACACCCGCACCCCCCGTGGTCCTGGCGCCCGTAGCCACCGGAACACCCGCGGGTGACGAGCCCGACGACGCCCTGGACGCCACCACCCGGGCCCTCGCCCTGATACAGCACTGGCTCGCGGAACCCCGACTGACCGACTCCCGCCTCGTCCTGGTCACCCGCGGCGCCGTGACCGCCGACGACGCCGACCGGGAACCCGACCCGGCCGGTGCCGCCGTCTGGGGTCTGGCCCGCAGCGCCCAGTCCGAGGAACCCGACCGGCTCGCCCTGCTCGACCTCGGCCCCGGCCACGAACCCACCGACCCCGCCGTCCTCACCTCCGTCGCCGGACTCGTCGCCGCTGGGGAGCCGCAGGCAGCCCTGCGCGAAGGGCGACTCCTCGCGCCCCGCCTCGTACGCGCCACCAGCCCCGGCGCCCCCACCGCCGCACTGCCCGCACGCTCCGGCGCCTGGCGGCTGGAGTCCGGCCCGAAGGCCACCCTGGAAGACGTGCTGCCCGTGCCGGCCCCGGAAGCGGAAGCACCCCTGGAGCCCGGCCAGGTACGGATCTCCGTGCGCGCCGCCGGCGTGAACTTCCGCGACGCCCTCGTCAGCCTCGGCATGGCCCCGGGACAGACCGGCCTCGGCAGCGAAGGCGCCGGAGTCGTTGTCGAAACCGGCCCGGACGTCACCGGCTTCGCGCCCGGCGACCGCGTCATGGGCCTGTTCGCCGGCGCCTTCGGCCCGCTCGCCGTCGCCGACGCCCGCATGCTCACCACCATGCCCCCCGGCTGGGACTGGGCCACCGCGGCGGCCGTACCGGTGGTGTTCGCCACCGCCTGGTTCGGCCTCGTCGACCTGGGCCGGGTGCAGCCGGGCGAGAAGGTTCTCGTCCACGCCGCGACTGGCGGTGTGGGTACGGCTGCCGTGCAGATCGCCCGGTACGTGGGTGCGGAGGTGTTCGCGACCGCGAGCCCGGGCAA
>NZ_JBEYTZ010000079.1:0-8299 GCF_040643215.1 Streptomyces sp. NPDC047315 | reverse complement strand
CGCATCGCCATCACCATCTTGATCACACCCGCCACACCCGCAGCAGCCTGCGTGTGCCCGATGTTCGACTTCACCGAACCCAACAACAACGGACGACCATCCGCCCGCTCCTGCCCATACGTAGCCAACAACGCGCCCGCCTCGATCGGGTCACCCAACCGCGTACCCGTACCGTGCGCCTCCACCACGTCCACCTCGGACGCCGACAACCCCGCCTGACCCAACGCCTGCCGAATCACCCGCTCCTGCGACGGACCATTGGGCGCCGTCAAACCATTGCTCGCCCCGTCCTGATTCACCGCCGAACCACGCACCACCCCCAACACCCGATGCCCAAGCCGCCGCGCATCCGACAACCGCTCCAACAACACCAACCCGACCCCCTCGGACCAGCCGACGCCGTCGGCCGCCGCGGAGAACGCCTTGCACCGGCCGTCCTCTGACACGCCGCGCTGCCGGGAGAACTCGACGAAGGTGTTGGGCGTGGCCATCACCGTCACGCCGCCCGCCAGTGCCAGGGAGCACTCCCCCTGCCGCAGCGCCTGCGCCGCCAGATGCACCGCCACCAGTGATGACGAGCACGCGGTGTCCACCGTCATCGCGGGACCTTCCAGGCCGAAGGTGTACGACACCCGGCCGGAGGCGACACTGGGCGTGCTGCCCGGCATGAGGCGGCCCTCGACGCCCTTGGGGGCGCGGCCGAGGAAGCGCGAGCCGTAGTCGTCGTACATGACTCCGGTGATGACCGCGGTCCGGCTCCCCCGCAGGTCGGCGGGGTCGAGCCCGGCGGATTCGAAGGTCTGCCAGGCGGTCTCCAGCAGCAGCCGCTGCTGCGGGTCCATCGCGATCGCTTCGCGCGGGCTGATGCCGAAGAAGTCGGCGTCGAACGCGTCGGCGTCGTGGAGGAACCCGCCTTGGCGGGCGTAGCTGGTGCCGGGGTGGTCGGGGTCGGAGTGGAAGAGTTCCGTGAGGTTCCAGCCGCGTCCGGTGGGGAACGCGCCGACCGCGTCGCGCCCTTCGACGACCAGGTCCCACAGCACGTCCGGCGAGGTGACGCCGCCGGGGAAGCGGCAGGCCATGCCGACGATGGCGAGTGGTTCGTCCGTGGGTGCGGCGACCGTGCCGTGGGGCCGGGGTTGCGCCGGGGCGGCGGAGGTGGCTGCGCCGAGTCGGGTGTGGAGGAAGCGGACGAGGGCGTCGGGGGTGGGGTGGTCGAAGACGAGGGTGGCGGGGAGCGTGACTCCGGTGGCGGCGCCGAGCCGGTTCCGTAACTCCAGGGCGGTGAGCGAGTCGAGGCCCAGGTCGAGGAAGGCGCGGCTCAGGTCCAGGGCTTCCGGGTCGGGGTGGGCCAGGACGGTGCCGGTCTGTTCGCGGACCACCGCGCGCAGCTGGCGGTCCTGCTCGGCTTCGGGGAGGCCGGCCAGCCGGTCCAGCAGGGAGGCGGAGGTGGTGGTCCGGGGCGTTCGTATGCCGGTGACGGCGCGGAGCATCGGCGGCGGGGCGTCGGCGGTGGCGAGGTTCCGCAGTGTCGTGCGGTCGAGGCGGATCGGCACGGGGACGGGGTCGTCCCCGGCCAGTGCGCGGTCCAGGAGGGCGAAGCCCTGGTCGGGGGTGAGGGGCGCGATGCCGGAGCGGGTGATGCGGGCGCGTTCGGCGTCGTCGAGTTGTTCGGCCATCCCGCCGGGCGCCTGCCACATGCCCCAGGCGAGGGAGAGCCCGGGCAGTCCCTGCCCGTGGCGGTGTTCGGCGAGAGCGTTGAGGAAGGCGTTGGCGGCGGCGTAGTTGGCCTGGCCGGCGTTGCCGAGTACGGAGGCGGCCGACGAGTAGAGGACGAACGCGGCGAGGTCCCGGTTTCGGGTGGCTTCGTGGAGTTGCCATGCGCCGTTCGTCTTCGCGGCCATGACGGCGTCGAGTCGGGCGGGGTCGAGGGTGGCCACGAGGGCGTCGTCCACGATGCCGGCGGTGTGGACGACGGCGGTCAGGGGGTGGTCGGCGGGGACGTCCGCGAGGAGTCGGGCGAGGGCTTCGGGGTCGGTGGTGTCGCAGCAAACGGTGCGTACGCGTGCGCCGAGGCCGGTGAGTTCGGCGGTGGTTTCGGCACTTCCTTCGGCGGTCTCGCCACGGCGGCTGGCGAGCAGCAGGTGGCGGGCGCCGTGTCGGGTGACGAGGTGGCGGGCGGTGAGGCGGCCGAGGGCTCCGGTGCCGCCGGTGATCAGGACGGTGCCTTCGGGGTCGAGGGCGGGTGGTGCGGCGTCGGGTGCGACGGGTGCTTCGGTCAGCCGTGGGACGGTCAGCCGGCCGTTGCGTAGGGCGCATTCGGTCTCGCCGGCGGCTTCGGCGGTCGTGAGTGCCGTGTGCAGGGCTCGGTGTGACGCGTCGGTGCCGTCGGTGTCGACGAGCAGGATCCGGCCGGGGTGTTCGGCCTGGGCGGATCGGGCCATGCCCCACAGGGGCGCGGTGGTCAGGTCGGCGGGCGGGTCGGCGGGGTCGGTGGCGACGGCGTTGTGGGTGAGGATCACCAGGCGGGCAGCGGCCGGGGATGGGTCGGTGAGCCATTGTTGGAGCAGGTCGAGAAGTCTGTGTGCCTGGGTGCGGGCCGTTTCGGGCGGGTTCGCTGCCTCGTCGTCCGGGGTGGTGAAGGGGGCGATGACGAGGTCGGGGGCGGGCTCGGCGACGAGCAGGGCGGTGAGGTCGGAGTGGGCTTCGCCGGCGCCCCGCGTTCCCGGGTCTGCGGGTGCCAGTACGGCGCAGCGTCGGGTGGCGGGCTGCGCCGGAGGCGGCAGCGGGAGCGGCTGCCAGGTGACCCGGCGCAGGGCGCGTGCGACGGCGGTGTCTGCGTCGGTCGCGCGGCTGGAGCGCCACTGGGCCGCGGAGACCACACGCAAGCCGAGGGAGCCGATGGAGGCGACGGGGTTGCCGTCGTGGTCCGACAGTTCCAGGGCTACGGCGTCCTGGCCTGCGGGGGTGATGTGGACGCGCAGCCGTGTCGCGCCGGTGGTGTGCAGGCGGACGTCGCCGAAGGAGATCGGGAGGCGTACGGCGTCGGTGGTGCCGTCGGGCCCGGGCTGGTTGCGCCAGGTCTCGTCGACGGGGTGCAGGGCGGCGTCGAGGAGGGCGGGGTGCAGGGCGTACGCGGCGGCGTCGTCGCCGTGTCCGGGTGCCGGGTGCACTTCGGCGTACAGGGCTTCGCCGTGCCGCCACAGGGACTTGACGCCGCGGAACGCGGGTCCGTAGCGGTAGCCCTGGTCGGCGAGGGCTTCGTACAGCCCGGTGGCGTCGAGTTCGGTCGCGCCGGTGGGCGGCCACGGAGTACCGGGCGGGGCGGGCCGCGGTGCGGGGCGGCCGTCGTCGGTGAGGGTGCCGGCGGCGTGCCGCTGCCAGCGGGACTCGGGGGCCGTCGGGTCGGTTGCGTCCCCGTCGTCGGATGCGGCGCCGGTTTCGGGGGCCGTGCGGGAGTAGACGGTGAGGGTGCGGCGGCCCGCCTGGTCGGCGGGGCCGACGGCGGCCTGGAGGTCGACGGCGCCGGTGGCGGGCAGCAGCAGCGGGGTTTCCAGGGCGAGGTCTTCGACGGCTCGGCAGCCGGCGGCCCGCGCGGCGGTGAGGGCGAGTTCGAGGAACGCGGTGCCCGGCAGCGGCACGCTGTCGGCAATCGCGTGGTCGGCGAGCCAGCCGTGGGTGCGGCGGGACAGCCGGCCGGTGAGCAGCAGCCCGCCGTCCGGTTGGTCGACCGCGGAGGCGGCCAGGGGGTGGCCCCAGGCGCGCTGGCCGGGGACGTGGCCGCTGGTCCGGGGCGTGGGCCGCCAGTAGGTGCGCCGTTGGAAGGGGTACGTGGGCAGGGGTACGGGTGCGGCGGCGGCCGGAAGTGCGGCGGCGAAGTCGACGGCGGCACCGTGCACGTGGGCGGCGGCGAGTGCGGTGAGGAGGGTGTGCGTCTCGTCGTGGCCCTTGCGCAGTACGGGTGCGAACAGTGGTGCGGCGCCCGGCTGTCGGGGTGCGTCGGCGAGGCTGGACTCGGCCATGGTGGTCAGTACGGGGTCGGGGCCCAGTTCCAGGTAGCGGGTGACGCCTTCGGCGTGCAGGGTGCGTACGCCGTCGTGGAAGCGCACGGGTTCGCGTACGTGCCTGACCCAGTAGTCGGGGTCGGCGAGGAGGGCGGCGTCGACGAGTCGGCCGGTGAGGTTGGAGACGGTGGGGATGCGCGGGGGCCCGGTGTCGAGGCCGGCGGCGACGGCGCGGAACTCGGCCAGCATCGGGTCCATGTGCGGGGAGTGGAAGGCGTGGCTGACGCGGAGCTGCTTGGTGCGGTGGCCCCGGGCACGCAGGGTTTGGACGATCGTGTCGACGGCGTCCGCGTCGCCGGATACGACGACGGACGCGGGGCCGTTGACAGCGGCGAGAGCGGCGCGTCCGTCGGTTTCGGCGAGGAGTGGCAACACGTGTTCTTCGGGGACTTCGACGGCGGCCATCGCACCGCCCGTGGGCAGGGCCTGCATGAGCCGGCCGCGGGCGGCGACCAGGGCGCAGGCGTCGGCGAGGGTGAGTGCGCCCGAGGCGTGGGCGGCGGTGATCTCGCCGACGGAGTGGCCGATCAGGTGGGTCGGGGTCAGGCCGAAGGACTCGACGAGCCGGAAGAGCGCGGTCTCGACGGCGAACAGCGCGGCCTGGGTGTACCGGGTCTGGTGCAGCTCCCGGCCGGTGTCGTCGTCCGCGTCGAGGACGAGCGCGCGCAGGGACCGGCCGAGCAGCGGGTCCAGCAGGGCGCAGACGTCGTCGAAGGCGGTGGCGAACGCCGCGTACGTGCGGTGGAGTTGCCGTCCGGCGCCGGGGCGCTGGCTGCCTTGGCCGGTGAAGAGGAACGCGGTGCCGCCGGTGGTGGCGGGGTCGTCCGCGGTGACGAGCCCGGGGTGGGGTTCGCCGGCGGCGAGGGCGGCGAGGGCTTCGGTGAGCGGGTGGGGGCCGGTGTCGAGGAGGACGGCGCGGTGTTCGAAGGCGGAGCGGGTGCGGGCGAGGGACCAGGCGACGTCGGTGAGGGCCAGTGCGGGCCGGTCGGCCAGGTGGGTGGTGAGGGCTCGGGCTTGGGCGCGTAGGGCGGGGCGGCTGCGGGCCGACAGGGGCCAGGCGAGGAGCGGTGCGGGCGCGCCGTCGTGATCAGCGGTCGGGGGTTCTGGCGCCTCTGGAGGCTCGGTCGGCTCGGGCGGCTGTTCCAGGATGAGGTGCGCGTTGGTGCCGGAGATGCCGAAGGACGAGACGCCGGCTCGTCGGACGCGTTCCCCGCGGGGCCAGGGCACCGGCTGGGTCAGCAGCCGTACGGCTGCGGGCTCCCAGTCGACGTGCGGCGTTGGCTCCTCGGCGTGCAGGGTGGGCGGAAGGGTCTCGTGGGTCAGGGCCATGACGGTCTTGATGACGCCGGCGACGCCCGCCGCGCCCTGGGTGTGCCCGATGTTGGACTTCACGGAGCCGAGCCACAGCGGCCGGTCGGCGGGCCGGTCCTGGCCGTAGGTGGTCAGCAGGGCCTGTGCTTCGATGGGGTCGCCGAGTCGGGTGCCGGTGCCGTGCGCCTCGACCGCGTCGACCTCGGCGGGGGCGAGTCGGGCGCTGTCCAGGGCCTGGCGGATGACGCGCTGTTGTGAGGGCCCGTTGGGGGCGGTCAGGCCGTTGCTGGCGCCGTCCTGGTTGACGGCGGAGCCGCGGACGAGCGCGAGCACCCGGTGGCCGTTGCGCCGTGCGTCGGACAGCCGCTCCAGCAGCAGGACGCCGACGCCTTCGGAGAACGCGGTGCCGTCGGCGTCAGCGGAGAACGGCCGGCACGTTCCGTCGGCGGCCAGGCCCCTTTGCCGGGAGAACTCGGTGAAGACGTTGGGCTGCGGCATCACGGTCACGCCGCCGGCCAGGGCCAGGGTGCACTCGCCCCGGCGCAGGGCGTGGCATGCGAGGTGGACGGCGACGAGCGAGGAGGAGCAGGCGGTGTCCAGCATCACCGCGGGCCCCTCAAGACCGAGGGTGTACGACAGCCTCCCGGACAGCACGCTGGGCGCGTTGCCGGTGACGAGGTGGCCTTCGGCGGCGCTGTCGGAGTGCGCCGCGTCGAAGCCGGGCAGGGCGGCCCCCACGTAGACCCCGGTGCGGCTGCCCTTGAGGGAGAGCGGGTCGATCCCGGCCCGTTCGAACAGTTCCCAGGAGACCTCCAGCAGCAGCCGCTGCTGCGGGTCCATCACCAGGGCCTCGCGGTGGCTGATGCCGAAGAAGTCGGGGTCGAAGGCGGCTGCGTCGTAGAGGAACCCGCCCCGGTCGGCGTAGCTGGTGCCTGGGTGGTCGGGGTCGGGGTGGAAGAGCCGGTCCAGGTCCCAGCCGCGGTCCTCGGGGAAGGGGCCCATGGCGTCGCGCTCGTCGACGACGAGGTCCCACAGGTCCTCGGGGGTCCGTACGCCGCCGGGGTAGCGGCAGGCCATCTCCACGACGGCCACGGGCTCGTGGTGGCGGTCTTCCGCTTCGCGCAGTCGCAGCCGGGTGTCGTGGAGTTCGGCGGTGACCCGGCGGAGGTAGTCGACCAGCTTCTCTTCGTTCGCGGGCTTGGTCACCGGCCCTCACACATCCAGTTCGTTGTCGATGAAGGCGAAGATCTGGTCGGCGTCGGCGCCCTGGAGCCGTTCGGCGGCGCTGGATTCCTCGCCGGGCGCGGCGGTCCGCGGGGCGTGCCCGGCCTTCCACTTCGCGAGTAGCGTCTCCAGCCGGGCGGTGACCGCGTCCGCGTCGAGACCGGCCGTGTCCACGGTGGCGAGCAGGTTCTCCAGCCTGCTGACCTCGGCGGTGATCGGGTCCGGCGGGCGGGGACCGGCCGGTGCCGGTGCGGCGGGGGCGAGGCGTTCGGCGAGGTGGCCGGCGAGCAGTCCAGCTTCCGGGAAGTCGAAGACGAGGGCCGCGTGCAGCCGCAGTCCGGTGGCGGCCGACAGGCGGTTGCGCAGTTCGACGGCCGTCAGCGAGTCCAGGCCGAGGGTCTTGAACGAGGCGTCCTCCGGTACGGCGCCGGTGTGTGCGTGCCCGAGGACGGTCGCGGCTTGCTCCCGTACCAGGGTGAGCAGGCTGCGGTAGCGCTCGTCGGGGGTCTGTGCGGCGAGGCGCGCGGTCAGGCCTGCGGGGGCGTTCGCTGCCGCGGCGGTGGCCCGGGCCGGCCGGTTTCCGGCGGCGGCCAGTGCGCGCAGCGGCGCGGGGGTGGTGCCGGGCGGCTGGGCGGCGAGGGTCGTCGTGTCCAGGGCGAGGGCGAGGGGCGCGGGTGCGCCGTTGGCGAGCGCGGCGTCCAGCATGGCCAGCCCGTCGTCGGTGCTGTTGGCCTTGATGCCGTAGCGGTCGATGCGGGCGAGGTCGGCTTCGCTCATCCGGCCGGTCAGCCCGCTGGCCTCGCCCCACAGGCCCCAGCCGATGGACACGGCGGGCAGGCCGTCCGCGCGGCGGTGCGCGGCGAGCGCGTCACAGTACGCGTTGGCCGCGGCGTAGTTGGCCTGTCCGGGCGTGCCGAGCGCAGCGGCGAAGGAGGAGCAGAGCACGAACATGCCCAGCCTGCGGTCGGCGGTGGCGGTGTGCAGCCGGGCCGCTGCGGCTGCCTTGGCGTCCCAGGCTCGGGCGAGTCGTTCGGGGGTGAGCGCGGGCACCATCGCGTTGTCGAGTGCGCCGGCGGTGTGGACGACCCCGGTCAGCGGGTGCGCGGGGTCGATGGCGTCGATCGCGGCGGTGAGTGCGGCGGGGTCGGTGACGTCGGCCGCGGCTACGGTGACGTCGGCGCCGGCGGCTCGGAGCCGTTCGACCAGGTCCGCGGTGTTGGGTGCGGCCGGGCCCCGGCGGCTGAGGAGCAGCAGGTGCTTGATGCCGGCGGTGCGGACCAGGTGTTCGGCGACGGCGCCGCCGATGGTGCCGGTGCCGCCGGTGATGAGGACGGTGCCTTCGGGGTCGAGGCGCGGGGGCACCCGGAGCACGGGTTTGCCGGTGTGCCGGGCCTGGCTCATGGTGCGCAGGGCATCGCGAGCTCGGGCCAACGGCCACTCCTGCACCGGCGGCGGTGGCAGTGCGCCGGTGGCGAGCAGCCCGGCGAGGTGGGCGAGCAGGTCGCCGAGCCGGTCGGGGGTGTTGTCGGCCAGCAGGTCGAACGCCCGGTAGGAGACGGTGTCCGGCAGACGGGTCGCGTTCCGCAGGTCGGTCTTGCCCATTTCGACGAACCGGCCGCCGTCGGTGAGGAGTCGTAGTGAGGCGTCGATGAACTCGCCCGTCAGGCTGTTCAGCACGACGTCCACACCACGGCCACCGGTCG
>NZ_JBEYTZ010000078.1:0-8684 GCF_040643215.1 Streptomyces sp. NPDC047315 | reverse complement strand
CCGCCTGACCCCGCAACGCCTCCGCACTCCGCGCCGACACCACCCACGGCACCACACCCCCCACACCCACACCCACACCCACCACCGGCCCCACAACAACCGCCCCCGGAGCCTCCTCCACAATCACATGCGCATTCGTCCCCGAAATCCCGAAGGAGGAGACGGCGGCCCGGCGAGGGTGGTCGGTCTCGGGCCAGGTAGCCCGTTCCCGTAGCAGCGAGACCGCGCCCGCCGACCAGTCCACATGCGCCGACGGCTCCTCGATGTGCAGCGACGCCGGCAGCACCCCGTGCCGCATCGCCATCACCATCTTGATCACACCCGCCACACCCGCAGCAGCCTGCGTGTGCCCGATGTTCGACTTCACCGAGCCGAGCCACAAAGGCCGCTCGGCCGGTCGGTCCTGGCCGTACGTCGCCAACAGCGCCTGCGCCTCGATCGGATCGCCGAGCGTCGTACCCGTGCCGTGGCCCTCGACGACGTCGACGTCCGCGCTCGTCAGTCGGGCGTTGGCGAGTGCCTGTCGGATGACGCGCTCCTGCGACGGGCCGTTCGGTGCCGTCAGACCGTTGCTCGCCCCGTCCTGGTTCACCGCCGAGCCGCGGACCACGCCCAGCACCCGGTGGCCGTTGCGCCGCGCGTCCGACAGCTTCTCCAAGACGACCAGCCCGACCCCTTCCGACCAGCCGGTGCCGTCGGCCGCGGCGGCGAACGGCTTGCACCGTCCGTCGGCGGCCATGCCCCGCTGCCGGGAGAACTCGATGAAGCCGCCCGCGGTGGCCATCACGGACACCCCGCCCGCCAGCGCGAGCGTGCACTCGTCCTGCCGCAGCGAGTGGCACGCGAGGTGGATCGCGGTCAGCGACGACGAGCAGGCGGTGTCGACCGTGACCGCCGGACCTTCGAGCCCCAGCGTGTAGGCGACGCGGCCGGAGATCACACTGCCGAGGTTCCCGGTCCCGACGTACCCCTCCACCTCGCTCGTCAGATCGCCGATGACGGACAGGTAGTCGTGCGAGCTGACGCCGGTGAACACCCCGGTCTCGCTGCGGCGCAAGACCTCCCTCGGCAGCCCGGCCCGTTCGAACGCCTCCCAGGCGCACTCCAGCAGCAGCCGCTGCTGCGGATCCATCGCCAGGGCCTCGCGCGGGCTGATGTCGAAGAAGGCCGCGTCGAACTGCACCGCGTCGTCGCAGAACCCGCCCTCGGTCACGTACGTCTTGCCGTGCCGGTCGGGGTCGGGGTCGTACAGGTCCGCGGCGTCCCAGCCCCGGTCCGACGGGAAGCCGCCGATCGCGTCGCCGCCGTCGGCGACCAGCCGCCACAGGTCCTCGGGGGACCGCACGCCGCCGGGGTAGCGGCAGGCCATGCCGACGATCGCGACGGGCTCCGGCTCCGCGGACTCGACCTCCCGCAGCCGCTGACGGGTCTGCCGCAGCTCGGCGGTGACCCACTTCAGATGGTCGAGGAGCTGTTCCTCATTCGGCACGGAAACCCACGCTCCTCCGGCTGGCCTGGTTCGCCTGGTTCACCTGGTTCACGACTTTCCGAACTCCTCGGAGATGAGGTCGAAGATGTCTTCCGCCGTCGCGCCCGCGAGGTCGCGGTGCGCGGCGGAGCGCTCCTCCGCGGCATCGGCCCCGTTCCACTTCGCCAGCAGCAGCTCCAGCCGCCGGGTGACCCGGCGCCGGGCGGCCGGGTCCAGCGCGGCGGGCTCGACCGCCGCGTCCCACCGCTCCAGGCCGGACAGGACGCCGCCCTCGGACGTGTCCTCCGCTTCCGCGCCCAGGTGCTCGCGCAGCACCTCGGCCAGCGCGCCGGGCGAAGGGTGGTCGAACACCAGGGTCGGCGGCAGCGTCAGACCGGTCGACGCGTTGAGGCGGTTGCGCAGCTCGACCGCCGTCAGCGAGTCGAAGCCGAGCTCCTTGAACGGCTGGCCGGGCGGCACGGCTTCCGGGTCGGGGTAGCCGAGCACCGCCGCCACCTGCGCTTGCACATGGCGCAGCAGCAGCGTCCGCCGCTGCTCCGGGGTCCCGGCGCCGAGCTGTCGCAGCAGCGGTGCGCCGCCGTCCGCCGCACCGTCCTGCCCGTCGTCCGCCCCGCCCGCCCGCGGCCGGACCAGGTCCGACAGCAGAGGGCTCGGCCGGCGGGTGGTGAGCGCGGCGGCGAACTTCTCCCACGCGATGTCCGCCACGGCCAGCGCGGTGTCGCCCCGGTCCAGCGCCAGCGCCAGGGACTTCAGCGCGGGTCCGGGATCCAGCGGGGCGAGCCCGCGGCGGCCGAAGTAGGCGACTGCCGTCTCGTCCGACGCCATCCCGGCCTCGCCCCAGGGCCCCCAGGCGATGCTGGTGGCTTGCAGGCCGAGGCCGCGGCGGTGTTCGGCGAGCGCGTCGAGGTAGGCGTTGGCCGCCGCGTACGAACCCTGGAGTCCGCTGCCCCAGGCAGCCGCCCCGGAGGAGAAGAGGACGAAGGCGCTCAGGTCCAGGTCGCGCGTCAGCTCGTGCAACAGGCCGGCCGCGTGCGCCTTGGGCCGTAGGACCGTCTCGACGTGCGGCAGTTCGAGACCGGTGAACGGCATGTTCTCCGCAATGCCGGACGCGTGGAACACGGCGGTCAAAGGATGCTCCGCCGGAACGTCGTCCAGCAGGGCGCGCAGCGCGGCCCGGTCGGCGACGTCGCACGCGACGACGGTGACCCGGGCGCCCCGCGCCTCCACGTCGGCGGCGAGTTCGGCGGCGCCGGGCGCTTCGGGGCCGCTGCGGCTGACCAGCAGCAGATGCGGTGCGCCCCGGTCCGCCAGCCAACGGGCGACGTGGCCGCCGATGCTGCCGGTGCCGCCGGTGACCAGGACCGTACCCGCGGGCCGCCAGCCTCCGCGCTCGTCGTATGACGCACCATCGAGGGCCAAGGACCCGTTGGCGGCGGCACTGGAACCATTCGCACGAGAACCGTTCGCACCCGCGCCGTTCAGGGGCGAGCCATCGAGGGGCGAGCCGTTCAGGGCCGCGCCGGTTCCGTCGCTCCCGGCCGGCGCGCGGTGCAGCCGTCGGGCGTACGTCCCCGAGTCCCGCAGGGCGACCTGGTCCTCCGGTTGCCCGTACGCGAAGAGCGCCGCCAACCGGTCAGGCAGATCCGCGCCCGGCGCTTCGGGCAGGTCGACCAGCCCGCCCCAGCGCTGCGGCTCCTCCAGCGCCGCCACCCGGCCGAGCCCCCACACCTGCGCCTGGACCGGCCGGGGCAGCGGATCCGCGGCGGAGACGGCGACCGCGCCTTGCGTCAGGCTCCACACCGGCACCTCGACGTGCGCGTCCCCGAGCGCCTGGACGAGCGCCGTGGTGGCCGCGAGGCCAGTCGACACCGAAGGGTGGTCGGCGTGCGGCGACTGGTCGAGCGCCATCAGACTGGCGACGCCCGCCAGCGGTTCCGCGCCGTCCAACTGCGCCACCAACTCCGTCAGCTCCGCCCGGCCGACGTCCGCCGGCCCCAGGGTGCGGACCTCCACCGCCGTGGCGTGCCGCGCCAACGCTTCCCGTACGGCCGTCACCGCCGGACCGTCCTCGGCACCGGCCGGCGCCAGCAGCAGCCACCGCCCGGGCAGGGGCTGCGGATCGACGGGCGCGTCCACCGGCGTCCACACCGCCCGATAGCGCCAGGAGTCCAACACCGACTGCTCGCGGTGCACGCGCCGCCAGTCGGACAGGAACGGCAGCGCGGGCCGCAGGCTCTCCACCGCCGCCGCGTCGCCGTCCAGGCGCAACGTCCTGACCAGCGCGTCGACGTCCCGCTCCTCGATCGCGTGCCACAACCGGGCCTCCGCCGGATCGACGACCCCGGCCGCGGGCCCGGCCTCCGCCGGCGGCTCCACCCAGTACCTGCGGTGCCTGAAGGCGTACGTCGGCAACGGCACCGTCCGCGGCGCCGGCTCGACGGGGAACAGCGACGCCCAGTCGACGCGGGCGCCCACCGCGAAGGCCAGCGCCAGGGACCGCAACACCTGGCCGCGGTCACCGCGGTCCCGGTGCAGCGTCGGCACGGCGGACGCCGCGACCCCGGCCAACTCGAAGCTCTCCTGCATCCCCAACGTCAGTACCGGATGGCTGCTGACCTCGATGAACACGCGGTGTCCCGCATCCAGCAGGGCCTGCACCGCGTCCGCGAACCGCACCGGCTCACGCAGATTGCGCACCCAGTAGTCGGCGTCCAACGCGGCCGTCTCCAACAGCCCGGCCGTCACCGTCGAATAGAACGGCACCTCGCCCCCGACGGGCAGCACACCGGACAACGTCGACGCCAACTCGTCCGTGATCAGGTCGACCTGCGGGCCGTGCGACGCGTAGTCCACGTCGATCAGACGCGCCCGCACCCCCTCCTCCACGGCCTGTGCCACGACCGCCGCGACCTGCGCCGGAGGCCCCGACACGACGGTGGACGACGGCCCGTTGACCGCCGCCACCCCGACATCGGGGCCCGCCTCGGCCAACAGCTCCACCACGCGCTCCCGGCCGGCGGCCACCGATGCCATCGCGCCACCGCCGGCCAACTGCCGAAGCGCCTTGCTGCGCAGCGCGACGATCCGCGCACCGTCCTCCAACGACAGCGCACCGGCCACGCACGCCGCAGCGATCTCACCCTGGCTGTGGCCGACGACGGCCCCCGGAGTGACGCCGTGGTCGGCCCACACGGCGGCCAACGACACCATCACGGCCCACAGCACCGGCTGGACCACGTCCACCCGCGCCAACTCGGCCCCGTCCCCGCGCAACACCCCGGTCAGCGACCAGTCCACGTACGGGCCGAGCGCCCACTCGCACTCGGCGATCCGCTCCGCGAACACCGGCAGCGAGTCCAGCAACTCGGCACCCATGCCGACCCACTGCGAGCCCTGCCCGGGGAACACCAGCACCGCACCGACGTCCGAAGCCACCGCAGGCACCCCCGGGGCGACCACGCCGGGGTGCGGTACGCCGTCTGCCAGCGCTGCCACGCCCGCCGCGAGCGCGTCGAGATCCCCGCCGACCACGACCGCCCGGTGCTCGAAGGCCGATCGCGTACTCGCCAGCGACCAGCCCACGTCCAGTGGCGACGGCACGGCACGCGCCGTAGGGGACGACGGTCCGGAGGGCGTCGCCACGTGCGCGGCGAGCGCCGCGGCCTGGGCGCGCAGGGCCTCCGCGCTCCGCGCGGCCAACGGCCACGCGACCGCGCCCAACGGCGGCACGCCTTCCCCGGCCCCGGAGTCGCCGGCCCCGTCTCCGGCCTTGTCATCGGCCGGGTCCTCGGGTGCCTCCTCCAACAGCAGATGCGCGTTCGTGCCGCTGATGCCGAACGCCGAAACCCCGGCCCGCCGCGGGCGCTCCCCGCGCGGCCACTCCTCGGCCGCGGTCAGGAGCCGCACCGCGCCAGCCGACCAGTCGACGTGCGGGGTGGGCTCGTCGATGTGCAGCGACGCAGGCAGCACCCCGTGCCGTAGCGCCTCCACCATCTTGATGACCCCGGCGACGCCGGCCGCGGCCTGGGTGTGCCCGATGTTCGACTTCACCGAGCCGAGCAGCAACGGCCGGCCGTCGGCCCGTTCCCGGCCGTACGTCGCCAGCAGCGCCTGCGCCTCGATCGGGTCGCCCAGGGCCGTACCGGTCCCGTGCGCCTCGACCACGTCCACCTCGGACGCCGACAGCCGGGCGTTGGCCAGGGCCTGTCGGATGACGCGCTCCTGTGACGGGCCGTTCGGTGCCGTCAGCCCGTTGCTCGCCCCGTCCTGGTTGATCGCCGAGCCACGGATCACGGCCAGCACCCGGTGCCCGTTGGCCTGGGCGTCCGACAGCCGCTCCAACAGCAGCAGCCCCGAGCCCTCGCCCCACGTCAGACCGTCCGCGTCCGCCGCGAACGCCTTGCAGCGGGCGTCCTTGGACATCCCGCGCTGCCGGGAGAACTCCACGAACGCACCGGGCGTCGCCATCACCGTCACCCCGCCCGCCAGGGCCATGGAGCACTCGCCCTGGCGCAGCGCCTGCGTGGCCAAGTGCGTGGCCACCAGCGACGACGAGCAGGCGGTGTCCACCGTGACCGCGGGCCCTTCGAGACCGAAGGCGTACGCCACCCGGCCGGAGACCACACTGCCGATGTTCCCGGTGGCGACGTAGCCCTCCACGTCGCTGGGCGTGATGTTGATCAGCGACAGGTAGTCCTGCGACGTGACGCCGGTGAACACGCCCGTACTGCTGCCCCGCAGGACGTCCCGGGTCAGCCCGGAGCTCTCGAACGCCTCCCAGGCGCACTCCAGCAGCAGCCGCTGCTGCGGGTCCATCGCCAGTGCCTCGCGCGGCGAGATCCCGAAGAACTCCGCGTCGAACCCCGGAGCTCCGTGGACGAAACCGCCCTCCCGGACGTACGTGGTGCCCGGGTGATCGGGGTCGGGGTGATAGACGAGGTCCAGGTCCCAGTTGCGGTCGGTGGGCATCGGCGTGATCGCGTCGCCACCGGAGACGACCAGCTCCCACAGCTCCCGCGGACCGCTCGCACCACCGGGGTAGCGGCAGGCCATGCCCACGATCGCAATCGGCTCGTCGTGCTGCCCCGGCGCCGCCGCCCGCACCGGGGCACCCGCGGCGGCCGTACCGCCGCCGAGCAACGCTTCGCGGATGTGGACGGCGACCGCCTCCGGCGTCGGATGGTCGAAGACGAGGGTCGCTTCCAGCTTCAGTCCGCTCGCCTCGCTGAGCCGATTGCGCAACTCGACCGCCGTCAACGAGTCGAAACCCAGCTCCTGGAACGGCTGCCCCGACGGCACCGCGTCCGCGCCGGCGTGCCCGAGCACGGCCGCAGCCTGCGTCTGCACCAACCGCAGCACCGCGTGGTGCTGCTGAGCCGGCGACGCGTCGGCCAACTGCCGCTGCAAGGGACTGTCCCCGCCCCCGGTCCCGGACGCGTCCGCCTCCTGCTCGCTGTCGTCGACCGAGCCCCGGGCCGGTCGGGCCAGGTCGACCACCAGCGCACTGGGCCGCTGCGTGGTGAACGCCGCCGGGAACCTCTCCCAGTCGACGTCCGCCACGGTGAGCGTCGCGTCCCCCGCGTCCAGCGCACCTCGAAGCGAGGCGATCGCCCGGCCCGGCTCCAACGGGGTCAGACCCAGATGACCGAAGTACGTCACGGCGGCGTCGTCGGCGGCCATGCCGATCTCGCCCCAGGGGCCCCAGGCGATGCTGGTGGCGGGCAGGTCGAGGCCGCGGCGGTGTTCGGCGAGCGCGTCGAGGTAGGCGTTGCCCGCTGCGTACGCGCCCTGCTGACCGCTGCCCCAGGTCGCCGCCCCCGAGGAGAACAGCACGAAGGCGGAGAGGTCCAGATCGCGCGTCAGCTCGTGCAGGTGCGCAGCACCCAGCGTCTTGGCCGCCAACACCTCACCCAGCCCGTACACGTCCATCTCGGTCAGGCCACCGATGCCGGCGGTGCCGGCGGTGTGGAAGACGGCGGTGAGGGGGTGTTCGGCGGGGATGTCGGCGATGAGGGTTTTGAGTGCGGTGCGGTCGGCGGTGTCGCAGGAGACGACGGTGACGCGGGTGCCGTGTGCGGTGAGGTCGTTGACGAGTTCGGTGGTGCCGGGTGCGTCGGGGCCGCTGCGGCTGGCCAGAATCAGGTGCGGTGCACCGGCCCCGGCCAACCACCGCGCCACGTGGGCACCGATGCTCCCCGTCCCACCCGTGATCAACGTGGTGCCTTCCGGCTGCCATCCGTCGGCGGACGCATGAGGCGAGCCCGCGCGCTGGAGTCGCCGCCCCAGCACGCCCGAGGCGCGTACCGCGACTTGGTCCTCGGCTGGGCCGGCAGCGAGCACCGCGGCCAAGCGGACCGGTGTGCGGTCGTCCGTGGTTTCGGGGAGGTCGATGAGTCCGCCCCAGTGGTGGGGGTGTTCGAGGGCGGCGACTCGGCCCAGTCCCCAGGTCTGGGCTTGTGTGGGGTGGGGGAGTGGTTCGGTGGGGGTTACGGAGACGGCTCCGCGGGTCAGGGACCACAGGGGTGCGTCGATGCCGGCGTCGCTCAGGGCTTGGAGCAGCAGCACGGTACCCATCAGCCCCGCCGGCACGGCCTGATGGTCCGGGTGGGCCGACTCCTCAAGCGCCAGCAGGCTCAGCACACCAGCCGGCGCATCGCCGCCAGCCGCCTCCACGATGACCTGCGTCAACTCTTCAAGCCGCAGATCGATCGTGTCGACCGATTGCACGACCGCCGTGGCTCCGTACGCGCCGAGCGCGGACGCCGCCGCTTCGACGGCCGGATCCGACTCGTGCCCCGCCGGTACGACGACCAGCCAGCGCCCGCTGAGCGCGGGCGCGGCGGTCTCCGGAAGGTGCTGCCAGCCGACCCGGTAGCGCCAGGCGGCGAGCGATGCCCGCTGCCGGCGTTCCCGACGCCACGCCGACAGGGTCGGAAGCAGTTCGCCCAGCGTCGTCAAATGCTCCGCGGGGGAGCCGAGAGTACGGGTCAGGGCCTCCAGGTCCCCTTGCTCCACCGCATCCCAGAACGGCGAGTCGTCAAGCCCTCGGGTCGCTACCGAACTCGCCTCCGGAGAGGTGGCGGCAAGCCAGTAGCGCTCGTGTTGGAAGGCGTAGGTGGGGAGGTCGGTGGTGTGGGGTGTGGTGGTGGTGTCGTGGGTGGTGAACCATGCGCGCCAGTCGACGTCGGTGCCGTGG
>NZ_JBEYTZ010000077.1:0-9209 GCF_040643215.1 Streptomyces sp. NPDC047315 | reverse complement strand
CCCACCTGGGCAAACACGGTCTCCGAAACCCGCTCACCCCGAGCGTCCTCGCCGAAGATCACCGGCCGCAACGGCTCCGGCAACAGCCCATCCGCTATCGCGCACACCTCGTCGACAACCGCGGCAAATGACTCAAAGCGCTCGTAAAGCTGGGCGCCCATCCCGGCGAACTGCGAACCCTGACCGGTGAACAACACCGCCGACTTCCCACCCACCGGCGAACCCACCACCAGCCCATCAACAGCCCCACCATCAGCCAACGCGTCCAATCCCGACAGCAGAGAGGAGACGTCGTCGCCCACGACCACCGCGCGGTCCTCCAGCACCGCGCGCCCCACCAATCCGGCAGCCACCCCGGCGACGTCCAGGTCCTCATGCCCCCGTACGAAGTCGGCGAGCCGAGCCGCCTGCCCCCGCAGTCCTCCGTCGCCTCGACCCGACACCACCCACGGCACCGGACCAGAAGCCTCCACCGCCGCCACTTCGGGCGCCTCAACCGCCGGCGGCTCCTCCACGATCACATGTGCGTTGGTGCCGCTCACACCGAAGGAAGAGACACCAGCCCGACGCGGATGGCCATTGCTCTCCCAAGCAACCGAATCCGTCAAGAGTCGTACTTCGCCAGCCGACCAATCCACGTGCGGCGACGGCTCATCCACATGCAGCGACTCAGGCAGCAGCCCGTGACGCATCGCCATCACCATCTTGATCACACCAGCAACACCCGCAGCAGCCTGCGTATGACCGATGTTCGACTTCACCGACCCCAACCACAACGGACGACCCTCCGCCCGCTCCTGCCCATACGTCGCCAACAACGCCTGCGCCTCAATCGGATCACCCAGCGTCGTACCGGTCCCATGGGCCTCCACGACATCCACCTCACCAGCAGAAAGACCCGCATTCGCCAACGCCTGACGAATCACCCGCTGCTGCGACGGACCATTAGGCGCCGTCAAACCATTCGACGCACCATCCTGATTCACCGCCGAACCCCGAACCACCGCCAACACCTGGTGACCGTTCGCCACCGCGTCCGACAGTCGTTCCAACAGCAGCACCCCAACGCCCTCACCCCAGCCGGTGCCGTCCGCGCCCGCCGCGAACGGCTTGCACCGACCGTCGGCCGCAAGCCCACGCTGCCGACTGAACTCCACGAACGCACCCGGCGTCGACATCACCGTCACACCACCGGCCACGGCCAGGCGGCACTCTCCGAACCGCAGCGCCTGCGCAGCCAGGTGCATCGCCACCAGCGACGACGAACACGCCGTGTCCACCGTCACCGCAGGACCCTCAAGCCCGAACACGTACGCCAACCGACCCGACACCACACTCGCCGCGTTCCCGGTCGCCAAGTACCCCTCGCCGACCAGTCCCGCGTCGCCCAGCAGGGACACGTAGTCCTGACCGTTCGTACCGACGAAGACGCCCGTCGGGCTGGTCCGCAAGGAGTCCGCGGCGATGCCGGCCCGCTCCACCGCCTCCCAGGCCACCTCCAGCAGCAGCCGCTGCTGCGGGTCCATCGCCAGCGCCTCCCGCGGGCTGATGCCGAAGAACTCGGCGTCGAACTCGTCGGCGTCGTGCAGGAAGCTGCCCGTCGTGGCGTAGCTCGTCCCAGGGCGGTCCGGGTCGTCGTCGAACAGGGTCGACAGGTCCCAGCCGCGGTTGGTCGGGAAGTCCGTGATCGTGTCGCCACCGGTGGCGACCAGCCGCCACAGGTCCTCCGGCGAACGGACCTCGCCCGGGTACCGGCAGCTCATGCCGACGATGGCGATCGGGTCGTCGTCGACGGGCACGGCCGCCGAAGGCAGCGCGGGCAGCGCCGACGCGGTGGGGTGGCGGTCGAACGCCACCGTCCACAGGTGCTGGGCGAGCCCCCGCGGGGTGGGGTGGTCGAACACCAGGGTGGCCGGCAGGCGCAGCCCCGTCGCGGCGTGCAGGCCGTCGCGCAGTTCGACGGCCGTCAGCGAGTCGAAGCCGAGGTCGCGGAAGGCGCGGTCCTCGTGGACGTCGGAGGCGTGGGCGTGACCGAGGACATCGGCCGCCGCTGCGCGGACCACGTCGAGCAGTTCGCGGCGCTGTTCGGCGTCGTCGAGCGACCGCAGCCGCTCGATCAGCGCGGAGTCGCCGCCGTCGTTCTCGTCGCCGTCGACCTGCTCGGCGGCCAGCGCCTTCCGGACCTCGGGTATGTCGTCGAACAGCCGGTTGTCGCGGACCATTCGGTACGTCGGCGCGAAGCGGCTCCAGTCGACGTCTGCGACGGTGGACGTGGTCTCGCCCCGGTCGAGGGTCTGTTGCAGCGCGGCCACCGCCCGGTCGGCCGGCATGGTGGTGATGCCCCGGCGGCCGAGCCGTACCGCGGCGTCGCCTTCCGCCATGCCGTCGCCTGCCCAGGCTCCCCAGGCCACCGAGGTCGCGGCCAGCCCGCGGTCGCGGCGGTGTCTGGCCAGCGCGTCGAGGAAGGCGTTGGCCGCGGCGTACGCACCTTGGCCGCCGCTGCCCCAGATCCCGGCGATGGAGGAGAAGAGCACGAACGCGTCGAGGTCCGCACCGTCGAATGCGGCGTCGAGGTGGAGCGCGCCGAGCGCCTTCGCCGCCATGGTCTGTCGGAAGTCCGCGGGCGGCACCTCCGCCAGCGCGCCCGTCCAGCCCACACCGGCCGCGTGCACGACGACCCGGATCTCCGCTCCGTCGGCCCGGACCTGTCGGATCACGCCGTGCAGTTGCTCGCGGTCCGCCACGTCGCAGGCGGCGACGGTGACGCGGGCTCCGGCCGCGGTGAGTTCGTCGCGCAGCGCGGCGGCCTGCGGAGCGTCGGGGCCTCGGCGCCCCAGCAGGACGACGTGCTCGATGCCCTGCCCCACCAGCCAGCGGGCGACGTGGCCGCCGAGGGCGCCGGTGCCGCCGGTGATGAGCGCGGTGCCCCGGGTCCGCCACGTCGTCGTGGTCGCGGTGCCGGCGCCCGCCCTGCGCACTCGGCGCGCGAACGCACCGGCCGGGCGGATCGCCACCTGGTCTTCGCGGTCCGTACGGGTGACGAGACGGCAGACCTGGTCGTACGCGTTCTCGTCGGGACTCGCCGGGAGGTCGATCAGCCCGCCCCACCGGCCCGGGTGCTCCAGTGCGGCGACCCTGCCCATGCCCCAGACGAGCGCGGCGACGGGGTCGTCCGTCGGGTCGTCGTCGCCCGTGGTGACGGCGCCTCGGGTCAGACACCACAAGGGTGCGTCCACACCGGCGTCGCCCAGGGCACGGATCAGGGTGACGGTGTCGGTCACTGTGTCGGACACGGTTTCGGGTACCGCTTCGGGCAGTCGGGCCGACGTGGCGTCCTCGTCCGCAGCCGTGTCCGCCACGGCGAGTACGGAGAGGACTCCGGCCGGCGGTGCGGCGGCGTCGCACGTCTCGGTCAGCCGACGCGACAGCTCTTCCTGCGTGACGTCGACGGGGACGGCGACCTCCACCGTCCGCCCACCGGCGCGGGCGACTGCGGCGGAGAGTTCCGCGGTGTCGTGACCGACCCGGGTGAGTACGAGCCAGGTGCCGGTGAGGGCGGGCACGGCGGTTTCGGGTACGGAGACGGGTAGAGGCTTCCAGGTGACGTCGTAGCGCCAGTCGGCGAGCGCTTGCCGCTGCTGGTGCCCGCGCCGCCAGGCCGACAGAGCGGGAAGCACCGCATCGGAAGGCGTGCCGTCATCGATGCCCAGCGCACCGAGATCGTTCCGCTCGACCGCCTCCCAGAACTCCGCCGTACTCGCGTCAACCGGCGCCCCTCCTGCGACCGGCGCGGCCTCCAGCCAGTAGCGACGACGCTGGAAGGCATACGTCGGCACCTCCACCCGCTCAGACGCCTCGGGCAGCCAACGGTCCCAGTCGATGTCCACGCCGTGCACGTGGAGCCGGGACAGTCCCGTGAGAACACTGGTGACCTGGTCGCGGTCACGACGCATGAAACTCGCGACAGCCTCCCCGTCACGCTCAGGCATCGCCGCAGACAGTGCAGGCTGCGGACCCACCTCAGCCCACAACCGAACACCCAACCCTCGAGCCGCATTCACTGCGTCCGCGAACCGCACGGGCTGGCGTGCATGGTTCACCCAGTACTCGGGGCTTCCGAAGGCCGCGTCTGCCAGCTCACCCGCCACCGTCGACACCACGGGGATCTCGGCCGGCCTGAACGACAGATCGGCGATCGCGGCAGCGAACTCCTCCAACACGGGTTCCATCAACGGGGTGTGGAAGGCATGGCTCACCGGCAGCCACCGAGTCCGCGCGCCCTCAGCGGTCAACTCGTCCACCACGGCACGAACTGCATCGGCTTCGCCCGCAAGTACCACGGACTCCGGCGCATTCACCGCCGCCACCCACACACCATCAAGCCCAGCAACACGCGCTTCGACCTTCTCGGCCGGGGCGGCAACGGACACCATCACGCCACCACCAGCAAGGCCCTGCATCAACCTGCCACGTGCGCAGGCCAACCGAACGGCGTCTTCCAAACTCAGCACACCCGCGGCCACGGCGGCGCTGATCTCCCCCACCGAGTGACCCACCAGGACGTCAGCCCGGACACCGAACTCAGACAGCACACGCCACAGACCAACCTCCAGCGCCACCAGCCCGACCTGGGCAAACACGGTCTCCGAAACCCGCTCACCCCGAGCGTCCTCGCCGAAGATCACCGGCCGCAACGGCTCCGGCAACAGCCCATCCGCAACAGCACACACCTCATCCACCACAGCAGCAAACGACTCAAACCGCTCATACAACTGCGCACCCATACCCGCGAACTGCGAACCCTGACCGGTGAACAACACCGCCGACTTCCCACCCACCGGCGAACCCACCACCACCCCATCAACAACCCCACCACCCGCCAACGCATCCAAGCCGGAAAGCAGAGAACCAACGTCCCCACCCATCACCACCGCACGCGACTCCAACCGAGCCCGCCCCACCAACGCAACAGCCACCCCAGCCACGTCAACGTCCTCACGACCCCGCACGAAGTCGGCCAGACGCACCGCCTGACCCCGCAAACCAGCATCACCCCGCCCCGACACCACCCACGGCACCGGACCAGAAGCCTCCACCGCCGCCACCTCGGGCGCCTCAACCGCCGGCGGCTCCTCCAAAATCACGTGAGCGTTCGTCCCACTCACGCCGAACGACGACACCCCCGCCCGTCGCACGCGCTCCTCAGCAGGCCAAGCCACCGACTCCGTCAGCAGCCGCACCTCACCCGCCGACCAATCCACATACGGCGACGGCTCATCCACATGCAACGACTCAGGCAACCGCCCATGCCGCATCGCCATCACCATCTTGATCACACCAGCAACGCCGGACGTGGCCTGTGTGTGCCCGATGTTCGACTTCACCGAACCGAGCCAGAGTGGACGACCCTCCGTCCGCTCCTGGCCGTAGGTAGCAAGGAGTGCCTGCGCCTCGATCGGGTCACCCAGCGTCGTACCGGTCCCATGGGCCTCCACGACATCCACCTCACCAGCAGAAAGACCCGCGCTCGCCAACGCCTGACGAATCACCCGCTGCTGCGACGGACCATTAGGCGCCGTCAATCCATTCGACGCACCATCCTGGTTCACCGCCGAGCCGCGCAGCACCGCCAACACCTGGTGGCCGTTCGCCACCGCGTCCGACAGCCGCTCCAACAACACCAGCCCGACGCCCTCACCCCACCCCGTGCCGTCCGCAGCCGCCGCAAACGGCTTGCAGCGGCCGTCGGCCGCCATCCCCCGTTGCCGGCTGAACTCCACGAACGCACCCGGCGTCGACATCACCGTCACACCACCGGCCAGCGCCAGCGAGCACTCGCCCGACCGCAGCGCCTGCGCCGCCAAGTGAAGTGCCACCAGCGACGACGAACACGCCGTGTCCACCGTCACCGCAGGACCCTCAAGCCCGAACACGTACGCCAACCGACCCGACACCACACTCCCGGTGGAGCCGGTCAGGAGGTACCCGTCGGAGGCGTCCGCCTGGCTGCCGTACCCCTGGAAGCCCGCGCCCACGAAGACACCCGTCGAGCTGGCCTTCAGCGCGCCCGAATCCAGGCCCGCGCGTTCGAACAGCTCCCAAGCGGCCTCCAGCAGCAGTCGCTGCTGCGGATCCATCGCCAGCGCCTCGCGCGGACTGATCCCGAACAGCTCCGCGTCGAAGTCGGCGGCGTCCGCGACGAAGCCGCCCTCGCGGGCATACGTCTTGCCCGGTCGCCCCGGCTCCGGGTCGTACAGCTCCTCGACCGCCCAACCGCGGTCCGTCGGGAACGCCGTGATCGCGTCCCCGCCCTTCGCCACCAGCTCCCACAGGTCATCGGGGCTGCGCACCCCGCCCGGCAGTCGGCAGCTCATCGCCACCACGGCGACGGGCTCGTGCTCACCGGACTCGTAGCGCAGCAGCCGTTCCCGGGTCTGCTTCAGTTCACCGGTCACACGCTTGAGGTATTCGAACAGCTTGTCCTGGTCCGTCATCACAATCTCAATCGCCGGAATCGAACGGGCTGGGCGCGTGCGCGGTCAGCGCTGTCCCAGCTCCCTGTCGATGAAGTCGAATACTTCGTCGGGCGTCGCGGACTCGAACTCCTCCGCGCCGGTGTCCCGCCGTCCTGGCTCGTCGCCGTCGCGCCACTTCTCCAGGAGTGCCTGGAGGCGGAGCGTGATCCGCGCCTTCTCGCGGTCGTCGGGGGCCATTCGTAGCAGTGCGCCCTCCAGCTGCTCGATCTGGGCGAGCGGGGAGGCCGGCGCGGCGCCGACGCCGGCGCCGTCCCGGAACAGGGCGCCGTGCAGGTACGCCACCACGGCGCCCGGTGTCGGGTGGTCGAAGACCAGGGTGGCGGGCAGTTGCAGCCCGGACATGTTCCCGAGTCGGTTCCGCACCTCGACCGCCATCACCGAGTCGAACCCGAGGTCCCGGAACGCCCGGTGCTCCTCCACCGCCTCGGGGCCGGGGAGTTCGAGCACCTTGGCGGCCTCCTGCTGCACGGTCCTCAGCAGTTCGGCGTGCTGGTCGTCGGCGCCCAGCGGGGCGAGCCGGCTCCGCAGCGACTGCGCGTCGTCCGCGGGCGCGGCGGCCGTCGCCGCCCCGGCGGCCGGCGCCAGTCGCCGGACCTCGGGCAGGTCCTCGATGAGCGGTCGGCGCCGGGCCACGGTGAAGGTCGGTACGAACCGTTCCCAGTCCACGTCCGCCACGGCCACGAACGTCTCGTCCAAGGTCAGCGCCCCGTGCAGCGCCTCGACGGCCAGCTCCGGAGCCATCGGTCGGATGCCCACCCGCGACAGGTACTCCTCGCCCGCGCCTTCCGCCATGCCCCCGCCGCCCCACAGGCCCCAGGCGACCGAGGTGGCCCGCAGGCCCCGGCCGCGCAGTTGCTCGGCGACGGCGTCGAGGTAGGCGTTGGCGGCGGCGTACGCGCTGTGCATCCCGCTGCCCCAGACGCCCGAGTTGGACGAGAACAGCACGAGACGGTCCACGGGGTGCTCTTCGAGGGCCGCGACCAGGTTCTGCGTGCCGAGCACCTTCGCCCGCAGCAGCTCCGCGAACGTGTCGGGCCCGGACTCCTGCAGCGTCGTGCGCTGCGGTACGCCCGCGGCGTGGATGACGGTCGTGATCGGCGGGTGGTCGCCGCCGGCCAGCAGGTCGGCCACCTGCCGGGGGTCGGCGATGTCGCAGGCGACGACGGTGGTGGGGGTCCCCTGCTCGGTGAGCTCGTCGGCCAGCGCGACCGCGCCGGGCGCGGCGGGTCCGGTACGGCTGACCAGGACGAGGTGCTCGACGCCGTGCCGGGCCAGCCAGCGGGCCAGGTGGCCGCCGAGCGCGCCGGTGCCGCCGGTGATCAGTACGGTGCCGCTCGGCTTCCACGGCTCGCCGCCGCCGGACGGCGCCGGCGCGTGGTGCAGTCGGCGGGCGAAGGCGCCGATCGGGCGGAGCGCGATCTGGTCCTCGACCGGCTCGGCGAGCGCGGCGACCAGTTGGTCGCCGGTGCCGGACTGCCAGACGGCGGGCAGGTCGATCAGTCCGCCGTACTGCTCCGGGTGCTCAAGTCCGAACACCCGGCCCAGGCCCCACACCGCCGCCAGGTCCGGGTCGGGAGCGGTGTCCGTCCCGGGGGCGGTGACGGCGCCGCGGGTGAGCACCCGCAGGCGGGCATTCGGCTGTTCCGCGGCGGCCTGCATGACCACCAGGACGGACGCCAGCCCTTCGGACAGCCCCGGGTGGTCCGGATGGCTCCGGTCGAAGCCGGCCGGCAGATACGCAATGTGCTCCGCACCCGCCAACAGCTCCGCCACGCTCTCCCGGTCCGGGGCGGTGGGCAGGGTGCGCACGTCGACCTTCGCCCCGGCTTCCTCCAGTGCCCGCCGTACGTGCCCGGCCTCGCCGTCGTCGTGGCACAACAGCAGCCACCGCCGCGCCAACCCACCAGCCTGCTGAACCCTCAACGGCGTCCAACCCACCCGATAACGCCAACTGTCACTCTTCACAACCGCAGCCGCAGCCGGCGCAACCACGGGGACATCCAACCAATAGCGCTGGCGTTGGAACGCATACGTCGGCAACGCCACCGGCTCCGCGACGGGCAGCACCTTGCGCCAGACGACCGGCAGCCCGACTGTCCAGGCTGCCCCCAGGGCGGTCAGTAGCTGTGCCTGTTCGGGCTGGTCGCGGCGGAGGGTGTGGAGGACCTTGCCGTCGGTGTCGTTGAGGATGGTGGTCAGGGCGAGTCCGAGTACGGGGTGGGGACCCACCTCGACGAACCTCCCGTGCCCCTGTGCTTGTGCTGCACGGACCGCGGTCTCGAACAGCACCGGCTCACGCAGGTTCCGATACCAATACGCGGCATCCAGGTCCCCGGCTTCGACCGCCTCACCGGTAACGGTCGACCACATCGCCACCTCACCACCACGGGACGTCAACCCATCCAACCCAGCACGCAACTCGCCAGCAATCTGCTCCACCTGCGCGTGATGCGACGCGTAATCCACATCAATCCGCCGAGCCCGCACACCCACCGCGTCCAGCCGCGCACACAGTTCGGCGACCTCGTCCGCCGGACCACTCACCACGATCTGCCCCGGAGCGTTCACCGCCGCCACCGACACACCCCGCGTCAGATGCTCCTCCACCGACTCCGGATCCAGCCCGATCGACGCCATCGCACCCCGACCAGCCAAACTCCGCAACGCACGCGA
>NZ_JBEYTZ010000076.1:0-10967 GCF_040643215.1 Streptomyces sp. NPDC047315 | reverse complement strand
GAGCCGACCGCAGAGAACGACGCTTGATATGCCACCCCGAAAGCCTCCCACCCACACGACAACCACACCCACCGAACTTACGAAAAGATCAGTAGCAATCGGATCGCCGCTTCAGTCAGGTCGCGGCGCCGATTTCGCGTCACCACCTCCGTGAGCGCCGAAGACACCACCCGAAATGACGACGTCACACGGACGAGAACCGGTGACGGCCCCGACGGCCCCGACGGCCCCAAGGTCACCGAGGCGCCCAAGCTGCCCGCCAGGGAGACCTGGCGGGCGCTGTACGCGCACTTCCGGCCGCACCGCTGGGCCGTCGCGCTCGGCGCCGCGTTCGCCCTCGTCGGCGCGGTCGCCGCGCTCGCCCAGCCGCTCGCGGCGAAGGCCCTGGTCGACCGGCTCGGCGAGGACGAGTCCATCACCGGGATCCTGGTGGTGCTCACCGCCCTGGTGGTGATCGGCACCGCGATCGAGTCCGTGGGCGCGTACGTGCTGGAGCGCACCGCCGAGTCCGTGGTGCTGGCCGCCCGCCGCACGCTCATCGGGCGGCTGCTGCGACTGCGGCTGCCGGAGGTGGAGCGCACCCAGCCGGGCGACCTGATGTCCCGGATCACCTCGGACACCACCCTGCTGAAGGCCGTGACGACCCAGTCCGTGGTCTCCGCGATCACCGGCGGTGTCTCCTTCGTGGCCACGATCGTGCTGATGGCGCTGATGGACGCGGTGCTCCTCGGCGTCACGCTCGGCGTGATCGTGCTGATCGGCGGTGTCGTCGCGCTCGTCATGCCGCAGATCTCCAAGTCGACGAAGAAGGCGCAGGAGGCGGTCGGCGAGATATCCACCGTGCTGGAGCGGGCCTTCGGCGCGTTCCGCACGGTCAAGGCGTCCGGCGCCGAGGAGCGGGAGACGGCGGTCGTCGACCGGGCGGCGACGACCGCCTGGCGGTACGGGGTGCGCTCGGCGAAGTGGCAGGCGGCGGCGTGGTCGTCGGTGGGCCTGGCGATCCAGGTGTCCTTCCTCGCCGTGCTGGGCATCGGCGGCGCGCGGGTGGCGTCCGGCGAGATCTCGGTCTCCACGCTGGTGGCGTTCCTGCTCTTCCTCTTCTACCTGATCGACCCGGTGAGCAAGCTGGTGGAGGCGGCGACGCAGTACCAGATCGGTTCGGCGGCGATCGCACGGCTGGTGGAGGCCGAGCAGTTGGAGACGGAGGACCTGACGCCCGGGCCGTCGACGGCCCGTACGACCGCCGCCTCCGGCGCGGCCTCGGTCGTCTTCGAGGACGTGGCCTTCCGCTACCGCGACGACCTGCCGCCCGTGCACCACGGCGTCTCCTTCACGGTGCCGGGCGCCGGCATGACCGCCTTCGTGGGCCCGTCCGGCGCGGGCAAGACGACCGTGTTCGGCCTCATCGAGCGGTTCTACGAGGCGAGCGGCGGGCGGGTCCTGGTGGACGGCCGGGACGTGCGGGACTGGTCGCTGCCCGAGCTGCGGGCCGCGATCGGCTACGTCGAGCAGGACGCGCCGGTGCTCGCCGGCACCCTGCGGCAGAACCTCGTGTTCGCCGCCCCCGAAGCCACGGACGAGGAGGTGCGGGAGGTGCTGGTGCGATCGCGGCTGGACGCGCTCGTCGACCGGCTGCCCGACGGCCTGGACACGGTCGTGGGCCATCGCGGCTCCAAGCTGTCCGGCGGCGAGCGGCAGCGGGTCGCGATCGCCCGCGCGCTGCTGCGCCGGCCGCGGCTGCTGCTCCTGGACGAGGCGACCTCGCAGCTGGACGCGGTCAACGAGCTGGCGCTGCGGGACGTGGTGGCCGAGGTGTCGCGGGACGTCACGGTGCTGGTGGTGGCGCACCGGCTGTCGACGGTGACGCTGGCCGACCGGATCGTGGTCATGGACGCGGGCAAGGTGCGCGCGGTGGGCACGCACCAGGAGCTGGTGGCGCGGGACCCGTTGTACGGGGAGCTGGCGGCCACGCAGTTCCTGGCGTCGGAGCCGGCGGGCCTTGCGGACGTGGCAGAGGAAGCAGAGGAGGCGAAGGAGGCGGCGGAGGCGGACGAGGTGGGGGTGCCGGCCTCCTGAAGCAGGCCGGGGCCGGGGCGGCGGCCACCTGATCGGAGGCGTACAACAGGCCGACGCAACCCGGCAAAAGGGACACTCCGAGCATGGACTCACCCCACCGCCGCGCCGCCCGCCACCCCATCCGCCCCGTCCGCCCCGCCGGCTGTCGACTGCTGCTGTCACTGACCGCCGCGATATCCACCGCCGCCCTCGCCGCCGGCTGCGCGGGCGCGTCGGCGGCTGCCAAGCCGGAGAGCTCCACCCGGGCGATCGCCCTGCCCAAGGTCGCGAACGACCTCCAGTCGGACTACGAGGCCGTCATCAAGGCCGTGCTGCCGTCGGTCGTCCAGATCGAGGCCGGCGACAGCCTGGGCTCGGGCATCGTCTACGACGACAAGGGCCATCTGATCACCAACGCCCACGTCGTGGGCGGCGAGAAGACCTTCCAGGTCACGACGGCGACGGGGGAACAGCCGCTGCCCGCGAAGCTGGTGTCCTCCTACCCCCAGCAGGACCTCGCGGTCCTCAAGCTGGACCAGGTGCCGGCCGGGCTGAAGCCCGCCACGTTCGGCGACTCCGCACAGGTCGAGGTCGGCCAGATCGTGCTGGCGATGGGCTCCCCGCTCGGGCTGTCCAGCAGCGTCACCCAGGGCATCGTCTCCGCGGTCGGCCGCACGGTGACCGAGAGCGCTTCGGGCGGCGGCACGGGCGCCACGATCGCGAACATGGTGCAGACCTCGGCGGCGATCAACCCGGGCAACAGCGGGGGCGCCCTGGTCAACCTGGACAGCGAGGTGATCGGCGTACCGACGCTGGCGGCGACCGATCCGAACCTGGGCAGCGCCGCGCCCGGCATCGGGTTCGCCATCCCCGCGTCGATGGTGAAGACCGTCGCGGACCAGATCATCAAGTACGGCCGGGTGACGGACTCCGGACGGGCCGCGCTGGGCATCATCGGACGCACCGTCCTCGACGACAACTACCAGCCGTCGGGGGTGGCGATCGTCGAGGTGGAGAAGGACGGCCCGGCGGACCGGGCGGGGCTGCGCGCCGGCGACATCATCACGCAGGTGGGCAATGCGTCGATCACGGACCTCACCTCGCTGGCGCAGGCGCTGGCGTCCGACAAGCCGGGCGAGAAGGTGGCCGTGACCTTCCTCAGGGAGGGCGAGCGGAAGTCGACCCAGGTGACGCTCGGCGAGATCTGAGGCGGAGTGCTCAGCCGGCGGGGACGGCGGGGGCGCCCCGGGGGGCCGGGGCGCCCGCTGGTCACTCCGCGTGCAGGCTCATCGGCCCGTAGATCACGGTGGCGTCCTCGGAGAGGACGACCTGGTCCGCGCCGCCCTCGCTCAGGGCCTTCCAGTGCTCGCCGATCCAGGACTCCGCGTCGCCCTGGGTGGAGAACTCCTCGGGTTCGACCGAGGGCGCGACCTCCGTTCCGTCGGACTTCTCGAACCGCCACGTCCACGCCATGTCCGCCTCCGCACGCCGTCGGTGATCTCTGTCCTGCCCGCAGCGTAGCCGGGCGCGCAGCACCGGCTAAGACACGGGAGTATCAAGGGCGTGGAACTGACCCTGCTCGGAACCGGCGCACCTGCCGGGTTGCCGAGGTCCGACTGTCCGTGCGCCGTGTGCGCACTCGCCCGGGGCCCGCACGCGCGGGCCGCGACCGCCCTGCTGGTGGACGGTGCGCTGCTGCTCGACCTGACGCCGGGCGCCGCGCTGGCCGCCGCGCGGGCGGGCCACTCGTTGGTGGGGGTGCGCCAGGTGCTGCTGACGCATCCTCACGACGGACCGGCGGTGGACCTGCCGGCGGGGCTGCCGACGGCGGGGCGGGTGCCGGACGGGCGGGTGCTGACCCTGATCAGCGGGCACCGGGTGCGGGCGGTGCCGATGGACCACCCGGGTACGGGGTACGAGGTGACGTCGCCCGACGGGACCCGGCTGCTGTACCTGCCGCCGCAGGGCGCGCCCGCGGGCCTCGCGCCGGCCGGTGCGCCGTACGACATGGTCGTGGCGGACGTCGTCGGGCGCCCGGACGCGCTGGCCCGGCTGCGCGCGGCCGGCGCGGTCGGCCCGACGACCGACGTGGTCGCGGTGCACCTGGACCACGACGTGCCCGGCGGGGCCGAGTTGGACCGCCGGCTGGCGGCGGCGGGGGCGCGGGCGGTGCCGGACGGGACGACCCTGATCGTCGGCGAGTACCACGCGGTGCCGGACGTGCCCCGGCGCACCCTGATCACCGGCGGCGCGCGCTCGGGCAAGTCGGTGGAGGCGGAGCGGCGGCTCTGGACCTTCCCGGACGTGACGTACGTGGCGACGGGCGGCGGTCGGGACGGCGACGCGGAGTGGGCGGAGCGGGTGCGGCTGCACCGGGACCGCCGGCCGGGCTCCTGGCGCACGGAGGAGACCTGCGACCTGGTGCCCCTGCTGACGGCGCCGGGCCCGCCGCTGCTCGTCGACTGCCTGTCGCTGTGGCTGACGGACGCGCTGGACCGGGTGGGGGCGTGGGAGGAGGAGACGTGGCGCGACGGCGGTGAGCAGGCCCTGCGGGAACGGGTGGCGGAGCTGGTGGCGGCGGTGCGGGGTGCGTCCCGCACGGTGGTGGCGGTGACGAACGAGGTGGGCTCGGGCGTGGTCCCGGCGACGGCGTCGGGCCGGCGGTTCCGGGACGAGCTGGGCCGCGTGAACGCGGCGTTCGCCGCGGAGTGCGAGCACGTGATCCTGGTAGTCGCGGGCCACCCCCTCCCTCTGCGGTAGCCCGCGCCCCTGACTACCTCGCCGTTCCCCTGCGCACCGGTGGTGGGCTGGTCGCGCAGTTCCTCCCCCTGTGCCCTGCGGGCACGGGGGCACCCCCGCCTCGGCCCTAGAGGGCCTGGGGCCCCAGCGCCCCTGACTTCCTCGCCGAAACCCTGCGGGCACATTGGTCTCCGCGGCCCGGTGGGACTTGTCCGCGCAGTTCCTCGCGCCCCTGACTGCCTCGCCGTAGCCCTACGGGTGGGTTTGGTCTCTGCGGACCGTGGTCGCTTCTCGCGCAGTTCCCCGCGCCCCTAATTGCCCCGCCCTTCGGGCGCGGGCGGATCCCCACGCCACAGCTGCGCCCGCAGGCAGCAGCCTCCAGGGCCGCGAGGAACTGCGCGAGCAACCGACCACCGGGCTGCAGAGACCAAACCCACCCGCCGGGAAACGGCGAGGCAGTCAGGGGCGCGAGGAACTGCGCGACCAGCCCACCACGGTCCGCAGAGACCAAACCCACCCGCCGGGAAACGGCGAGATAGTCAGGGGCGCGAGGAACTGCGCGAGCAACCGACCACCGGGCCGCAGAGGGCAGCGCACGCGCAGGGGAACGGCAGGCACCCACACCCCGCAGAGCGCAGCGCACGCGCAGGGGAACGGGCGCCGACGGGGCCCGCGGCCACCCGGTACTGTTCGGCGAATGAGCAGGCTGATTCTCGATGACTTCTCCGACCGGATCGCCCGCGCGGACGGCACCCTCCGGCAAGTCGCCGAAGACCACCGGGACCGCCTCCTGATCCCGCCGAAGGCGCTCGGGCGGCTCGACGAGTTGGGCCAGTGGCTGGTCGCCGCACAGGGCTGCACCCCGCCCGAGCCCGTCGTCCGCCCGAAGGTGGTGCTCTTCGCCGGTGACCACGGCGTCGCCGAGCTGGACGTCTCCGGCCGCCCCGCGGGCACCGCGCACGCGCTGGTCTCCGCCGTGCTGGAGGGCCGCAGCCCCGTCGCGGTGCTGGCCCGCCGTGCGGACGTGCCGGTGCGCATCGTGGACGCCGGGCTGGACTGCGACCCGGAGTTGCTGCCCGCCGACGTCGTACGGCACCGGGTGCGCCGCGGCAGCGGGCGGATCGACGTCGAGGACGCGCTGACCGTCGAGGAGGCCGAGGCGGCGGTGCGCCTCGGCATGGCGATCGCCGACGAGGAGGCGGACGCCGGGACGGACCTGGTGGTGCTGGGCGACCTGAGCGTCGGCGGCACGACCCCGGCCGCCGTCCTGATCGCCGCGCTCTGTGGAACGGACGCCTCCGTCGTCACGGGCCGCGGCGGAGCCGGCATCGACGACCTGGCGTGGATGCGCAAGTGCGCGGCGATCCGCGACGCGCTGCGCCGCGCCCGCCCAGTGCTCGGCGACCAGTTGGAGCTGCTGGCCGCGGTGGGCGGCGCGGACCTCGCGGCGACGACCGGCTTCCTGCTCCAGTGCGCCGTGCGCCGTACCCCGGTGATCTTGGACGGGGTGGTCTCGGCGGCGTGCGCGCTGGTCGGGCAGCGGGCCGCGTTCCGGGCCCCGGACTGGTGGCTGGCGGGCCAGTTGACCGGCGAGCCCGCGCAGGCGAAGGCGCTGGACCGGATGGCGCTCAACCCGATGCTCGACCAGGGCGTCAGTGTGGGTGAAGGAACCGGAGCATTGCTTGCCCTCCCCCTCGTGCAGGCAGCCGCCTCGCTCCTGGCCGAGTTGCCGGAGCGCGCACAGGACGCCGAGGCCCCCGCCGACGCCTCCTCGCAGGGCGACGCGCAGGGCGACACCGAGGGCGACACGGACTGACGCGCCGGGTACGGCCGCCACCGACGGCGGCGGCCGTACCCTGACCCGCCATGACCAGCGATGCCCCATATGATCGCTTTTCATGGGAGAGGTCCGCTTGTTCCATTCGGTCAGTGCGGCGAGAAGCCGCACCCGCCCCGACGGCGACACCGCCCGCTCGCACCGCGCCTGGGCGTTCACCGTCTGGTACCTGCGCGCGGTGACCTGCCTCAACGTGCTGAGCGCGGTGTGGGTCTCCTTCGGCCAGGACATCCGCCGCCACAACGTCGACGACTACTTCACCCCGTACCTGCTGACCGCGGGCTTCGCCTCCGGCGCCTTCACGCTCTTCCTCGCGATCACCATGCGCCGCCGCAAGCGGGCCGCCTGGATCCTGAACCTGGTGCTCGCGGGGCTGTTCCTCGCCCTGTTCGCGCTGGGCTTCGCGATCGATTCCGGCATCAGGTCCCATCCGCAGAACTGGGTCTCGCTGGCGCTGACCGCCGCGTTCTGCGGTGCACTGGTGCTGGGGCGGCGGGAGTTCTACGCGAAGGGCGACCGCTCGAACCCAAAGCTCGCGGCTGCCGTCGCGGCCGGCGGGCTGCTGGTCACCTCGCTCGCCGCGGCCCTGCTGGTCACCGTCACCAACACCGCCACCGCCCCTTCCACCTTCCTGGAGCGCTGGCAGTACGGCGCGGTGCGGCTCGGCTCGCTCGCCGCCGACGACTCCGCGTTCACGGGCATCGACACCCCCGGCTGGGTGGACGTCAGCATCAACGTGACGTCCACGCTGCTGCTGCTCGCCGTGTTGTACGCGGCGTTCCGCTCGCGCCGCGCCGTCGACCCGATCGACGCGGACGACGAGGAGCGGCTGCGCGCCCTCTTGGAGCGGCACGGCGAACGCGACTCCCTCGGCTACTTCGCCCTGCGCCGCGAGAAGAGCGTGGTGTGGTCCCCCACCGGCAAGGCGGCCGTGGCCTATCGCGTCGTCGGCGGGGTCTGCCTGGCGTCCGGGGACCCGATCGGCGACCCGGAGGCGTGGCCCGGCGCGATCGCCCCCTGGCTCGCCCAGGCCCGTGAACACGGTTGGATCCCCGCCGTGATGGGCGCGAGCGAAGAAGCCGGGACGATCTACGCCCGCCACGGCCTCGACGCCCTGGAGCTGGGCGACGAAGCCCTGGTGGAGACTGCCGAGTTCACTTTGGAGGGGCGCGCGATGCGGACCGTGCGCCAGGCGTACAACCGGGTGAAGCGCGCCGGGTACCGGGTGCGGATCCGTCGGCACGCCGACATCCCGCCCGAGGAGATGGCCGTCCTGCTGCGCCGCGCCGACGACTGGCGCGACGGCGCCACCGAACGCGGCTTCTCCATGGCGCTCGGCCGGCTCGGCGACCCGGGCGACGGGCAGTGCGTGATGTTGGAGTGCACCGACGCCGAAGGCGAGTTGCGGGCCGTGCTCAGCTTCGTGCCCTGGGGCCCGCACGGGCTCTCGCTCGATCTGATGCGCCGTGACCGCGACAGCGACAACGGCCTGATGGAGTTCATGGTCATCGAACTCCTCCAGCGCGCCGCGGAGGTGCGGATCACCCAGGTGTCGCTGAACTTCGCGATGTTCCGCTCCGTCTTCGAACGCGGCTCGCGCCTCGGCGCCGGGCCGGTGCTGCGGCTGTGGCGGTCGCTGCTGACGTTCTTCTCCCGCTGGTGGCAGATCGAGTCGCTGTACCGCGCCAACGCCAAGTACCGGCCCATCTGGGAGCCGCGGTTCCTGCTCTTCGAGAAGAGCGCCGACCTGCCGCGGATCGCCATCGCGGCGGCCCGCGCCGAAGGCTTCCTCGAAGCGCCGGGGCTGCCGGGCTGGCTGCACCGCACGCACTTGGAGAGCCCGGCGACGGCGGCGGCCCCGAGATGACCGCGACGGGCGCGGCGGGCGCGTTCGTACGGCGCGAGTGGGGTCCGGCGTACGCCGCCGTACGCACGGCGCTGGCCGCCCGCGGGCCGCGCGCGATCGCGCTGACGCTCACCGCTGTCTGTCTCATCGCCGCCTTCCAGGTGGTGCAGCACCGGACGTGGGGGTACGAGGCGGTGCGCGCCGTCGGCGCCGTACGTGCCGACGACCCCCTGTGGCTGGCCCTGCTGCGCACCCCGCTGTCGCTTTTCGTGCCCGCGCTCGACCTGCCCGTGTGGGGCGCCCTGGCGCAGGTCCTGCTGGTGTTCGGGATCGCGGAGTGCACGTTCGGGCGGGCGCGCACGCTGCTGGTCGCGTACGTCTGCACCCTCGCCGGGACCCTGTACGCGCGGGTCGGCGTCGCCGTCGGCCCCGGCGGGCTCCTCGGGCTGCCCTCGTCGGACGCCCGGGTCGTGGACACCGGGCCGTCGGCCGCGGTCGTCGGGCTCGCGGTCGTCGTCTGCTGGCGGCTGCGGGCCCGTTGGACGGCCGGCGCTGTCGTGCTCGCGATGGTCGTCGAGGTGGTCGTCAAGCCGAACCTCGCCGGCAAGGAGCACCTGGCCGCCATCGTCGCGGCCCTGGCGCTGTGTGCGGCGGCCGAGGTGCGACGGCGCTCAGTCCCCGTCGGGTCCCGACCGGTTCCGGGACGGCAGCCGGTCGGGGGCGCCCGCGATCAGGTCCTGGAACTTCCTGCGCGGCCCGTCCCAACGGCGGTCGTGCCGGTACGAGCGCAGGGCGGCCCGGGCGCGCGCCCGCGGCCGGTCGCGGTAGAGGTGGCGGGCCCACAGCGAACCTGGCCGGGCCAGCCGCACCGCCCCGAAGAGCGCGACGAACGGAACGAAGACGCTGATCAGCGCCAACGTCGGCTTGCCCTTCACGAAAGTGACCAGCACCAGCAGCAAGTTGAGCAGGATGGTCACCAGGACGGTGACGCGGTTCTGCCGCTCCTCGGCGGTGAGGGAGTCGACGCCGAGCGGCGAGAAGCCGCCGAGCACCAGCAGCGCGAGCGCGGCGGCGAGGACGACCACCTCCACGCTGCGCCGGCCCTCCTCCGTCCAGTACACGTCGTCGAGGTGCACGATCAGGGCGAACTCGTCGAGCACCAGCCCCGCGCCCATCCCGAACAGCACCGCGAAGACCCCCGCCGCCCAGCCGTGCCGACCGCTGCCGACCGCGCCGAAGCCGCCGACGACGGTGAGGATCACGCCCGGCACCACGTGGTGGATGTGCAGCCCGCCCGGGGTGACGTTGCGGAAGGGGCCGCGGCCCGCGCGGATCATCCGCACGACGGTGCGGGTGACGAGGAAGGTGAGGACGAACGAGGCGAGGGCGAGCAGCGTCGGTAGCTTGCCGGGCTCGGTGATGTTGTCGTGGAACCACTGCCCCATGGACCGCGCCTTTTCGTGTTGTCTGTCCCTCTTGTTGTGATACGCGCAATCTAGCCGGCGTGCGCCGGGCCCTGGGCTACCCTGCGCCGGTGAGTGATGAGCCCGTCTCCCCCATACGCACCGGCCTCGGCCCCGGTCTGCGCTTCGCCTTCGGCACCCTGACCGTGCTGCCCGTACGCGTCACCCGCTGGGACCGGGACGCGGCCCGCGTCGGCATGGCCTGCGCACCGCTGGCGGGGCTGGTGGTGGGGGTGTTCGCGGCGGCGGTCGGCGGGGTGCTGCTGGCCGCGGGCGCGGGGGCGGCGCTCGCGGCGGTGGCCGCGGTGGCGGTGCCCGCGGTCCTCACCCGGGGGCTGCACCTCGACGGGCTCGCCGACACCGCCGACGGCCTCGGCAGCGGCAAGCCCGCCGCGGATGCGCTGAAGATCATGAAGCGGTCGGACATCGGGCCGTTCGGGGTCGTCACGCTGCTGTTCGTGCTGCTCGCCCAGGTCGCGGCGGTCGCCGCGCTGTACGCGCAGGGGTGGGCGTACGGGGCGGTCGGCGTCGTGGTCGGCGCGGTCACCGCACGCCTCGCCCTGACCTGCGCCGCCCGTACCACCGTGCCGCCGGCCCGCCCGGAGGGCCTGGGCGCGGCGGTCGCCGCGACGGTGCCGGTGGGTTGGGTGCTGGCCCTGGTCCTGCTGGTGACCGCGGCGGCGGGGGCCGCTGCGCTCGGCTTCGGCGCGGCTGCGGCGGCGCAGCACGCCGCGGCGGTCCTCGCGGGCGTGGGCGCGGCGGAGGCGCTGCTGCGTCACTGCGGGCGCAGGTTCGGCGGAGTGACCGGCGACGTCCTGGGCGCCCTCTCCGAAACCGCCTCCACCACAACGCTCCTGATCCTGACCCTGGCCCCATAACCCCGACGCACTCGCCATCTCCCTGCGGGGACGTTGGCCTCTGCGGCTCGGTGGTGGGCTGTTCGCGCAGTTCCCCGCGCCCCTGAACCCTCTGCCCTCGGCCTGCAGACAAGTGACGGGGGCAGCGAAACAGGGGCGCGGGGAACTGC
>NZ_JBEYTZ010000075.1:0-11468 GCF_040643215.1 Streptomyces sp. NPDC047315 | reverse complement strand
ACTCTCGGCAGTACCGCCGAGCTGTCCCGTCAGCCCCCACAATCCAGATCATCCAGCCGTACACACCTCACGGCCAGGGATCACAAACACCTACTCAGGGACGACGCCGAATCCTGTGCACCCCCCAGCTCTGTCGACCTCGACTCCGGCAAGGCGGTTATCCGCCCCGCGCAGAGCGCCACGAGCAGGTACGACGCGCCGTAACGGTTCGGCACGTCGCTATCCGCCCGAGCGCGGCTGCCCCGAGTCCTCGGTTTCCTCCAGCCCTGCGCCTCTACGGACCGGCAGCAGCCGGTCACCTTGCCGGGCCGCTGCCCCCGCACCAGCAGGCTATGTCCGCGCCTTGGCGGCCGATCAGCGGCGAGTTGGTCTTCTCGCCGGCTACCTCCGTAGGCGCATGAGCTCGGAGCGTATTTCTACTCCAGCAGCTTTTCCCTGGTGCAGTAACTTGCCAAAGCCCCTGGAAATGACCAGCTGCCGCAGAGCAGGACAACCGGAGGATCATCCATGCCCCGAGAGGCGCCGTACCTCGCAGTAGCCGACGTGCTGCGCGCGCGGATTCTCTCCGGAGAGTGGGAGATCGGGGAGCGCCTGCCGTCCCGGGCTCGGCTTGCCGTGGAGTACGGGGTCGGACGCAACGTCATACAAAGGGCCATGGACCGTTTGATCATCGAGGGTCTCCTCGAAGGCCGCGCCGGCTCGGGCACCTACGTCCGCAGGCCGCGAGAGCGCCTCCGACTGATCCGCTCGCGGCACCGCGAACGCCGGGAGAGTTCTCTTCCTTGGCAGGACAGAAGGGAGCGGGGCAGGGCCGACGCCTGGGATTCACACAGTCAGGTCCGAGTCCCAGCCCCCGAGCCAATCGCCGAGCGGCTCACCATCAGTCCCGGGGACCTCTGTGTCTGTACGCATTACGAGTTCCTCGCCGACGGGCAACCTGTCCAGCTTTCCGAATCCTGGGAGCCGATGGCTATCACGGATGGAACGCCGATCGTGCTGCCCGAGATGGGTCCCCTCGCGGGTAAGGGTGTGGTCGAGCGCATGCGTTCCATTGGCGTGGCCATCTCGACTGTGGTCGAGGTGCCGCGCCCGGCCCGTGCCACCCAGGTGCAGGCGAACCTCCTGGGGATCAGCCTGGGAGACCTCGTGCTGCAGATCGAGCGGACCATCTTCGACACGGACGGACGCCCGGTGGAGACAGCCGACATGGTCATTCCGGACATGCGCCGGGAAGTGGTCTACGAGTTCGGAGTCGACCATCCGTAGTCGTTGAAGCCATTAGAGAGACATCGACAATTCGACAGCAGGGTATTCCATGGCAAAATCCTCCCGGCTTGGCCTCTTGCAAAATCGGGACTTCGGGCGATTGTTTGCTGCCACTGCCCTGGGTCAGTTAGACACCGTTTCAGTTGGTGAGTCTGCGGTGACAAATGAGGGCTGCGGCTATGCCGACGAAGGTGAGGAAGTGTTCGGGCTTGCGTTCATACCGGCGGTGCAGACGTCGGCAGCCGGCCAGCCACGAAACAGTGCGCTCGACCACCCAGCGGTGGCGGCCAAGCCGTGTGGAAGACTCGATTCCCTTGCGGGCGATCCTGTGGCGGATGCCTCTGCCGCGAAGCCATCGGCGCAGGTGGGCGTAGTCGTATCCCTTGTCCCCGTGCAGCTTCGCGGGTCGTCGGCGGCGCGGTCCGCGGCGGGAGCGGATGGGCGGGATCCCCCGCACGAGGGGCTCCAGGCCGAGGCTGTCGTGCATGTTGGCGCCGGAGATCCCCAGCGAAAGCGGGAGTCCGTTCCGGTCCGTGATGAGGTGGATTTTCGATCCGCTCTTGCCACGGTCGGTCGGATTCGGTCCGGTCAGTGGCCCCCTTTTGCGGCCCTCACACTCACGGAGTCGATCGCGCACCGCGACCAGTCCAGTTCCCCGCGGGCGCCGAGTTCGTCGAGGATGACCCGGTGGAGCCGGGCCCAGACCCTCTCCCGGCTCCACTGGGCGAAGCGGCGGTACACCGTCTGCCAGCACGGCCCGAACACCGGCGGCAACTGCCGCCAGGTGCAACCGGAGGTAGCCACGAAGATGATCGCGGCCAGAGCCTCACGATCACCCGCCCTCCGCTTGCCCCCGCCCTGCGGACGCTTGATCTCCGTCGGCGACACCACCCGCCGGAACAACACCCACAACTCATCCGGCACCAAACGCACAACCAGATCCGTCATACACGGATCAACGAACGATCAAGCCAACAGAAACGGCGTCTTAACCTGGTCGAGGCCGTCCAGAACCACGCGCACCGGCTCGCGCGCCTCCATCAGGCCGAGTGGTCCCGCCACCTCCGCGACCGTGCTGGGCAGCAGCGCGCGCCTCGCCTCGGGGACCCGTGCCTCGTAGGCCCTACGCGCGGCATCGAAACCCGGCAGGTACCGGCCGAGCTGACGGGCCAGCTGCCCGACGGCCGTCCCGGACGTCCACCCGGCGTCACTGAGCCGTACAACGGCGCACACCGTCGCGGCAGTGTCCGCCTCGTCCTCGGGGAGTAGCTCGGGGCGGGCGAGCGCCGTCGCAATCGTCGTCTTGCCCGTACCCATGGCGCCGACCACGGCCACGAGCCGGTTCAGGCGGACGAGCCGTGCGATCCGGCCCAGTTCCACGGGCGGCTGGAAGTGGCGCAGGGCGGCCACCAGGACCCGTTGGTCGGGAGAACCTGCCAGCACACTCAGCTTGCGGTCGTGCGCCACGTTGCGGGCGATCCACGACTTCGACGGGACCCGGCGCGAGCTGGTGCCCCCGTTGAACGAGACCGCCTGCGGAATCTGACCCTGGAGCAGCGTCTGGAGCGTCAGGTGGACCTCCTTGGTCTCCAGGAACGGTTCGAGCCGTATGTCCCCGTGGCGGACAAGCCGGTTGAGGATTCGCGAGAACTGCAGGTCGTAGGAGACCCGGTCGTTGGAAGAGGTCAAGACCTCGACCGTGCGGCCGGCTTGCATGGCGGTTCTGATCCAGCCCTCGACGGCGGCCAGGAGGGCGTGGCCCGAGAAGCACCCATCGACCACGAGGGCCAGCTCCGGCACGCCCCCGTACCGCTTGGTCATCCGGCCGACCTCGCCGGGCAGGTCGAAGGCCGTCTCCGGGCCGGGCGTGGCCGGTGTGGAGCTGATCGGGAAGAGGAAATCGGCCCCCTTTCGGTGAAACCCGTGGCCGAGGAACCCGAGCAGCAGTGAGGCGCGCGCCGACTGCGCCTCCCTGAACGCCTCCTCCACCGCATCGGTCACCTCGGACACCGTCCGCGGGTTCAGCAGCAGCCCGTCACTGTACGCGGGCACGTACAAACCGCGCTTCGGGTCCAGTAAGAGCTCCGTCAACTCGTTGGCGTACGGTTCGAGTCGGACCAGCCGGTCCTCCTCTTTCTTCCTCTCGCGGACATCCCAGTGGGACGCGACCACCAGCATTCTGCGCGCAGCTGTCATGCGCGCATTATGGCTGTGCCCGGATACCGGGAACTCGCGCCCCGGCCAGGCGCGTTGGGGTGGCGAACGAGGTTGGCGCGGGCGACTGGAGACACATGGCAGAACTGGTCATGGTGCACTGCATCGGACCCAACGACGAGACCGAGCAGCAGCTGCGGGAGGACTGGACGCGAACGCTTGCGCGAACGCTGCGGAACAACGGCCGGGCGGAGACGGCCGACCGCCTCGAAGGCGGGACCGTGACGGTCGACACGGCCTACTACCGCCACCTGTACAAGGATTATGTGCCCAACGACGACTTCGACGTACTGCTGCCCGAGCCGATCGCTTCCACCGGCAAGGGGGTCGCCCTGGACATCATCGACAACATCCGTCGGCACGCCTCCGATCCCGGCGACAGCGACGAAGCCGCTGAGGCCCTGGAGGGCCTGACCCTCGACCTCGGCCCCGAGCAGGGGCCGTTGGAGCCGCTGCGCATGCTCGTTTCGATGATGGGACGGCTCGGCCCGATCGCTCGCTCCGGATTCGCCGCGCTCAGCAGCACCGGCGCGTTCCACCTCGGACAGGTGGCCGCCTACCTGGACGACGAGCGCGTCCGGGAAGGCGCGATCGAGGCCGTGCTGTCCCGGGTGACCCCAGACACCAAGGTCGTCCTGGCCCACTCGCTCGGTACCGTCGTCGCCTACGAGGCACTGCACCGGCTCGGCCAGCCCCTGCCGCTGCTCGTCACCTTCGGATCGCCGCTCGGGCTGCGCTCGATCATCCGCGGGCGGCTGCGCCCGCAGCCGCTGCGCTCACCTGCCCACCTCAAGCGTTGGGTGAACGTCGCCGACCGCGACGACTTCATCGTCGCCACGTTGAAACTGCGGAAGCTCTTCCCCGAGGACGACTCTGTGCTCGAACGGACCCGGCGGGTCAGCAACCGCGATTTCGACCCGCACGCGGCGACCGAGTATCTCAGCCGCTGGGAAACGGTGGAGCCGCTCGCCGACCTGCTCTGATCCGGCAGGCGAGCCGAGTAGCCGGCCACGCCGTGGCCGGGAGGCCACCGGAGCGGGCCGTACGCGGTCGTGGGCGCGACCGTGCCGCCCTGTGTCATGTTGGACATCGGCAGCGCGTAGAGCGCGCCCGTGGCCAGCCGCCCAGAGGGCATACCGACGTACAGCCGGGTCGCCGAGAAGTGGATGTTCCTGCCCAGGTACTGGTTGGCGCGCCCGGAGGACCGGGGATGCCATCGCCGTCGCCGGCCTCGCTCCAGCGGTCGTTCGGACAGGCCGACCCTGCCAGCGAGAACGTGTGGACCGCGCCCGCGTTGGCGGCGGTGCCCAGGTCCTCGCCGGGCGTGCCGATGGCGAGCCGCATGGGCGCCACGGTCTTCCAGTCAAGTCGTCCCGGCCCCGTTGTCCTCATCAGATGTGGATGTGTGCGATCAGGGCGGTGGCGTTGACGTCGCGCACAAGGTCATGGCTGACCCATCGAACCAGCGCATCCCCTACCGGGCACATCACGAGCAGCGCGAACAGGCCGCCGCCGCCCGCTTCGCCGACTCCCACGAGCGGGACGGGGCCGGCACTGACGAGGTGGAGGAAGTCGTAGAAGTGCAGCAGGTACGCCGCCCGGAGTCCGCCGTCGACCACCAGCGGTCCTCCAATGAAGTGTTGGAACTGATCGGCAGCGGAACAGCGTTCCTAGTCGATCTCCAGCGGACGATCCCCGGGCTGCACGTTGCCGAGTTCACCGAACGGGAAGTGCGGGCGGTCCTGGACAATCACCGGCGGATCCGGGCCGCGCTCGACTGGTGCGACTCCGCACTGTCGACCGGCGACAAGAGCATGGACGACGACCTGGCCCGCATCCTGTCCGAAGGAGATGACCAGTCATGACTAGGCAGGCGCGCCCAGCGTCTCCAGGCGCTGGCACGCGGGCGGCCCCCGTGCCCACCCAGCACCTTCCCGAACTCGCCTGGCACCTGTTCGACGAAGCCGGCGATGATGTCTTGCTCCTGCGAGAGCACATCACCGACCGGACCCACGCCACCGACGGGCAGTTCGAGCGTGCCAAGGGCTACATCCGTGACCACGTCACCAGAAGTGCAAGGCGTTCCTCGCCTACCGCGGCGGCTACATGATCACGACCGACCCAGCGAAGATCGCCGAGAACGCGTCCCTACGGATGCGCCGGATCAACACCGAACTACGCCGTTCGTTGTCTGGGGCCATCAACCCCCTCGGCGACCAGGTCGCCGACTACGAGGTCCTGACCATGTTCCAGGACGAGATCGCCCACATGACCCGCACCTACGACCGCATGAGCAAGGCCACCCTGACCATGCCCAAACCGGTGAAGGCCGCCAAGCCCAAGCGGCGCCGCCGGGCCCCGCTCACTCCTAACACCCCTAGCGCGATGGCGCGTCCCTCGAGACGTCGTCCGTCCAGCGCCGGTGCCCTCTACCGCGCGCTGGACGAACTCGGCGTTGCCCCAACGCCAGACCCGAAACTCCGGCCGAACGGCCCCAAGCGCTCCGACACCGCGCTGCTCTTGGGCATCCTCCTCGCCAAGGCCGAACTCGGCGCCGCCGTACGCGCTGACCCCTCCGAGGAACCCCCACACGGCCTGACCCAGCTCATGACCGGATACCGCTCAGCGGTCTCCTCACGCAACGACGAAACCCACCTACGGCACCTCAGCCTCCGTCTCCTGCACACCGCCGTCGAAGCCACGCTCGACGACAATCCAAGCACTCTCTGCTACGCAGCCGACGACGCCGCCCTCGCCGCCGCTCTCATCGACGCCGACCGGCTTCAGCGCACCGGCAACAACCGGACTGCCGTCCGTGCCTCGATCAACACAGCCACCCAATCACTTTACGCCGCAATCAACACTCTCAGTAATAATCCCGGCAAAAGCAACACACACTTAAGGCCCGGCCATCACCTGCACTCCGCGCCGCACGCCCCTTGACCGGGGTCAAGGTTCGGCCGCTGGTGCTGCTGCTCGTGCTCTTGGCGGTGCTAGCCGCCTGGGCCGGCCGGATCGGCGGCCGGGGCCTTCCGGTTCTCCATGGCGCGGCGGCGGGTGTCGGCGGCGCGAGTGAAGGCGGCGAGCCGGCCCAGGTTCTCCGGTGTGCGCAGCCACGTCGCCGGGTCGGTCGTCCGGCCTTCCACACACTCGTCGGGCATCGCGGCCTGCTGGTGGGCCTGGACGGCGGCGGCCCGCTGCGCCGGAGTGGGCGCGGAGGGTCTCCAGCAGGTGTCGGCGGGCTTCGGCCAGGACGTGGCGGCGGGCGAACCTACCGCGGACGGTGGAGACGACCGCGGCGACGTCGACGGCGGCGAGCGCGATGTCCCCCACCGGATCGACCCGGGCCCGGATCGCCGCCCCCGCGGCGCGGCAGCGGTCAAGGAGCTCGTCGACCACCTGCTTGCCGAACCTCAGCAGCGCGGACGCCCGCCACCAGACGAGCAGCTGCTTCAGCCGGCGCGGGGTCTTCTCCTCGGGACAGGTGCTCTGCGCCGCCTGCCAGCCAAGGCTGTGGCAGGCCTTCTCTCCGGGCAATTGTCCGTGTTCCTGCGCTGCTGCGCGGCGGACTGCTGCTGCGGAGCGAGCAGGGCGCCGATCATGGCCTGGAGGAGGAGTTCGCTGTTGGCGGTGTCGCCAACAGCGACGGTCTCCAACAGGAACTGGCAGGCCGCCTCCCGGCCACCATCGGCATCACGGGTCCGGCGCCAGGGCGTTTCACCGGGCGTGGCCGACCTCGGGGAAGTCCGGGGAGGGACCGTCGAGCAGACGCCCCCGGTCGCGGAGGTGGAGGTCGAAGAAGGCTCGCGGATAGGCACGTTGGAACGCCTGCGCCCGGTGCCCGGGAATTGTCCCGACCTCTTCTTCCAAATTGTGCGGTGACATGCCCAGGAGAGGAGCGATCAGCGGCAGGATCAGCACGTCGTCGCCGAACGACTGGTGCGCGGCTCCCCGTACGGTCACATGCAGACGCCAACCGCGCAGACTCGACCAGAACGCGCGCAGGGCGGGGTTGCTCTCCATGCCACCCTTGCCCGGGGTATCCACGACCAGGAACGGGCGGTCGAGACCGGCGTCCATCACCGAGCCCGCCGCACCTCCGTCCAGGCTCACTCCCGCCATGATCCGCTCGTCGGTGAGCATCGTCACAGCGGTAGTGGCGCCGCCCAGGGAGTGGCCGAGCATCCCGACACGTTGCAGGTCGAGTGCTCCGCACAGGCCATCGAGCAGCGGAGTCCGGCACACACCAGAGTGACCGCCCGAGCGGAGGACGGCGAGCCGGTCCAGGACGAAGCGGATGTCGGCGGTTCTGACCGCGAGGGCCTTGGTGTAGTCGCTGATCCCGCCCATCGGATTCGTCTCGACGCGTCCACCAGGGAACGCGACTACCGCCGCGTCGTAGGTGTGGTCGACGGTGACCACCACAAAGCCGTGACTGGCGAGGTCTTCCACGATGCCCGTGCCAAACGACCGTGACGCGTTGGCGCCGGGAGAGTAGAGCACGACGGGCAGGGGGCTTGGCGGGCCGCCGACGGGAGCGCCCTGGTGGCCGTGGGTGTGTCCCAGTCGCACCCGGCCGGGAGGCAAGCCGAGGAGGCTCAGGTACCGGTCAGCCGCCGTCGGGGGCATCCAGGGAACGGAGGGGCGGGCCGCCCTTCCGCGGGCGAAGAGGGGAGATAGATCCCCTCAGCCATTCACCCTAACGACCGTCACCGACAGTCGCGCCCAAATGCGAAGAACGTAGCCACCGCGACCGGAACTCGGCGAAGACAACGACCGCACCCAAGACCCGTGCCGCCGCCGGTTCTTTGCCCGCCCACGCCAGCGGGGCACTGCGCGACGTCCTGCCGCCCGTCGCCAAGGCGCCGGAGTGGGCGCGGGTGCGGGTCGTCGTCGTGGCGTCCGCCTACGCCACGGTGAGGACGAGCACGCCCGCGACCCGTGCGCGCCGCAGCCCGCCAGCCGATCTCCTTCGCGCAGTCGAGCAGGGCCCGGTGGTGCTGTTCGGGGTCGAGTTCGTCACGGCCGAACTCCCGTACCGCGCCTACCGAACGCGGCGGTGCGGTCAGTGCCACCTGGGTGGCGTCCGTGTCGCGCGGCGTCCGCGAGCGCTCGGGCCGCCACGGCGTTCCGCCTCACACGCCGCGTCCACGACCTGGTGGATGACGGCTGGCGTCACCCGGGACCGCCGCATGCAGCCGCAGGAGCACCACCCGACCATGGTCGGGTCCAGGGCGGGACCATGTGGTAGGCCACTGGCCGGTCGCCGTCGCCGGGAGCTGCCGCAGGGCAGACCATTGCGGGAGCCAGGCAAGTCCAAGGCCGATCGCGATCCGGCTGAATGGATGCCGCCCGCCGCCTCGGCGACCTGCCGCTACCTCACCGACTGGGTCGTGGTGAAGACCCGGTGTCAGCTGGCAGTCGACCCCGCCGAGCACACCGCACTCCAAGGGATCGCCACTGGCTGTCCCGACCCCTCCGTCACCCTCACCCTCGCCCGCTAACCGCGCTGTCTGGACAGCGGGCAGCGGGCCGGACGCCGTCCGGTCAGCCCTCCCGCCGACGGAGAGGGAGCCACTTGCGCTCCCCACCTGCGGTTTCCCGGACTCCTCAACACAGTCGCCTACGCCTCCGCTGTAGGAGGAGACGGTCCACTGAACCTGGGTGAGGTCAAGGTCGGCGGGGTCAGGCTTGGGGTGGTGTGTCATTTCCGCTTGTCGGGTGTCTGGCCCGGACGGGCGAGCCAGAGCCGACGACGCCTCGCCGGGACCCAGCGCCTCACCCTCACCAGCGCCCGGTTCACCGCCGCCAGCCTCAACCCCCTTCCTCCTACCCCTGCTCAGTCTGGCCGCCCCCCCCCATGACCGGATCTGAGGGGGGGCGCCGTTCGTGCCGCCCGCCTCGACTTCGGCGCCCTGTCGGGGAAGTCCGGCAGGGGCCTTTGGTGCCATGGGAGCTTTTGTCGGGCATGGAGCCTGTGGTGGATCGGGTATTGGTCTACGCCAAGCCGCACCGTCCCCCGTATCCTCAACCGTAGCCAGCGGCACACCCCCACACCCAGTTGCGTGCTGGCGCACGGGCACCCCCCAGCAGCACCATGCCCAGGCAGCCGGGTGACCTCCCCACTCGCCGCCTCCAGGAGGCTTACGGTGAAAATTCACACCAGAAGCTCGGCGATCATCGGCACCATCTGTCTCATCGCGTCCCTCGCTCTGACCACAGCGTCCGCCGACGAGCCCGTCGCCGAACGTCAACAGACGAAGGTCGTGCTCACGCAAGTGGCCACAGCCAAGAATCCCATCGCCGGTGCCGCCGGTCCCGGCGGCACCGTCTGGATAGCCGAACGCGCCGGCACCGTGCGAGTCCTGGGTGAAAGGGGGCTCGGCAAACCGGTCCTCGACATATCCCGCGAGACCACGATCGACGGCGAACGCGGCCTGCTGGGCATCGCGTTCGACAAGAACTTCAAACACTTCTACATCTCGTTCACCAACCTCGAAGGCACCAGCACCATCGACGAGTTCGCCGTGAAGCGCGGCAAGATCCAGCCAGAGACCCGGCGCACCGTCCTCACCCAGACGCAGCCGTACTCGAACCACAACGGCGGTGATATCAGGTTCGGGCCCGACGGATACCTCTACATCGCCTTCGGTGACGGCGGCGCGGGGGGCGACCCGCACGGCTACGGTCAGAATCTCGACACGCTGCTCGGCAAGGTGCTGCGGATCGACCCGACCGGCGGCAAGCCGTACGCGATCCCGCCGGACAACCCGTTCGTCAACGACCCGAACGCAAAGGACGAGATCTGGGCCTACGGGCTGCGCAACCCGTGGCGGTTCTCCTTCGACGCACGCACGGGCGACATGCTGATTGGCGATGTCGGCCAGAACGACTGGGAAGAGATCGACTGGGCGTCCGGGCGGAGCAAGGGCGGCGAGAACTACGGCTGGTCCCAGATGGAGGGCACCCACCCCTTCCGAGGGCGGCCCGAGCCCGCCAACCATGTGCCGCCGGTCTACGAGTACGACCGCAACGGGCTGGGCTGCTCGGTCACCGGCGGATACGTCTACCGGGGGGATGAGATCCCGGGCCTCAAGGGGCAGTACCTCTTCAGCGACTACTGCGACGGAACCGTCCGCGCTCTGCAGATGCGCAACGGCAAGGTGACCGGCCAGAGCGACCTCGGAGTCAACGGCGGCGAAGTCATCTCGTTCGTCCAGGACGGCGACGGCGAGTTGTACGTGCTCGCCATCGGCGGCAGCGTGTCCCGCATCGATCCGGCGTAGGGCTGCCGACCGTCCTCGAGATCTCGGTCGGACGGCCACCGTCCGACCGAGATCTCATTGCTCCAGGAGATGAACAGCACGGGGCACCGCACCGACGTGGACGCTCCAGGGCCCGAAGTGGCTGCTGGAGGACTTCGCGTCCCGGGTCGAGAACAACACCCGTGCGGCTCTCGCCTCGGGGGACGGGCTGGTCGCGTCCTGCACCGAATCGCTGAGCCTCGACGACCGTGACCGCCTCGCCGTCCTGCACCGCCCGGCCTGCTGACGGACAGTTGCCCTGGCTCTCCGCGTCGTTCCAGCCGGTGGAGGACACCCCGGCCGCGCCGCCCGGTGCCCACTACAGCGGGCGGGGCCCGCCCGCGCGCAGCCTGGGCTCGGATGGGCCCCGGGAGGTCCCCTCTGCACGGGGCGGGGAGGGGCGGCCCGCACCCAGCATGGCACTGATTCCGGCCATTGGGGAGGGGCTTGTTCCGGACTGTGCCCGGGGTGTTCCGGTGTGTGTGGGGGGGGGTGCGCGGGGGCGGCCTCGGATGAGATGTATACGTTGACGACGGTGGCCTTCGGCAGGGCTTCGGTGAGGGCCTGGGCGACGGGGGCGGGGAGGGCGGCGGCGGAGGAGCTGAGCAGCAGGACGCCGGAGAGGTCGTAGCGGTCGGGCACGCCGGAGTTGAGGAGTTCGATGGCCATCGACGGCACGAGGAA
>NZ_JBEYTZ010000074.1:0-13740 GCF_040643215.1 Streptomyces sp. NPDC047315 | reverse complement strand
GTGCCCGCAGGGCACGGGGGGCGGAACTGCGCGACAAGCCACAGACGAGCCGCAGGGACCAACGTGCCCGCAGCGCAACGGCGGTTTGTCAGGGGCGCGAGGAACTGCGCGCCCAGCCACAGACGCCCCGCAGAATCCCATGCTCCCGCAAGGGGCAAGGGTTTTAGGGGCGCTGGGGGTCCCCCCGTGCCCGCAGGGCACAGGGGGCGGAACTGCGCGAACAACCACAGATCAGCCGCAGAGAACGACGCGCCCGGCAACGACGCCCGCAGCCCCGTCACGCAGTGGCGTCACCCGGGGAAGCTCCAGGTCAGGACCTCCGCGGGGCGCGGGCGCACCGCGGCGAGCGAGACACCACCCGCGTCCACCAAGCGCGCCGCGTCGCCCGGCGACAGCACCTCGTCGTCGTCAGCCGTCCGCACGGACACCTCGCCGCGCACCACGTGCACGTACGCGCGCGACGCCGGCGCCAGGCAGGCCCGCTCCCCCGGGCTCAGCCTGTGGACGTGGAGGACCGCGTCCGCCCGCGGGAGGGCGTACGGCGTGCCCGCCGGGAGGGCGCGTACGACCTCGTACGACGGGGCGCCGCCGAACTCGCCCGGTGCGAGCCACATCTGGACGAACACCAGCGGGACCCCGCCCGCGTTGCGCTCCACGTGGCGCACCCCCTCGCCCGCGCTCAGGCGCTGGACGTCACCCGGGCGCACCACCGTCGCGCGGCCCGTGGAGTCCTCGTGCGTGAGCTCGCCCTCGACCACCCAGGTCACGATCTCCGTGTGGCTGTGCGGGTGTTCGGCGAAGCCGGCGCCGGGGGCGAGGCGCTCCTCGTTGCAGGCGATCAGGCTGCCGAAGCGGAGGTTGTCGGGGTCGTAGTGGCCGCCGAAGGAGAAGGCGTGCGCGCTCTCGATGCCGGCGGTCGGCTCCCCGCCCGGGTACCGCTGCGCGGCGCGTCGTACGTCGATCACACCGGCAACCGTAGCCTGCGCGCCGGCGGCAGCGGCGGCACTTGTGCCCCGGCAATCCGTCCCCGCCCTCGGATAAGGCAGTCTTGTCACGTGCCCGAACCTGGATCGAACGACGCCCACCCCCATTCCGCGACCCTGAAGCGACTGGAACAGTCGTCGGGGCGCCTCGCGGCGAACGCCATCGCACGGATGGACGAGACGCTGCCGTGGTACCGGGCGATGCCCCCGGAGAACCGTTCGTGGATCGGCCTGGTGGCGCAGGCCGGCATCGCCGCGTTCACGGAGTGGTTCCGGCATCCGGAGACCCCGCAGGCCATCTCGACGGACGTCTTCGGCACGGCGCCGCGGGAGCTGACCCGGGCGATCACCCTGCGGCAGACCGTGGAAATGGTGCGCACCACCATCGAGGTCATGGAGTCCGCGATCGAGGAGGTCGCCGCGCCCGGCGACGAGGCGGTGCTGCGCGAGGCACTGCTGGTGTACGCGCGGGAGATCGCCTTCGCGACCGCCCAGGTGTACGCGCAGGCGGCGGAGGCCCGCGGCGCCTGGGACGCCCGGCTGGAGTCGCTGGTCGTCAACGCCGTGCTCTCCGGCGAGGCGGACGAGGGCGCGGTGTCGCGCGCCGCGGCCCTGGGGTGGAACGCGCCGGAGCACGTGTGCGTCATCCTCGGCACCGCGCCGGACGGGGACAGCGAACTGACGGTGGAGGCGATCCGGCGCGCCGCGCGGCACGCCAAGCTCCAGGTGTTGACGGGCGTGTTGGGCAACCGCCTCGTGGTGATCGCGGGCGGCAGCGACAACCCCCTCCAGGTGGCGAAGGCGCTGATCGGGCCGTACGCGGCGGGCCCCGTGGTGGCGGGCCCCGTGGTGCCGGACCTGCTGGCCGCCACCCGCTCCGCCCAGGCCGCCGCGGCCGGGTTGAAGGCGTGCACGGCCTGGCAGGACGCGCCGCGCCCCGTGCTCGCGGACGATCTCCTTCCGGAGCGCGCGATCGCAGCCGATCCGGCGGCGCGGGAGCAGTTGGTGGAGGAGATCTACAGACCGCTGGAGGAAGCGGGCTCCGCGCTGCTGGAAACGCTCAGTGTGTACCTGGAGCAGGCGAGCAGCTTGGAGGGGGCGGCGCGGATGCTCTTCGTGCACCCCAACACCGTGCGCTACCGGCTGCGACGTGTGACTGACGTCACCGGCTGGTCACCCTCCGACGTCCGGTCGGCGTTCACCCTGCGAATCGCGCTCATCCTCGGACGCTTGGCCGACGGAGATCACCAGTCCTAGACTTTTGTTGGACACCAACAATTCCCCCAACGGTTCTTCGTCCCTGTCCCCACGGGCGTCGGGGACCGCTCACAAGAGAGAGTGTGAGGGTGCTCGTACTCGTCGCTCCCGGCCAAGGCGCTCAGACGTCCGGCTTCCTGACCCCCTGGCTCGACCTCCCCGGTGTCGCCGACCGCCTCGCGGCCTGGTCGGACGCCTTGGAGTTCGACTTCACCCACTACGGCACGAAGGCCGACGCGGACGAGATCCGGGACACGGCCGTCGCGCAGCCCCTGCTGGTGGCAGCCGGTCTGCTGTCCGCCGCCGCCCTCGGTGACGGCACGCCCGTCGTCCCCGACGCGGTGGCCGGCCACAGCGTCGGCGAGATCACCGCCGCGGCCCTGGCCGGCGTCTTCGACGACGAGGCCGCGCTCCGCTTCGTACGCACCCGCGGTCTGGCGATGGCCGAGGCCGCCGCCGTCACGGAGACGGGCATGTCCGCCGTGCTCGGCGGGGACCCGGACGCCGTGCTCGGACACCTCGAAGGTCTCGGGCTGACCCCGGCGAACGTCAACGGCGCCGGCCAGATCGTGGCCGCCGGCACGATGGAGCAGCTCGCCGCGCTGTCCGCGGACCGCCCGGAGAAGGCGCGCGTCATCACGCTGAAGGTGGCCGGCGCGTTCCACACGGCGCACATGGCTCCCGCGGTTGCCACACTGGAAGGAGCGGCAGCGGAGCTGACCGTCTCGGATCCGGTGCTCCCGTACGTCTCGAACAAGGACGGCGCGGTCGTCACCGGCGGCGAGGAGGTGCTTGCGCGGATCGTCGGGCAGGTCGCCAACCCGGTCCGCTGGGACCTGTGCATGGAGACCTTCCGCGAGCGCGGCGTGACCGCGCTGATCGAGGTCTGCCCGGCCGGTACGCTCACCGGTCTCGCCAAGCGGGCGCTGCCCGGCGTCAAGACGCTGGCGCTGAAGACCCCGGACGACCTGGAAGCGGCCCGCGCCCTGATCGCCGAGCACGCCGGCCGGTCGGCGGCCTGACGCAGCCTGGACAAGGAGAGCCGTACAGATGGCGAAGATCAAGCCCGGTAAGGGCGCTCCCTACGCGCGGATCATGGGGGTCGGCGGCTACCGCCCGGTGCGGGTCGTCCCGAACGACGTGATCCTGGAGAAGATCGACTCGTCGGACGAGTGGATCCGGTCGCGCTCCGGCATCGCCAGCCGCCACTGGGCCTCCGACGAGGAGACCGTGACCGCGATGTCCGTCGAGGCGTCGGGCAAGGCGCTCGCGGACGCGGGCATCGAGCCGCACCAGATCGGCGGCGTCATCGTCTCCACCGTTTCGCACTTCAAGCAGACCCCCGCGGTGGCCACCGAGATCGCGGACCGGATCGGCGCGTCGAAGCCCGCCGCGTTCGACATCTCCGCCGGCTGCGCCGGCTTCGGCTACGGGCTGACCCTGGCCCGGGGCATGATCACCGACGGCTCCGCGGAGTACGTACTGGTCATCGGCGTGGAGCGGCTGAGCGACCTCACCGACCTGGAGGACCGTGCGACGGCCTTCCTGTTCGGTGACGGCGCGGGCGCGGTCGTCGTGGGCCCGGCGAGCGAGCCGATGATCGGCCCGACGGTGTGGGGCTCGGAGGGCGACAAGTCCGAGACCATCAAGCAGACCGTGCCGTGGACGGACTACCGCGACGGCACCGTGGCCCGGTTCCCGGCGATCACCCAGGAGGGCCAGGCGGTCTTCCGCTGGGCCGTCTTCGAGATGGCGAAGGTCGCCCAGCAGGCGCTGGACGCGGCCGGGATCAGCGCGGACGACCTGGACGTCTTCATTCCGCACCAGGCCAACATGCGGATCATCGACTCGATGGTGAAGACACTGAAGCTGCCGGAGCACGTCACGGTCGCCCGTGACGTGGAGACCACCGGCAACACCTCGGCCGCCTCGATCCCGCTCGCGATGGAGCGGCTCCTGGCGACCGGGCAGGCCAAGAGCGGCGACACGGCGCTCGTCATCGGCTTCGGGGCGGGTCTCGTCTACGCCGCAACGGTCGTTACCCTCCCCTAGTCACCGGATCTTCCGGACCGGCACCGGATCCTCCGGACGCCACACCTCTGACACCGAAAAGAATCGAAGGAGCGCCACATGGCCGCCACTCAGGAAGAGATCGTCGAAGGTCTCGCGGAGATCGTGAACGAGATCGCCGGCATCCCGGTCGAGGACGTCCAGCTGGACAAGTCCTTCACCGACGACCTGGACGTCGACTCGCTGTCCATGGTCGAGGTCGTCGTCGCCGCCGAGGAGCGCTTCGACGTGAAGATCCCCGACGAGGACGTCAAGAACCTCAAGACGGTCGGGGACGCCGCCAACTACATCCTCAAGCACCAGGGCTGATCACCAGCCGGAGCCAGGGCGCGCTGGTCGCCACCCTCGGTGGCGTCGTAAGACTCGCACCCCCATACAACGTGGAGAGAGAAATCCTGTGAACTCGACCAATCGCACCGTGGTCGTCACCGGTATCGGCGCAACCACACCGTTGGGTGGCGACAGCGCAACGACCTGGGAGGGCCTGGTCTCCGGGCGCTCCGGAGCGAAGCACCTGGAAGAGGAGCGCTTCGCCGAGCTGTCCGTCCGGATCGCCGCGCCCGTCGCGGTCGAGCCGGGGGACGTGCTGCCCCGTCCCGTCGCCCGCAAGCTGGACCGCTCGGCGCAGTTCGCGCTGATCGCGGCCCGCGAGGCGTGGGCGGACGCGGGTTACACCGCTCCGGCCGGCGAGGGCGACGCGGTCGACCCGGACCGGCTGGGCACGGTGATCGCCTCCGGCATCGGCGGCGTCACCACCCTGCTCGACCAGTACGACGTGCTCAAGGAGAAGGGCGCGCGCCGGGTCTCCCCGCACACCGTGCCCATGCTCATGCCGAACAGCCCGTCGGCCAACGTCGGCCTGGAGGTCAACGCACGGGCCGGGGTGCACACTCCGGTGTCGGCGTGCGCGTCCGGCGCGGAGGCCATCGGGTACGCCGTGGAGATGATCCGCACCGGTCGTGCGGACGTCGTCGTGGCGGGCGGCACGGAGGCGGCGATCCACCCGCTGCCGGTGGCCGCGTTCGCCAACATGATGGCGATGTCGAAGAACAACGACGAGCCCGAGAAGGCGTCGCGCCCCTTCGACACCGCCCGGGACGGCTTCGTCCTCGGCGAGGGCGCCGGCGTGATCGTCCTGGAGTCGGCCGAGCACGCCGCCAAGCGCGGCGCCAAGGTCTACTGCGAGGTCCTGGGCCAGGGCCTGTCCGCCGACAGCCACCACATCGCCCAGCCGGAGCCGACCGGGCGCGGCATCGCCGCCGCGGTGCGCGGCCTGGTGGAGACGACGGACCTCAAGCCCGAGCAGCTCGTGCACCTGAACGCGCACGCGACGTCCACCCCGCTCGGTGACGCCGCCGAGGTGAAGGCGCTGCGCCAGGTCCTCGGCGACGACCTGGACCACATCGCGATCAGCTCGACGAAGTCGATGACGGGCCACCTCCTCGGGGGCGCGGGCGGCGTGGAGACCGTGGCGACGGTCCTCGCGCTGTACCACCGCCTGGCTCCCCCGACGATCAACGTGGACAACCTCGACCCCGAGATCGAGGCGGACGTGGTGCGCGGCGAGGCGCGGGCGCTGCCCGACGGCACGATCGCCGCGATCAACAACTCGTTCGGCTTCGGCGGCCACAACGTGAGCCTGGCGTTCCGCTCGGTGTGAACCGCCGCGGGTGAACCGTCGCTGGCGCAGTGGCAGGGCCCGTACGTCCCTCGTGGACGTACGGGCCCTGTCGTCGTCTCAGCAGGGGCAGAAGGTCAGACGACCTGGTGGAGCCAGCGGACGGGCGCGCCCTCGCCGGCGTAGCGGAACGGTTCGAGCTCGTCGTCCCAGGGCTTGCCGAGCAGCTTGCACAACTCGGCCTCCAGGTCCGTCTCGCCCTGCGCAGCGCGGACCATCGCGGCGCGCAGCCGGTCCTCGGGGATCAGGATGTCCCCGTGGATGCCGGTGACGGCGTGGAAGATGCCGAGTTCCGGGGTGGCGCTGTAGCGCTCCCCCTCCGCGGTGGCCGAGGGCTCCGCGGTCACCTCGAAGCGCAGCAGGTGCCAGCCGCGCAGCGCCGAGGCCAGTTTGGACGCGGTGCCGACCTCGCCGCGCCAGGACAGTTCCGCTCTCCAGGTGCCCGGGGACGCCGGCTGACGGATCCAGTCGAGCTGCACCCGTACGCCGAGCACACCCGCGACCGCCCATTCGACGTGCGGGCACAGCGCGCGCGGGGCGGAGTGGACGTAGAGAACGCCGCGTGTCGTCACCGGGACCTCCAGTGTGGGACGAGGGTCGCCTTCCCAGCGGTCTCAGTAAACATCATCAGGAGTGAATCTCCACAAAAGGGACAGCATGTGACGTGATGTAATTTACCGGAGCCGACGGGCACGACGCCTCTGGGCCGACGGGGAAAAGCTACCGTGAGTGGGTGCCCACGGGGTGACGTAATGTCGGTCCGGAGGGCGGTACGCACCAAGCTTTCACTCGGCAGGACCTCGGGGGCATCGACACGGAGGGGACACGGGGATGCGCGAGAAGCGCACGGGGCGCACGGGGGAGCCGTACGAGCCCGCAGCCAGAACCACAGCCACCACCGACACCACCACAGCCACGACCACGTCCAGGCTCGGTTCCGGGTCCAGGTCCGGGTCCCGGTCCGGCGTCGGCGCCGGATCGAGCAGCCGCAAGCGGATGAGGACCCGTACGTACGCACTGGGCCTCGGCGCCCTGCTCGCCGCCGGCACCCTCACCGCCTGCGAGGACCCCTCGGAGCCCGAGACGAAGGGCGCGCCCGCCAAGAAGCCCGCGGTCGTCTGGGACCGCAGCCCCGGCTCCATCGCGGCCGTGGGCGACTCCATCACCCGCGGCTTCGACGCCTGCGTGGTGCTCTCCGACTGCCCCGAGGTGTCCTGGGCGACCGGCACGGACGCCAAGGTGCAGAGCCTGGCGCTACGGCTGCTCGGCGAGCCCGCCGCGATCTCCCAGCGCAGCTGGAACTACGCCCGCACCGGCGCCAAGGTCGTCGACCTGCCCGCCCAGATGGCCAAGTCCGCGAAGCACCGGCCGGACCTGGTGACGGTGTTGGTGGGCGCCAACGACGCCTGCGCGGACTCACCCGAGGAGATGACCCCGGTGGCGGACTTCCGCGCGTCGTTCACCACCGCGCTGCAGGATCTGCGCCGCGCCGCGCCCAAGACCCAGGTGTACGTGTCGAGCGTGCCGGACCTGAAGCGGCTGTGGCAGACGGGCCGGGACAATCCGCTCAGCCGGCAGATCTGGAAGCTCGGCATCTGCGCGTCGATGCTGGCGGAGCCGCAGGACGTGAGCGCCAAGGCGTCCGCGCGCCGGACGTCGGTGCAGAACCGGGTGGTGGCGTACAACTCGGTGCTCAAGGACGTGTGCGGCAAGGACCCGCGGTGCCGGTACGACGGCGGCGCGGTCTTCGACTACCGCTTCGACGACCAGGAGCTGAGCCGCTGGGACTGGTTCCACCCGAACAAGAACGGGCAGGGCGAGCTGGCCGAGATCGCGTACCGGAACATCACGGCGGCCCGACCGCCGAGGTGACCCGGGGGTGCGCGACGGGGTCGTAGCGTCGTAGCGAGCGGGGCCGTGGCCAGCCGTGCCGTAGCCAGCGGGGCCGTTGCGAGGTGATACTTCCGCCACCGTCAACGGAAGGATCACCTCGTTGTCTTCGTCACCCGCCGCCTCTTCTGCTGCGTCCCCCGTACGGATCAGAGCCGTCGGCACGGCCGCCGTCACCGTCGTCCTTTCGTTCGCCCTGGCCGTGCCGGCGCAGGCCGCCGCCCCGACGGCGGAGCCGGCCGCGGCTCCCGGGCCGGTCACCGTCGAGGAGGCGCGCCTGGAGCGGGCCGTACCGCAGGAGATCCTGCGGCGCAGCGGCTTCGACTCCGTGGCGCCCTCCTTCGCCCGGTCCCTGACCGGGGCGACGTCGTACCGCCAGGCGGAGAAGGCCGTCGCGCGGCACGCGGGCGCGCTGTGGCAGCGGGCCGTCGACCGGGCGCAGGGGCGCGGGCCGCTGCTCGGCGACCTGAGCCGGGACGACGACCGACCGCTGTACTGGGCGCGGCTGGGGATGACGCGCGAACTGCGGCAGTGGCAGCCCTCCTTCGAGTTCTCCGAAGCGGACCGCGCCCGGCTCCTGGACCGTCTGGAGCGTGCCTCGCGCGGCCAGGACTCCCTCGACCTGCCGAGCAGCGGCAAGCGGTTCAAGCGGATCGTGATGACCGGCTTCGACCCGTTCACGCTCGACCGCGACGTACGGATCAGCAACCCGTCCGGCGCCACGGCGCTCGCGCTGGACGGAACGGTGCTCCAGACGGCCGACGGCCCCGCCCGGATCGAGACGGCCGTCTTCCCCGTCCGCTGGGCGGACTTCGCCGACGGCACGGTGGAGCGGACCCTGCGGCGCCAGCTCCCGAAGGCGGACCTGTTCACGACCGTGAGCCAGGGCCGGCCCGGCCGCTTCGACATCGAGCGGACCAACGGCGCCTGGCGCGGCGGCTTCGGCGACAACGACAACGTGTCGCGGCTGGAGGTCGTCCCGGTGCGCGATCCGGCCACCCAGCCGCAGTGGACGTCGTCGACGCTGCCGCACGCGGCGATCGTGGCCGCACAGACGGGCCGCTTCCCGGTGTACGACAACACGTCCGTGACGGAGATACCGGCCGGCGGCACCACCGCCGTGGTCCGCCCAGACGGCCCGACCCCCGGCTCCACCGCGCGCGCGGGCGGCGGCGGCGACTACCTGTCGAACGAGATCGCCTACCGCGCCACGCTGCTGCGGGACAGGCTGGACCTGAACGTCCCCGGCGGCCATGTGCACACCCCCGTGCTGCACTTCGGCGCGGGCAACACGACGCAGGTCACCGACCCGGAGTTCGTCCGCAACCGACTGGACATCATCGCGCAGGTACGGGAGATCATCCGGGTCGCGGCAGCGCAGTGAGCTGCACCGCGGGCTGGGCGATGATGTGCGCATGAAGATCGCAGCAGCGCAGTTCGAGCCCGTGCCCGGCGACGTCGAGGCCAACGTCCGCACGATGGCGGAGCTGGTCCGCACGGCCGCCGGGCAGGGCGCCCGGCTCGTCGTCTTCCCCGAGTTGTCGACGACGGGGTACTTCCTCTCGCTCCTCGCCCGCGACCCGGCGCTCACGCTCGACGAGGACGACGCCCGGCTGGCTCCACTGCGCGAGGCGTGCCGGGAGGTCGCCACGGCGGCCGTGGTCAACGCAGCGGTGCGCACGGCGTCGGGCCGGCCGGCGGTCACCTCGTTGGTCTTCGGCCCGGACGGCGAGCTGCTGACCCGCTACGACAAGCAGCACCTGCACGGCGCGGAGGGGGACGTGTTCGTCGCGGGCGGTCGCGACGGCCACTTCGCCCTCGACGGCGTCGGCTTCGCCCTGGCCGTCTGCTACGACAACCGCTTTCCGGAGATCGCCGCCCGCGCACGGGCGGCGGGGGCGACGGCGTACCTGGCGAGTTCGGTGCTGGAGATCGGCAACGACTCGTTCGATTCGGTGTATCCCGTACGCGCGAGGGACAACGGCCTGTACGTGCTGCTCGCGAACGCGCTGGGCACGAACGAGGGCGGCGCGTGCGCCGGCGCGAGCGGGGTGTGGTCCCCCGAGGGCGCCCTCCTGGCGACGGCTGGCGCCACGCAGGGCTGCGTGACGATCGACCTCGCGTAGCCCCCGCCCCGCCGAAGCGTGCGGCCTTTACGCGGTACTACGCGTACGGGTTCGGGCCAGGCTGCTGGACCTGCGCGGGCTGCTCCCCCACCGCACCCGCGCCCCCCGCCACGCTCTCGTTCTCCCCCAAGAGGTCCCGCACCATCAGCGTCGCCCCCGCCACCGCCCCCGGCATCAGGAACACCGCCACGAACGGCACCAGGAACGCCAGCGTCAGCGGCACGCCGAAGCCGAGCACCATCATCCGACGGCCCCGCAACAGCACCAGCCGCTGGCGCAGTTCGACACCGCGGCGCTGGAGCGCCACCGCCGTGAGCTCCTCCGCGAGGAAGAAGCCGGACACGCAGAAGCCGATCGCGGGGATCACCGTCTGCCCGAGCACCGGCACGAAGCCCAGCGCGAACAGCAGCACCCCGTACAACGCCACCCGCACCAGGATCCGCAGGGAGTCCCGGGCCGAGATGAGCAGGTCACGCCAGAGCGACAGGCCCGACTCGGGCACCTCGCCGCCCTCGGAGCGGTCCACGTCCTCCGACAGCGACTCGTAGAAGGGCTGGCCGATCAGCAGGGTCACCGCGGTGAAGGTGATCACCGCGAGGAAGAGCCCGAAGGCGAACGCGAGCGCCGTCAGGGTGCCCCGGAAGATCCCGAGCCAGGGCGATGACCAGTCGTCGGCGAACGGAGTGGCCCACCCCACGAGGTCGTCCGCGCCGAACGCGAGCCCGACGAGCGCCCCCGCGTACAGCACGAGGGTGATCAGTCCGGGCAGCAGCCCGATGCCGAACTGGCGGCCGTGGGCGCCGACCCAGCGCTGGCCCTTGAGGAGATAGCCGAAGCCCCTGGCGAAATCACGCATGTCGTCACCCTAAGGCCCGCTCCGGCCCCGGTCCGAGCGCGCTTTGAGCGCTGAGGTCCGTAATACGTGCTGTATACCCCTTGATTGTTCCAGAGTTGAACCGGTAGACCCTGCGTCAACGACAGCCGTGACTCGTGCGCCCCACCTGCGCACTCCCGTCACAGCCGTCGCACCCTCTACCCCGGAGGCACCACGCATGGGCATTCCCAGATCCGCTCTGGTCACCACCGCGGCGCTCGCCGTCGCCGTCCTCCTCGCGCCCGTTCCGGCCGTCGCGCTGCCCGGTGAGCCGGGCGGCCCGGCCGATGCGCCGGGTCGCGAACTGCGCGGCGACCGCGACCCCGTACGCGACAAGGGCGCGACCGACTCCGCGCCCGCCCGCGGCAGCCTGGGCACGGCGCGCAACGCCCTGGAGGCGGGGGCGCCGTCCTTCCACCGGCCCGGTGGATATCCGCGGCGCACGGCCCTGAAGGAGCCCGCGGCCAACCCGGCGGACAAGTCGATCAAGCTGGGCCTCGTCCCGTACCACTCCATAGCCCCCAAGCTGAACGAGCTCCAGAAGATCGGGGACCGGGTCAGCGTGGAGGTCGCCGGCAAGTCCGCGACCGGGAACGACCTCTACCTGGTGACGGTGACCGCGCCGGAGAGCTCCCGCGAGGCGCGCGAGCAGGAGCGAATGCGGGAGCGAATAGAGAACGCGCCCGCCGTCGCCGCGCGGGACGCGCACCTCAAGAAGGCGTACAAGACGCCGGTCTTCATCAACAACAACATCCACGGCAACGAATGGGAGGGCACGGACGCGGCCCTGAAGCTCATCGAGGAGCTGGCGAAGGCCAAGGACGCCAAGACCCTCTCGCTGCTGGCGAAGAACCGGATCTATCTCAACGTGACCGCCAATCCGGACGGCCGGATCGCGGGCACCCGGGCCAACGCCAACGGCTTCGACCTGAACCGCGACTTCATCACCGCGACCCAGCCCGAGACCCGGGCCATCCGGCAGATCGCCATCGACAAGCAGCCCGCGGTCATGCTGGACCTGCACGGCTATGTGAACGGCACCCTGATCGAGCCGACGACCCCGCCGCACGGGGAGAACTACGAGTACGACCTCTTCCTGAAGAACGCCTACGCGAACGCGCTCGGGATGGAGAAGGCCGTGAACGCCCTCGGCTACACCGCCGAGAAGGACGGCGTGCTGCCGGCGGAGATCCCCTTCCGCGACTCGGCGGAGGGCTGGGACGACTGGCCGCCCATCTTCACCCCGCAGTACATGCCGTTCCAGGGCGCGGTGGCCTCGCACACCATCGAGTTCCCGATGCGGGTCAACGGCAGCTCCTACGACAGCCTTTCGGTGGCGGAGCTGCGGCGCCGTTCGTCGATCAACACCGCGATCGCGGGTGCCGCGATGCGCGCCACCCTCGACTTCACCCTCACCAACCGCACGCAGGTGCTGGCCGACCAGATCGAGACCTTCCGGCGCGGTGCGGCGGGCGAGGCCCAGCGGCCGGTGTCGCCGGAGACCGTGCCGGGGGTGCCCGGCATCGGTCCGGAGGACGTGTACACCACCACCTTCCCGCGCGCGTACGTCATTCCGGCGGGGACGGGGCAGCGCAGCTCGGTGGCCGCGGCACGGCTGGTGGACCACCTCGTCGCGAACGACGTGCGGGTGGAGCGGGCGGTGCTGCCGTTCAAGCTGGGCGGCCGGTCGTACCCGGCGGGGTCGTACCTCGTGGACATGAAGCAGCCGAAGCGCGGCATCGCCAATGTGATGCTCGCCGAGGGCCGGGACATCAGCGGTGACGTGTCGACGATGTACGACATCTCGGGCTGGAGCCTGGGGCTGCTGTGGGGCGCCACGGTGGAGAAGGTCTCCGGCGGCGGGGACCTTCGGGTCATCAGCCGGCCGGTGCCCGCGGCGGCTGCGACCGGCTACGTCGCGCCGCGGGGCGATCTGAAGCTGCGGATGGACGACCCGAAGGAGCTGGCGGCGCTCAACTCGCTGCTCGCGCAGGGCGTTTCCGTACGGCGTACGGACGACGGCGCGGCGATCGTCCCGGCGTCGGCGCGCAAGGCGGCGAAGGTCGCGGCGGAGCGCTACGGCGTGGTCTTCGCGGCGACGAAGGAGCGCGGCGTCGCACTGCTGGAGCGGGTGCGGGTGGCCGCCTCGGTGACGTCGGGCGAGCAGTTCGCCCTGCGGGAGATGGGCTTCGAGGTGGTGCCGGTGTCGACGGCGTCGCTGAACGCGGGCTTCGACTGGTCCGGTGCGGACGTCCTGATGGTGTCGACCGGGCTGAACCACGCGGGGCTGACCCAGGCCGCCCGGGACGCCTTCGCCGCGAGCGGTGCGGGCTTCGTCGGGATCGGGCAGGTCGGCGCCGCGTTCGGCAAGGCGGCGGGGCTGATCTCCGCCACGGCCGTGGAGGGCAACGGCGACGCGAACGGCGTGGTGCGCGTGACGGGGGCGGGCGGTCCGCTGACCGCCGGCGCGCCGGGTCACAGCTTCGTGTACTCGCCGGTGTGGTTCACCGAGCTGGGCGCGGGCGTGCGCGTCGACCAGTCGTACGCCACCGGGAACCCGCTGGTGTCGGGCCACTGGCGGCCGACGGCCGGGGGCACGGGCGGTCCGTCGGACGCCGCGGGCAGGCCGTCGATCGTCAGCGCGACGGGGCCGGGCGGGGTCCCGGCGGTGCTGATCGGCACCGAGCCGCTCTTCCGCGACCATCCGAAGGGCTCCTTCGCTCAGGTCGGACGGGCGCTGATCACCCGCTGACCGACGCCTGGTGACGGGTCGGCCGGGGCCGTCGAAGGCGGCCCCGGCCGACCCGGGGGCCGCATCCGTTCGCAGATCGGAAGAGCGTCGGGGAGGGAGAGAGGGTTTGT
>NZ_JBEYTZ010000073.1:0-14495 GCF_040643215.1 Streptomyces sp. NPDC047315 | reverse complement strand
CTTGTTCCGGCGTTGACGTCGTGGCGTGACGGCGAGCGCGAACGACAGCGGCGTGATCAGTGGCGTTACCGCGTCGCCTGGGAACCCGTCGAGATTGATGCCACGGAAAGTTTGAGCGGTACGTGGCTGGTCATCACCGGCTCGCATCAGACGGTGGACGAGTCCTTGGTCCGTTGGACTTCCGGGCTGGAAGCGGCCCTGACGACCGCGGGTGCCACGGTCCGCCATGAGACCTTCGACGGCGGAGCGCCGGATGCCTTCGGACCGCTGGAGGGTGTCGACGGCGTGGTGTCGCTGCTGAGCGTGGCCGGAGACGTTTCTCCTCCGGCTCGTGGTGACGTCTCGACGGGACTCCTGGCGACGTTGCGGCTGATTCAAGTCCTGGCGCGGGCGGGTTTCGCCGGTCGGATGTGGGCGATGACCTCCGACGCCGTGAGCGTCGGGCCTGCGGATGGTGCTCCTGCGCCGGAGCAGGCGCAGGTGTGGGGCTTGGGCCGGGTCGCTGGTTTGGAGCACCCCGGCCTGTGGGGCGGTCTGATCGACCTCCCGTCCGGCCAGCACCTCACCGAAACGATCGGACGCCAGCTCGTCGGCGTACTGACCGCGGGCACCGAAGACCAGGTGGCGCTGCGCCAGGACGTCGTGCTGGGCCGACGGCTGGTTCATGCTCCGATCGCACCCGTAACCCCGACGGACCGTTCGTGGCAGCCCCGGGGCACCGTACTGATCACGGGTGGTACGGGAGGGCTGGGTGCCCACGTCGCCCGTTGGGTCGCGCAGCGCGGCGCCGAGCACGTCGTCCTGGTGAGTCGACGAGGGACGGACGCGCCCGGTGCCCAGGAACTGGTCGACGACCTGGCCGCGGAAGGTTGCCGTGCGACGATCGCCGCTTGCGACGTGTCCGACCACGAAGCCGTGGCCGAGCTGCTGGCAGGAATCCCCGAAGAGCACCCGCTCGACGTCGTGGTCCACACGGCCGGAGTGGTCGACGACAGCGTGCTGACCGCCATGACCGAGGAACAACTCGCGGCCACCGCACGGTCCAAGGTGCTGGGCGCCCTCGTCCTGCACGAACTGACGACGGAGCTGCCCCTCTCCGCGTTCGTGCTCTTCTCCTCCGCCGCGGCCGTCGTCGGATCGCCCGGGCAGGGCAACTACGCAGCGGGGAACGCCTTCCTCGACGCGCTCGCCCAGTTGCGTCGATCCCTCCAACTGCCCGCCACCTCCGTCGCGTGGGGGCCGTGGGCCGGGGCCGGAATGGCGACGGTGGGCGACGTAGAAGAGCAATTGCGCCGACAGGGCATGGTGCCGATGCCCGCCACACCGGCGCTGGCCGCCCTGGAGACCGCCCTGACCAGGGACGACGCCACCGTGGTGATCGGTGACTTCCAGTGGGATCGCTTCGTGTCCACGCACGCCGCCCAGCGGCCCATGCCCTTGCTGGCAGGGCTGCCCGAAGTGGCGGCGAGCGTGGCGAAGACGGCCCGCGCTGCTGCCGGGAGCGAGGCAGCCGCGGACGCCGGAGCACCGTCCCTACGCGATCGCCTGACGGCGTGCGCTCCCTCCGAGCGGTTCCGCACGGTCCTGGAAGTGGTGCGCGGGGAATCTGCCGCGGTGCTCGGCCACCGGACCTCGACTGCGGTTGATCCGCATCAGGAGTACCGCCAGGCAGGGTTCGATTCGCTGGCCGCGCTGAATCTGCGGAACCGCCTGGGTGCAGCCACCGACCTGCCGATCCCCACCTCACTCGTCTACGACCACCCGACGCCGGACGCGGTCGCACGGTATCTGCTCGACGCCTTCGACCTGGCCGAGCCGGAAGCCGCCGACGAACTGCTCGACGGATTCGACCGGCTGGAACGGCAACTGGTGCGTACGGAATCCGACGGTGAGCTGCGAACCGTCATCACCAAACGGCTGGAGAACCTCCTGTGGCGGTGGCGCGACGCGGGCGCGCCCGACGCAGACGGCCCGACGCCCGAAGACGATCTCGAATCCGCCTCCGCGGACGAGATGTTCGCACTGATCGATCGCGGCCTCGACAACTGAGGCTCCGCCCCCCCGCTTGCTGCCGCTGACGACCCGATGGGAAGCAGACGATGAGCGACAAGGAAGCCAAGCTCCTCGGTTACCTCAAGAAGGTGACCGCGGACCTTCAGACTGCACAGCGCCGACTTCGCCAGTTGGAGACTGGCGACACCGAACCGCTGGCCGTCGTCGGCATGGCGTGCCGTCTGCCGGGCGGAGTCAGTTCGCCCGAGGGCCTCTGGAACCTGATCAGCTCCGAAACGGATGCGATCACCGAATTCCCGACCAATCGCGGCTGGCGACTGGACAGGCTGTACCACCCCGACCCGGAGCACCCGGGCACCAGCTACACGCGCGAGGGCGGCTTCCTCCCGGACGCCGACCAGTTCGACCCCGGCCTCTTCGGGATCTCGCCGCGCGAGGCGCTGGCGATGGATCCTCAGCAGCGGCTGCTGCTGGAGACGTCCTGGGAGGCTTTCGAACGGGCGGCCGTCCCCGTCGACACGCTCCGCGGCACGTCCACGGGCGTCTTCGTGGGCGCGGTCGGCCAGACCTACACGTCCCTGTTGGACGACAGCCAGGCCGGTACGCAGGGCTTCGCGCTCACCGGAGGTGCGGCGAGCATCCTGTCCGGGCGGCTGTCGTACGTCTTCGGGTTCGAGGGTCCTGCCATCACCATCGACACCGCGTGCTCGTCGTCGCTGGTCGCGCTGCACCTGGCGGTGCAGTCGCTGCGCCGGGGCGAGTGCTCCTTGGCCCTGGTCGGCGGCGTCACGGTGATGGCGACGCCGTCGGCCTTCGTGGAGTTCAGCCGACAGCGGGGGCTCGCGGCCGACGGCCGGTGCAAGGCGTTCTCGGATTCGGCCGACGGGACGGGCTGGGCCGAAGGCGTCGGCGTCCTGCTTGTGGAACGGCTTTCGGACGCCGTACGGAACGGGCGTCGGGTGTTGGCGGTGGTGCGGGGTTCGGCGGTGAATCAGGACGGTGCGTCGAACGGGTTGACGGCGCCGAACGGCCCGTCCCAGCGGGAGGTGATACGAGCGGCGCTGCGCGATGCCCGGCTGTCGGCCGGCGAGGTCGACGTGGTGGAGGCACACGGAACGGGAACGAAGCTCGGTGACCCCATCGAGGCCCAGGCACTCCTGTCCACCTATGGCCAGGGGCGGGCTGATGGCGAACCTCTGTGGTTGGGGTCGCTGAAGTCGAACATCGGGCACACCCAAGCAGCTGCTGGTGTGGCTGGTGTGATGAAGATGGTGCTGGCGTTGCAGGAGGGGGTGTTGCCGAGGACGTTGCACGCGGATGTGGCGTCGTCGCATGTGGATTGGGCTTCGGGTGCGGTGGAGTTGTTGACCGAGGCGCGCGAGTGGGCGAGGGAGGAGGGCCGTCCGCGGCGGGCTGGGGTGTCGTCGTTCGGGATGAGTGGCACGAATGCGCATGTGATTGTGGAGGAGGCGCCGGCGGAGGGGGCCGTGGCTTCTGAGTCTGGTGGGTCGGGGGTGTTGCCGGTTCCGTTGGTGTTGTCTGCTGCGTCGCGGTCTGCTTTGGCTGATGTGGCGGGTGGACTTGGTGAGTTCGTGGGCTCGGGTTCGGGTTGTGGGTTGGTGGGGTTGGCTGGGGGGTTGGTGTCGGGGCGGTCGGTGTTGGATCGGCGGGGTGTGGTGGTGGCGGGTTCGGTGGAGGAGGCGGTGTCAGGGTTCAAACAGATTGCTGATGGTGGTGTGGGTGAGGGTGTGGTGGTGGGCGGTGCTCGCGCGGTAGGGGGCGTGGGGTTTGTGTTCCCTGGTCAGGGGGCTCAGTGGGTGGGTATGGGGCGGGGTCTTTTGGATTCGTCTTCGGTGTTTGCTGAGGCGATTGAGGCGTGTGAGGGAGTCTTTTCCCCGTTGGTGGATTGGTCGTTGCGTGAGGTGCTCATGGGTGAGGGGGCTGACGCTGGTTTGGATCGTGTTGATGTGGTGCAGCCGGTGTCGTTTGCGGTGATGGTGGCTCTCGCTCGGTTGTGGCGTGTGCATGGGGTCGAGCCGTCTGGTGTGGTCGGACACAGTCAGGGTGAGATTGCTGCGGTGTGTGTGGCGGGTGGTTTGTCGTTGGCTGATGCTGCACGGGTAGTGGTGGCGCGGAGTAAGGCGATTCGGCAGTTGTCGGGTCGGGGTGCGATGGCGTCCCTTCGCCTGTCACGTAGGGCCGCGGAAGAGGTGGTGGCGAAGGTGGCGGCGGGTGAGGTGTGGGTGGCTGCGGAGAACGGGCCGAACTCGGTCGTGGTCTCCGGCAGCCCGGACGGGATAGCGAACGTCATCGCCCACTGCACCGAGACGGGTGTGTCCGCTCGGAAGATCGCCGTGGACTACGCCTCGCACTCGCCGCACATCGATGAAGTCGTGGACGAAGTACGCGCCGCCTTGGCCGGCATCGAGGCGCGCAAGAGCTCGCTGACGGTGTTCTCCTCGGTCACTGGCGAGCCGATGGCGACGGGGACCCTGGACGTCGACTACTGGATCCGTAATCTTCGGGAGCCGGTGGAGTTCCACACCGCCGTCACGGCCATGCTGGGCGAGGGTTTCACCCACTTCGTGGAGGTCAGCGCCCACCCGGTGCTCGTCCCTGCCGTGGAGGGCATCTTCGACCACGCCACCGATTCAACGGACGGTGGTCCTGTGGTGTGGGGTTCCCTCCGTCGTGACCACGGTGACCGTCGTCAGTGGTGCACCGCTCTGGCGCAAGCGTTCACGAACGGACTGGCCGTCGACTGGAGCCCCCTCCTCCCCGGCGCCACGGCGATACCCGACCTGCCCACCTACCCCTTCCAACGCCAACGCTATTGGGTCGAGCCCAAGCACGACGCACCCGAACTCGCCGCTCCACGCCAGGGCGGCCCCGAGCGGATGTTCTGGCAGGCCGTCGAGGACGGCGACGTCGACCGACTGCTGTCCATCCTCGAACTGCCCGGACAAGAAGGCCGGGACGTCCTCACCACCCTCACGCCACCCCTCAGCAGGAGCCTCCGCCGCTGGCAGGAGCAGCAGGAACTCGACCAACGGCGGTACGGGATCGACTGGCAGCTCCTGGTCCCCGAACCCCCGACGGCCAACCGGCTGTCCGGCACCTGGCTGCTGGTGGTCCCGGAAGGCCGCGAGGGCTCCGCAGCCCCGTACGAGCAGGCGCTGACCGCCGCCGGAGCGGCCGTACGACTGCTCCCCGTCGACACCCACGGCACCGACTCCGCCGACCTGGCGGAGCTCGTCGCCCTGCTCGCCGGCGGTGCCGAGCCGGCCGGCGTCCTGTCGCTCCTCGCCCTGGCCGACGAGCCGCACCCGGCGCACCCCGCCGTCCCGGCCGGAGCGGCGGCGACCCTCCTCCTCATCCAGACCATGGTCCGCAGCGGCGTCGCCGCACCCCTGTGGGGCTGCACGTACGAGGCCGTACCGGTGAACGAGGGCGGATCCGTCGCCCACCCCGCCCAGGCGCAGATCTGGGGCCTCGGCAGGGTCACGGCCCTGGAGCACCCGAAGCTGTGGGGCGGACTGGTCGACGTGCCGCGGCAGCCGTCCGACCGGGAGGTCCGACGGCTCGTCGCCGCCCTCCACGACGAGCGCGGCGAGGACCAGTTCGTCGTCCGGCCCTCCGGAACCCACGTCCGACGGCTCGTCCGCCGCCCCCTCGCGGACACCGCGCCCGTACGGAACTGGAAGCCCGGCGGTCGAGCCGCGCTCGTGACCGGCGACCCCGCGGGGCTCGGCGGCCACGTCGCACGCTGGCTGTCCGACCTGGGCGGAACCAGCGTCGTCCTCCTTGACCCCACCCCCGCCGCACCCGACCCCGAGCTCGATCCCCTGCGGCTGGGCGCCGACATCCGGATCGTCCCGTGCGATCTGACCGCTCCCGAACCGGTCGCAGCGCTGCTCGCCGAACTGCGCGCCGACGGCCTGCGGATCGGTGCCTTCCTGCACACGGCGGACGCCATCGTGCTGCGCCGGGTCGACGAGGTCGATCTCGCGGAGTACGCGGACGCCATCGTCCACAAGGCCACGGCGGCGGAGCACGTCATGGCGGCCTTGGACACCGCCGACCTGGAAGCCGCCGTCTTCTTCACCTCCATCGCCGGCGTGTGGGGCAGCGGCGACCACGCCAGCTACGCGGCGGCGCACGCCCACACCGACGCCCTCGCCCGGCACCACCGGGCCCGTGGCCTCCCGGTCGCCTCCCTGGCACTCGGCCGTTGGCACGACCCCGATCCGACGGCCGACGCCGCCGCCCCGGACCTGTGGTCGGCGCCGCACGGACTCCCGCCGCTGCCCGTCGACGCCGTCCTGACCGCCCTGCACCACACCCTCGACCACGACGACCGCTTCGTGGCCGTGGCCGACGTCGACTGGGAGCGCTTCGCATCCCTCTTCACCATCGCCCGCCCCAGCCGCCTGCTCGACGGCGTCCCCGAAGCACGGCAGAGCCATGCGGCAGCGGCCGAGACGGACGCCGACCGCGCCGGCACCGCCGGCGGCCAGGACCTGCGCGACCGGCTGACCGCGGCGTCCAAGGGCGATCGACGCACCCTCCTGCTCGAAACCGTACGCACCGCCGTCGCCGGCGTCCTCAGCTATCCCGACCCCGACGCGATCGAACCCGACCAAGCCTTCAACGACCTCGGATTCGACTCCGTCACCGCGGTCGAACTGCGCAACCACATCCTGAAGACCGCCGGTGTGAAACTCCCGATGACGGTGGTCTTCGACCACCCCAACTGCGCCGCGCTCGCCGAAGTCCTCGGCGTCGAACTCGGCCTGGACGCCGCCGTGAACGCCGAAGCGGTGCACGCCGACCTCGACCGGCTGGCGGGAACTCTCGACCGGGCCAGGGCGGAGGACGTCGAACTCTCCTCGGTCAAGCGCCGCCTGCGGTCGCTGCTCTCCGGCTGGTCGGACCCGGCCGCCGAGGAACCCACGGAGTCGGAAGGCGTCACGCAACGCCTGGAGGACGCCACCGACGACGAACTCCTCGCCTTCATCAACAAGGAATTCTGAGCACCCCATCAACAAGGAATTCTGAGCACCCCATCAACAAGGAATTCTGAGCACCACAAGGGTTTCTGAGCACCCCGAGGAATTCTGCAAAACGCCCAGCGGACCGCACCGGACCGGTGTCACCGAAAACAGTTCTGAGGAGCCTTTCGTGGCCGACGAGCAGACGCTTCGTGAATATCTCAAAAGGGTGACCGCCGACCTGCACGAGACGCGCACTCGCCTACGTGAGGTGGAAGCGCAGGCCAGCGAGCCGCTGGCGATCGTCGGAATCGCGTGCCGCTACCCCGGCGGCATCTCCTCACCGGAAGACCTGTGGCAAGCCGTCGACTCCGGGCAGGACGCGATCTCCCGGATCCCCGACGACCGCGGCTGGGACCTCACCGCCCTGCTCGACCCGGACGCCGACAAGCCGGGCACCAGCTACGTACAAGAAGGCGGCTTCCTGAACGACGCCGCCCTCTTCGACCCCGGATTCTTCGGGATCTCGCCCCGCGAGGCGCTCGCCATGGACCCGCAGCAGCGGCTCCTCCTGGAGACCTCCTGGGAGGCGTTCGAACGGGCCGGAGTGCTGCCCGAAACGTTGAAGCGCAGCTCCACCGGCGTCTTCGTCGGCTCCAACTACCTCGACTACGGCGGCGCACTGCACCAAGCCCCGCGCGGCCTGGAAGGGCACCTCACCACGGGTGCTTCGTCGAGCGTCCTGTCCGGCCGGCTGTCCTACTACTTCGGGCTCGAAGGCCCCGCCGTGACCGTCGACACCGCCTGCTCCTCCTCCCTCGTGTCGCTGCACCTGGCCGTCCAGGCGCTGCGCCGCGGCGAGTGCTCCCTCGCCCTGGTCGCCGGCGTCACCGTCATGTCGACCCCCGGGCTGTTCCTCGGCTTCAGCCGACAGCGCGGCCTCGCCGCCGACGGCCGCAGCAAGGCGTTCGCCGCCGATGCCGACGGCATGGCCCTCGCCGAAGGCGTCGGAGTGCTGGTCGTCGAGCGGCTGACCGACGCCGTACGCAACGGACGCCGGGTCCTCGCTGTGATCCGCGGCTCCGCCATCAACCAGGACGGCGCCAGCAACGGCCTGACCGCACCCAACGGCCCCTCCCAACAGCGCGTCATCCGCGCCGCCCTCACCGACGCACAACTCACCTCCGCCGACGTCGACGCCGTCGAAGCCCACGGCACCGGCACCAAACTCGGCGACCCCATCGAAGCCCAGGCCCTCCTCACCACCTACGGCCGCGAACGCGGAGACCGCGGCCCGCTGTGGCTCGGCTCCGTGAAGTCCAACATCGGCCACGCCCAGGCGGCGGCCGGCGTAGCCGGAATGATCAAGATGATCATGGCGCTGCGCCACGGCCGACTGCCCCGCACCCTGCACGCCGAAGAAGCGTCCCCGCACATCGACTGGGACGCCGGAGACGTCCGACTGCTCACCGAACCACGCCCGTGGCCCACCGGGGAAACACCGCGGCGAGCCGGCGTCTCGTCGTTCGGGATGAGCGGCACCAACGCCCACGTCATCATCGAAGAAGCACCGACCGACCTGCGGACCACGGAGCCCGACGCCCCGGCAACACCCGCGAGCGACCCCCGGCCCACGCCGTGGCCCCTGTCCGGCCGCACCCCCGAAGGGCTGCGCCAGCAGGCCGCCCGACTGGCCGCCCACGTACGCGGCCGGCCCGAGCTGCGGCCCGAGGACGTCGGCCGCTCCCTGGCCCGTACGCGTACGGCCATGGAACAGCGGGCCGTCGTGCTCGGCACCGACCGCGACACGCTCCTCGCCGGCCTCGACGCGGTGAGCGAGGGCGAACCCACCGCGCAAACCCCCCACGGCCGCGCCGGCTCACCCGGCAAGGTGGTGTTCGTCTTCCCCGGCCAGGGCCACCAGTGGGCGACGATGGCCACCGAACTCCTCGCCGCCGCCCCCGTCTTCGCACAAGCCGTCGCCGACTGCGAAGTGGCGCTCGAACCGTACGTGGACTGGTCGCTCACCGACGTCCTGCGCGCCCGACCCGGCGCACCCACCCTCGACCGGGTCGACGTCGTGCAACCCGCCCTCTTCGCCGTGATGGTCGCCCTCGCCGAACTGTGGCGCGCCCACGGAGTCCAACCCGACGCCGTCGTCGGCCACAGCCAGGGCGAGATCGCCGCCGCGTACGTCGCCGGCGCGCTCTCCCTCAAGGACGCCGCGAAGATCGTGGCCCTGCGCAGCACCGCCCTGCGCGAACTGTCCGGCCTCGGCGCCATGGCGTCCCTCAACCTCGACCGCGCCGCCGCCGAAGAGCTCGTCGCAGCCGCCGACGGACGGCTGGCACTGGCCGCCACCAACGGCCCGACCTCCGTCGTCGTCGCCGGCGAGACCGAAGCCGTCGAAGAGCTGATCGCCCACTGCGACACCCGGGGCGTGCGGGCCCGACGCATCCCGGTCGACTACGCCTCCCACTCCCCGCAGGTCGACCGGATCCGCGAACGGCTCCAGGCCGATCTGACCGGACTCCAACCCACCACCGCCGAAGTCGACTTCTGCTCCTCCGTCGACGGAACCGTGATCGACACCGCCCGGCTCGACGGCGACTACTGGTACCGCAACCTCCGCCGACCCGTGGAGTTCGAAACCGCCACCCGCACCCTGCTCGACCGCGGACACGGCACGTTCATCGAGGTCAGCGCCCACCCGGTACTCACCATCGGCCTCCAAGAGACCTTCGAGGCCACCGCCGCCGACGCCACCGCACTCACCACCCTGCGCCGCGACGAAGGCGGACCGCTGCGCTTCCTCACCGCACTCGGCCACGCCCACGCCCACGGCCTGCCCACGGACTGGACCCCGGCCCTGCCGCCCACCGCCCGCACGGTCGACCTGCCCACCTACGCCTTCCAACGCGAGCGGTACTGGCTCAACCTGGACGCCGAGCCCAGCGGCGCCGACAGCCTCGGCCTGGGCGCGACGGAACACCCGCTGCTCGGCGGCGCCGTCAGCCTCGCCGGCAGCGACGCCGTGCTGCTGACCGGCCGGATCTCGCTGCGCACCCACCCCTGGCTGGCGGGCCACGCCGTATCGGGCACGGTGCTGCTGCCCGGTACGGCGCTCGTCGAGTTCGCCCTGCGCGCCGGCGACGAGGCCGGCTGCGACCGCGTCGAAGAACTCACCCTCCACGCACCCCTGACGCTCGACGACACGGACGTGGCCGTCCAGGTCGTCGTGTCCGCCCCCGACGAGACGGGCGCCCGCCCCCTGCGCATCCACTCCCAGCGCCCCGGGCAGGACACCGGCTGGACGCTCAACGCCAGCGGCCTGCTCACCGCGGCGGGCACCGCCGGCACCCCCGACGACCTGGCCGTCTGGCCCCCGCAGGACGCCGAACCCGTATCCCTCGACGGCTTCTACGAACGACTCCAGACCGCCGGATACGCATACCAGGGCGCCTTCCAGGGGCTGCGGGCAGCCTGGCGCCGGGACGACGAGCTGTTCGCCGAAGTCGCCCTGCCGCTCGACCGGCACGAGGACGTCGCCCGGTTCCGGCTGCACCCCGCCCTGTTCGACGCGGCCCTGCACGTCGGTCTCCTCGACACCCCCGACACGCCCCTGCTGCCGTTCGCCTGGACCGGTGTGACACTGGCCGCCGACGGCGCGACCGACCTACGCGTACGCATCCGACCTGCCGGCCCCGGCGCGGTCGAGATCATCACCGCCGACGGCACCGGCCAGCCCGTCGCCGCCGTCGAAGCACTCGTCTCCAGGGAAGCGGCCGTCCCCGCCGCCACCGGCGGCGCCGCGCCCGACTCCCTCTACCGCACGGCCTGGCTGCCGCTCGGGCCGGCGACCGCGGAAGCCGGCGCGGACTGGCCCGTCATCGGCCCGGCCGACCACCCGCTGGTCGCCCTCCTGACCCGCCCGCGCACCGACCAGTCCCACCACGGCACCACCCGGTACGACGACCTCGAAGCGCTCGCCGACGCCGCCGAACCGACCCCGCGGACCGTGGTCCTCTGCCTCCCGCAGCCCACCGCCCCCACCACCGGCGCCGCCGTCGCCGAGGTGACGAACCACCTGCTCGACACCGTACGGACCTGGCTGACCCACGAACGCTGGGAGGACTCCCGGCTCGTCGTGCTCACCCGCGGCGCCGTACCCGACGTCCAGGACGGCGACGTCTCGGCCCTCCCGCACGCCGCGGCCTGGGGATTCCTCCGCTCCGCCCAGGTGGAGAACCCCGGCCGGCTCACCCTCGTCGACGCCCAAGGCGCACTCGAAGGACAGCTCGCCCGCCACATCGCCCGGGCCGTCGCCTCCGGCGAACCGCAGGCCCTCGCCACACCCGACGACGTACGCGTACCCCGACTCGACGCCCTCGGCACCGGCGACGCACTGCTCCCCCCGGCAGCCGGCGCCTGGCGGCTGGACACCGCCGCCCCCGGAACCCTCGAAGGACTCGCCCTCCTGCCCGCACCCGAATCCGCCGCCCCCCTCGCACCCGGCGAGATACGCGTCGACGTACGGGCCGCCGGGCTCAACTTCCGCGACGTGCTCGTCGCTCTCGGCAGCTACCCCGACCCCGCCCCCATCGGCGGCGAGGCCGCCGGCGTCGTCGTGGAGACCGGAACCGCCGTGACCGGCCTCGCCCCGGGAGACCGCGTCACCGGCCTGCTTCCCCAGTCCGCCGGCACCACCGCCGTCGTCGACGCCCGCCTGGTCACCCGCATCCCCGGGGACTGGACGTACGAACTCGCCGCGACCGTGCCCACGGCGTTCACCACCGCCTACTACGCCCTCGTCGACCTCGCCCGGCTCCAGCCCGGCGAGTCCGTACTCATCCACAGCGCCGCCGGCGGCGTCGGCCTGGCCGCCGTCCAACTCGCCCGCACGTGGGGCTGCGAGGTGTACGCGACCGCCCACCCCGACAAGTGGCCCACCCTCCACGAACACGGCATCGAACCCGACCACCTGGCCTCGTCCCGCGACCTCGCCTTCGAAACCGCCTTCCAGGAGGCGACCGGAGGACATGGCGTCGACGTCGTACTCAACTCGCTCACCGGCGACTTCATCGACGCGTCGCTACGCCTACTGGCGAGCGGTGGCCGCTTCATCGAAATGGGCAAGCGCGACATCCGCGACGCTGAGGAGGTCACCGCCGAGCACCCGGCCCGCCACTACCGGGCGTTCGACCTCGCCGAAGCCGGCCCCGACCGCATCGCCGAGATCCTCGCCGAACTCACCGGCCTCTTCACCGCCGGCCGGCTCACCCCCCTGCCCTCCACCGTCCGCGACGTCCGCCGCGCACGCTCCGCCTTCCGCGCCATGAGCGCGGGACGCCACATCGGCAAGAACGTCCTCCGAGTGCCCCGACCCCTGGACCCCGACGGAACCGTCCTGATCACCGGCGGCACCGGCACCGTCGGCGGCCTCGTCGCCCGACACCTCGCCGTCCACCACCGCGTACGCCACCTCACGCTCATGAGCAGGAGCGGACCCGACGCACCGGGCGCGGCCGAACTCTTCGACGAACTGCGCGACCTGGGCACCGAAGCCACTCTCGTCGCCTGCGACGCCGCCGACCGCGACGCACTCGCCGCCCAACTGGCCGCCATCCCCGCCGACCGGCCCCTGCGCGGCGTCGTGCACGCAGCCGGCACGCTCGACGACGGCGTGGTCACCTCCCTCACCCCAGACCAGCTGACCCGCGTACTGCGCCCCAAGGTCGACGCGGCCGTCAACCTCCACGAACTCACCGCCGACCTCGACCTGCCCCTGTTCGCCCTGTTCTCCTCCGCGTCAGGCGTCTTCGGCGGCGCGGGACAGGCGAACTACGCAGCAGCGAACGCCGCTCTCGACGCCCTCGCACACCAGCGCCGAGCAGCCGGCCACGCCGCCGTCTCCCTCGCCTGGGGCTACTGGGGCGAAGCCAGCGGAATGACCGGACACCTCAGCGACGCCGACCTCCAACGCATGGCACGCGGCGGCGTCGTTCCCATGACCACCGAGCAGGGCCTCGCGCTCTTCGACGCCGCCCAACGCACCGACGAAGGCGCCGTCCTCGCGGCCCGTCTCGACCTGGCTCCCCTACGGGGCCGCACCACCGACGACATCCCGCCGCTGCTGCGCGGCCTCGTGCGCGGCAGCCGCCGAGGCGCCGTCGCGGGCGGCGGCACCACGATCGCCGACCGACTGGCCGCCGTCAGCGCGCCGCAGCGCCGACGCACGGTGCTCGACCTCGTCCGCGAGCACGCCGCCGCCGTCCTCGGCCACGCCGCGTCCACGGCCGTCAACCCGGGCCAGTCCTTCCAGGACCTCGGCTTCGACTCGCTCACCGCGGTCGAACTCCGCAACCGGCTGTCCACCGGAACCGGCATCCGACTGCCCGCCACCCTCGTCTTCGACTACCCGACGCCCGACGACCTCACCGACCACCTCGTCGCCCAACTCGGCGGAGAGGCCGAGACGCGGCCGACGGCCGAGCGCCGAACCGGCGCGCCCGTCGCCGCCGCCCCCGGAGATTCCGAGCCGCTGGCGATCGTGGGCCTGGCCTGTCGGCTGCCGGGGGGCGTCACGTCTCCGGACGGCTTGTGGAGCGTGCTGACCGAGGGCCGCGACATGATTTCCGGGTTCCCGTTGGACCGTGGTTGGGACGTGGAGGGGTTGTTCGACCCCGATCCGGACCGCGGCCGATCCGGCGCGAGTTACGTGCGCGAGGGCGGGTTCCTGCGTGGGGCGGATCGTTTTGATGCGGGGTTCTTCGGTATTTCGCCGCGTGAGGCGTTGGCGATGGATCCGCAGCAGCGGTTGTTGTTGGAGACGTCGTGGGAGGCGTTCGAGCGGGCGGGTGTTGATCCGCTGTCGTTGAAGGGGACGCAGACCGGCGTCTTCATCGGAGCCGTCTCGGGGAACTACGGCTCCCTGCTGTCCGAGGTGCACCCCGAAGTCGAGGGGTACGCACTGGCGGGCAACGTCGCGAGCGTGATGTCCGGCCGGCTGTCGTATGTGTTCGGTCTGGAGGGGCCGTCGCTGACGGTGGACACGGCGTGTTCGTCGTCGCTGGTGGCGTTGCATTCGGCGGTGCGGGCGCTGCGGGGCGGCGAGTGCTCCATGGCGCTGGTCGGCGGAGTCACCGTCATGCCGAACCCGCTCACCTTCACCGAATTCAGCCGCCAGCGCGCCCTGGCGCCGGACGGCCGCTGCAAAGCCTTCTCCGACGCGGCCGACGGGTTCGGCCCTGCTGAGGGTGTGGGTGTGCTGTTGGTTGAGCGGTTGTCGGATGCGGTGGCGAAGGGGCGTCGGGTCTTGGCGGTGGTGCGGGGTTCGGCGGTGAACTCGGACGGCGCGTCGAATGGTTTGACGGCGCCTAATGGTCCGTCGCAGCAGCGGGTGATTCGGGCTGCGTTGCGGGATGCGGGTTTGTCGGTGGGTGATGTGGATGTGGTGGAGGCGCATGGGACGGGTACGAGGCTTGGTGATCC
>NZ_JBEYTZ010000072.1:0-15797 GCF_040643215.1 Streptomyces sp. NPDC047315 | reverse complement strand
CAGCCATCTGGCACAACCGGGCCAACGGAACACCGATCACCCGATCACTGATCGCCTACGACCACTGACCAAAAGCATCGGACTTACTCGTCTAGCGCTCCAGGACAAGGGCCAGCCCCTGCCCGACGCCGATGCACAACGTGGCCACCGCGGTGCCGGTGCCGGCCGCGGCGAGTTGGTGGGCGACGGCTCCGGTGATCCTGGCGCCGGACGCGCCGAGCGGATGCCCGACGGCGATCGCACCGCCGCGCGGGTTGACCACGTCCGGGTCGAGTCCGGGCCATTGGCTCAGGCAGGCGAGCGCCTGCGCAGCGAACGCCTCGTTGAGTTCGAGTGCCGTGACGCCGTCGAGGTCTCGGCCGGCCTTCTTCAAGGCCCGGTGGACCGCTTCCACGGGCCCGGCGCCGAAGTACTGCGGCTCGATGCCGGTGACGGCCGACGCGGCGATCCGGGCGAGCGGTTCGCGGCCGGTGGCGCGCAGCCCGTCCTCGTCGGTGAGCAGCAGGGCGGCTGCGCCGTCGTTCAGCGGTGACGAGTTGCCCGCGGTGACGGTGCCGTCGGCGCGGAAGACGGGGCGCAGTGCGGCGAGCGCCTCGGTGGACGTGGTGTCGCGAATGCACTCGTCCCTCGGCAGGTCCACGCCGGCGACCGGGACGACCTCCGCTTCGTACAGTCCGGCCTCCCAGGCGCGGGCGGCCTTGCGGTGGCTCTCCAGGGCGAAGGCGTCCTGGGCCGCGCGGTCGATGCCGTAGCGGTCGGCGACGAGTTCGGCGCCCTCGCCGAGCGGCACCGTCCACTCCTTCGGCATCGCGGGGTTGACCATCCGCCAGCCGAGGGTGGTGGAGTGCATCTCCTGGTGGGTGGCGGGGAAGGCCCGTTCGGGCTTGGGCACGACCCAGGGCGCCCGGCTCATCGATTCGACGCCGCCCGCGAGGGCCACGGAGGCGTCGCCGAGGGCGATGGCGCGGGCGGCCTGGATGACCGCCTCCATGCCGGAGCCGCAGAGTCGGTTCACGGTGACGCCGGGGACGGTGACCGGGAGTCCGGCGAGGAGCACGGCCATCCGGGCCACGTCGCGGTTCTCCTCCCCCGCACCGTTGGCGTTGCCGAAGAAGACGTCGTCGACGCGGGCCGGGTCGAGTTCGGGCGTACGGGACACCAGCGCCCCGAGCACCTCCGCGGCCAGGTCGTCGGGGCGTACGCCGCTGAGCGCGCCGCCGTGCTTGCCGATCGGCGTGCGGACGGCGTCGACCACGTAGACGTCGCGGAGGCGGTCGGTCATCTCGGGACTCCTCGCGGAAGAAGGCGGAAGAAGGTCGGGCGCGGCCCCGACGCGTACGGGCGAAATCGTCGGTCCGGGGCCCGCCCGGCCGGCTCCGTCCGCCGGGTGAACCGTCGTTCACCACCCGCCGACGAGTTTCGTTTCATGGTCCATTCATGTCAATGATCCAAGGGGAGGCGGGGTTCGGGCATCCAGCCATGGAGCCGCACCGCAAACGTCGATATCCGGACATGGATCTCCGGTCGACAAACCATCACGCTTCACCCAACGCCCTCGCCGCGACCGAGCCAGCGTGTCGAACGGGCACCGTCGAGCCGCCCCGCACGCCCCTTGAGGGACGGGCCCGCCGCCGCATTCCCCAGGGCGCCGGACCGACGCTCCGAGCCGACGGGCGCCCACCGGTGCCGCATCGAAACCCCGTACCGCGCCACACACCACTTCGCGCCAGCGGGCGCCATTCCCGCCACCGCACTGAACTGCCAGGACGCCCTCGACCTCCGGGCGGTGCGACGACCGGCGCCCACCCGTGCCCAACCCGTCACTACTGATCCACCGTTCAGTCGCCGACGGATCACGGCCATCCCCGCCCGCCGCCTCCGCATCGTCACCGCACCCACCCCTCCCGGCCCGGGCGTTCACCGGAAAGGGTCTACACCACTGCTGAACGCGCGTAGAGCGACCGAAAGACGTCCTTGCCCCGGGTCGATCCGGAGTCCAGGATTCCAACCACGTCGATTGACAGGCACATGACCGAAAGCGAAGGCGGTCGGTCGCACGGCACGACCGGAATCGGCGTCCATTGCGGACCCGCCCCCAACGGGTCCCGAACCCCACCGGAGGACGAGTAGTGAAGAAGCGCACTTCCCCCCACGGCGTTTCCCGGCGCGTACGACTGCTGGCCGTCGCAGCGGGCCTGGTCACCGTCACGGCGCTCGCCGCTCCCGCCGCCGTGGCCGAGACGGGCACCGACGCGCGCGCCACCGCCACGCAGCTCGCCCAGGCCAGCGAGGCCGTGCTCGACGCGGACGTGGCCGGCACCGCCTGGTACACCGACGCCGAGACCGGCAAGCTCGTGGTGACCGTGGACGACAGCGTCTCGGCCGCCGAGATGGCCACGCTCAAGAAGGCGACGGGCAAGCAGTCCGGCGCCGTGGAGGTCAAGCGCACCGCCGGGAAGTTCAACAAGCTCATCGCGGGCGGCCAGGCCATATACGCGGGCGGCAGCCGCTGCTCGCTGGGCTTCAACGTCCGCAGCGGAAGCACGTACTACGCCCTGACCGCGGGCCACTGCACCAACATCGCCAGCACCTGGTACACCAACTCGTCCGGGACGAGCGTGCTGGGCACCCGCACCGGGACGAGCTTCCCCAACAACGACTACGGCATCATCCGCCACAACAACGCGTCGGCCGCCGACGGCCGCGTCTCCCTCTACAACGGCAGCTACCGCGACATCACCTCGGCCGGCAACGCGAGCGTCGGCCAGTCCGTGCAGCGCAGCGGCTCCACCACGGGGCTGCACAGCGGCTCGGTCACCGGTCTGAACGCCACGGTCAACTACGGCAGCGGCGACGTCGTCTACGGCATGATCCAGACCAACGTCTGCGCCGAGCCCGGCGACAGCGGCGGCGCCCTCTTCTCCGGCTCCACCGCCCTCGGCCTCACCTCCGGCGGCAGCGGGAACTGCCGCAGCGGCGGGGTCACCTTCTACCAGCCCGTCACCGAGGCGCTGAGCGCCTACGGAGTGAGCATCGTCTGACGCCGTACGCCCGGCTGACGACCGGCGCGGGCCGGTGGCCCCTCCCATCAGCGAGGGGCCACCGGCCCGCGCCGCATCGCCCCGTCACCACCGGCGACGACGGGGCGCGCTCCCCCGCACCCCCCGTCGTCGCCTACGCTGTGGCACGACGACGGGTCCGAGCAGGGAGGGGGAAGGCGTGCAGCAGCGCGTACGCGTGAGCGGCTTCACCCGGTTGCCCGCCCTGCTCCTCGGGCTCTGCGCCGCGCTCCTGGTGCTCCTGGGCGCCGCCCCGAGCGCCCGGACCGCCGTCGCCGCCGGTTCGGCCGTGACCACTCCGGTCGGCGCGAACCCCGTCGCCCCCGAGCGCGCCGGCAACGCCCAGCGCACCACGGTGCTGCGCCCGGACAGCCGGCGCGCCACCGGCACCACCGTCGACCGGGTCGTGGCGGCGGACACCGGCAGCCGGCCGCCGAGCGCACCGCCCGCAGCCGCACACCCCGCCTGGGCCCTCCCCCAGCCGCCGCTGCTGCGCGGCAAGCCCGTGGGGCCCCGGCAGGAGCGCGGCCCGCCGCAGCGCCACCAGGACTCCCGCAGCACCCGAGCGCCGCCCGCCACCGTTTCCTGAGCCGTGTCCCCGCGCCCCGTGCGCACCACGGCCCAGCAGCCGGCGCTTCGGCGTCCGCCGCGCCGTGCCCTTCGGCCCGAGCCCCGTGCTCGCGGGCCGCGGCAACGGTGACGGACGTCGTCCCGGCGCGTACCAGGAACCGCCCCGCCGCCCTTCGCGGCCCGGCGCCGGCTTCCCCGTACGCGCCCCGCGGCGCACGGAGCGAGGGGTGCGATCCCCGACGGCTCCCGTGCTCCGGTCCTTGACCGTCCGCAGACGCCCGGCGTCTGCGTGCTGCCCGTGGAGTCCCCTTGTCGCCCCGTGCCACGTCGTCTCGTGCCACGTTCTGGCGCGCGCTCGCCGCGCTCGCCGTCGTCGCCGTCTCCCTCTACGTCGCCCTGACCGTGTCGCCCCGCCTCGGGCTCGATCTGCGCGGCGGCACCCGCATCGTCCTGGAGGCCCAGGACTCGCCGACCGTCAAGGCCGACGCCGCGGCCACCGACCGCGCCGTGGAGGTGCTGCGGCAGCGGGTGGACGCCCTCGGGGTGTCCGAGCCCTCGCTCGCGCGCTCCGGCGACAACCGCATCGAGATCGAGCTGCCGGGGGTGCAGGACCCGAAGGAGGCGGCGGAGGTCATCGGCCGCACCGCCCAGCTCACCTTCCACCCGGTCACCGCGGCCTCCCCCGGACCCGCCGGCGCGCCCGCCGCCGACGGCTCCCGCGTGCTGCCCGACCCGGACGTGCCGGGCGGCTTCCTCGCGCTCGCGCCGCCCGCGCTCACCGGCGACGGGGTCAAGGACGCCGAAGCGATCCTCGACGCCCAGTCGGGCCGCGGCTGGACCGTCGACCTGTCCTTCCGGGGGAAGGCGGGCAACGACTGGGAGCGGATCACCGGGGAAGCGGCCTGCGCGGCGCCGGGCGACCCGTCGCGACGCGTCGCGATCGTGCTCGACGACCGGATCGTCTCGGCGCCCGGCATGGAGCAGAGCGTTTCGTGCGGCGCCGGCATCGCCGGTGGCTCGGCCCAGATCACCGGCGGATTCGACGGTGACGAGGCCCGGGAACTGGCCGCGCTGGTCAAGGGCGGCGCCCTGCCCGTGCCGGTCACCGTCGTCGAACAGAGCACCGTCGGCCCCACGCTCGGCGCGGACGCCATCAAGGCCAGCGCCTGGGCCGCGGTCATCGGCCTGGTCGGCACCGGGCTGTTCATCATCGCCGTCTACCGGCTGCTCGGACTGCTCGCCACGATCGCCCTCGGCCTGTACGGGCTGATCTCGTACGCCGCCGTCGTGGCCCTCGGCGCCACGCTCACCCTGCCAGGGCTCGCCGGCTTCGTGCTGGCCATCGGCATCGCCGTGGACGCGAACGTCCTGGTGTTCGAGCGGGCCCGGGAGGAGTACCTGAAGCCGACCCGCAAGCTGAAGCCCGATCTGCGCCGACCGTTGCAGATCGGCTTCAACAAGGCGTGGAGCGCGGTCGCCGACTCCCATGTGACCACGCTGCTCGCCGCTGGCCTGCTGTTCGCCTTTGCCATCGGCCCGGTCAAGGGCTTCGGCGTGACGCTCGCGATCGGCGTGCTGGCCTCGCTGGTGTCGGCGATGGTCATCACCCGGCTGTTCGCCCAGTGGGCGCTGGAACGCTCCTGGGTGCGCGAGCGGCCGAAGCTGACCGGCATCGCGTCCCGGGGCCGGCTGCGCACCCGGCTGGAGGCCCGCCCGCCGCGGCTGATGCGGCACCGCAAGCGCTGGCTCCTCGTCTGCGGCAGCCTGCTGCTGGTGGCGCTCGCCGGCATCGGGGTGCGCGGGTTGGAGTTCGGCGTCGAGTTCACCGGGGGACGGGTGGTGGAGTACGCCACCGAGCGCCCCGTCGACGCCGACACCGCGCGCAAGGCCGTCGCGGACGCCGGCTTCCCGCGGGCCGTCGTGCAGGCGTCGGGCGACAGCGGCATCTCGGTGCGCACCGGCGAGTTGAGCAACGAGGAGCAGCAGGAGATCCGCAGCGCGCTCGCCGACGTGGCCGGCGGGGCGAGCGTCGAACGGGACGACATGATCGGGCCCAGCCTGGGGAGCGAGCTGCGCACCCAGGCGCTGATCGCGCTGTCGGTGGCCGTCGCCGCGCAGCTGCTGTATCTGACGGTGCGCTTCCGCTGGACGTTCGCCGCGTCCGCGGTCGTGGCGATGGTGCAGGACGTGCTGCTGGTGGTGGGGTTGTTCGCCTGGCTCGGCAAGCCGGTCGACAGCGTCTTCCTCGCCGCGCTGCTGACCGTCGTCGGCTACTCGGTCAACGACACCGTCGTGGTGCTCGACCGGCTGCGGGAGCTGCGGCGTGCCTCGCCGCGGGGCGCGTGGCCGGACCTCGCGGACAAGGCGGTGGCCCAGACCCTGCCGCGTACGGTCAACACGGGCATGGGCGCGCTGTTCGTCCTGATCGCGCTGGCGGTGCTCGGCGGGGACTCGCTGACCGACTTCTCGATCGCGCTGCTCGCCGGCGTCCTCGTGGGGGTGGCGTCCACGGTGTTCACGGCGATGCCGCTGGCGGTGATCCTCCAGGGCCGCCGCCCCGAGCAGAACCGCCCGAAGGCCGCGCGGTCCAAGGAGCGCGACCCGTCGGGCGCCGTGGTGTGACGCGCCGCCCTGCCGGTCGCGCCCTGCGGTGCGGCCGGCGGGGCCCTTGCGGACTCACCTCATGGCGATGTCGAAGTGCAGTTCGGGGCGGTCCCAGGCCACCACGGGCGGGTCGGCGAGCGCCGTCCCGGTCCGTACGGCGCCCATGGCGCGGTAGAACCCTTCGGCGGGCGGGTGGGAGACCACCCTCACCCGGGCGAGGCCGGCACGCTCAGCTTCAGCGCGCATGTGGTCGATGAGCAGCCGGCCGACGCCGAGCCCCTGGGCCCGGTCGGCGACGAACATCAGGTCCAGCTCGGGCGGGTCGACGAGCAGGGCGTAGAAGCCGAGCGGAACCCCGTCAGCCCCCTCGGCCAGGTGGACCTCGTGGGCTTCGATGTAGTCGGGCCCCACGGCGACCCCGGCCACCATCGAGGCGTACCGCCCCTCGTACGCGCGGGAGCGGCGGACCATCGCGGTGAGTCGGCGGGCGTCGGCGGCGGTGGCCCGCCGAATCCGCGGGGGCTCGGGAGCGACCCGGGCGACGGAACCTCGCCCCGTCATAGGTGAACTCATGAAGTGAGTATTACACGCACCTGCGGGTGTCGATCACCCGAGCATCGATCGACCGGGCGTCGGCCGCTCAGGCGTCGACGAAGAGGCAGAAGGGGTGGCCGGCGGGGTCGAACAGAACGCGCACGTCACCTTGCGGCTGGTGGGCCGCCTCCCGGGCGCCGAGTGCGACGGCGTGCCCCACCGCCGCCGTCAGGTCGTCCACGCGGATGTCGATGTGCAGCATCTTCTGCTGCGCACCGGGTTCCTCGGGCCAGACCGGGGGCACGTAGTCCCGTTCGCCCTGGAGGGCCAGCCGGATCCCTTCGCCCCCGGGCGCCTGGATCAGCACCCACTCCGGCTCGCCGGCCCGCACTTCCCAGCCGAGCAGCCCCCGGTAGAAGTCGGCGAGGGCGTGGGCGTCGGCGCAGTCGAGGACGACCGTGGCGAGGGTGAGACGAGGGGGCACGCTGCTCCTTCGGTCGGGGACGTCGCACGTCCGCCCCCGACCGGACCGACCGGTGCCCGTCAGGCGGCCGGTCGCCAGTAACCCAGCGCGTTCACGCGGGTTTTGGGGAGGGCGAGTTCCTTGCGGATGTACGAGGCAAGGGTACGGGTCGTCACCGTGTCGCAGGCGATCCACACGTACGCGGTGGTCGGATCGCCAACCAGCGCGGGCAGCGCCGCCTTGACCTCGGAGACGAGATGGCGTCCGCCGTCGCGGCGGGGAACGGCACGCAGTTCGTGGCGCCCGGGGTCGAGCCGCAACGGCAGCCCCGCCACGTCGGCGCCTTCGCCCGCGTCGCGGGCGTCGCCTTCGCCTTCGTCGGCGGTCTCGAAGAAGATCGTCGCGGGGACGTCGGGCAGCGCGTCGAGCAGGGAGTTGATCGCGGGCAGGGACGCGGGGTCCCCGATGGCCACGATCCGCCGCGGCGGCGGGACGGGAGCGGTGAAGCCGGTGCCCTGGAGCGTGGCGTCGACGGTGTCGCCCGGGGCCGCGGCTCGCGCCCAGTCGCTGGCCGGCCCGTCGTGCAGGGCGAACTCCAGGCTGAAGGTGCCCGCTTCGGGGTCCGGGTCCACGAGCGTGTACGCGCGCTGGTGCGGTTTGCCCGCGTTGTCGAACCAGACGCGCACCCACATCGTGGGGTGGACCCCGCTCTGCGCCAGCATGCCGCCGTCCCGGAAGTGAACCCGGTGGTAGCACTCGGTCACCCGCTCCGAGCCGACCACCGTGAACTGGAAGTCCCTACCGCGCATCAGTTTGAGGACGACGCCCTCCCAGCCGTGTCCCACGTCTGACTCCTCCCCTGTGATTCATACCTGTTGATAGGCGTTTGTACGCCGAACACCCGTGCGTTAACTTAGGTCAGCCTAACCTAAATTTGGCTGGGATCTGTTGCTGAGGGGCGGGAAGAGTGTGAACGTCAAGATCTACCGTGACGCCTTGGGGGTGCCGCACCTGCGGGCGGACACCGCGGAGGAGCTCGCCTACGCGCAGGGCTGGAACGCCGCGGTGGACCGCGGGTGGCAGATCGAGGTCGAGCGCCACCGCTCCCAGGGCACCTCGGCCTCCTTTCTCGGCCCGGACGCCGTCGCCTGGGACGTGTTCGCCCGCCGCAGCCGGCTGGACGACACCGCACGGCGGTGCTTCGACCGGCTCGACGACGCCACCGCCACCTGGGTCACCCGCTATGTGGCGGGGGTGAACGCCGGCATCGCCGAAGGCGCCCGGCGCGCGCCCCAGTTCGCAGCCACCGGACTCGCCCCCCGGCCCTGGGAGCCCTGGGCGCCGCTGGGCATCTGGCTGAGCACCCACGTCCTGTTCGCCGGCTTCCCCACCAAGCTCTGGCGCGAGGAGGTGGCCCGCGCCCTCGGCGAGGGGGCGATCGAGCTGTTCTCCGTGGAGGGAGCGCACAGCTCGGGCAGCAACGGCTGGCTCGTCGGCGCCGACCGCACCGCCCACGGCGCCCCGCTGATCGCAGGCGATCCGCACCGCCCCATCGAGGACCCCGGGGTCTACCAGCAGGTCCGGCTCGCCTGCGACGCGTTCGACGTCGTGGGGCTCGCCGTGCCCGGAGTCCCCGGCATCGCACACTTCGGCCACGCGGGCTCGGTGGCCTGGGCGATCACCAACTCCATGGCCGACTACCAGGACCTGTACCGGGAGCGGCTGCGGAAGGCGCCCGACGGCTCGGGGAGCTGGCAGGCCCTCGGCCCGCGGGACTGGCGCCCCGTCAGCGTCCGCACGGAGACCGTGGAGGTGGCGGGCGCGCCCGCGGTGTCCGTCGAGGTGGCCGAGACCGAACGGGGCCCCGTCGTCGTCGGCGAACTCGGCGACAGCGACAGCGCTGGCACCGGCGACGTGCTGAGCCTGCGCACCCCGCCGCGGGTCACCGCGGAGCTGGGGTTCGCGGCGCTGCCGGCGCTGTTGCGGGCGCGGACGGTCGCCGACGTCGACCGGGCCCTGGACGGGTGGGTCGAGCCGGTGAACGTCGTCCTCGCCGCCGACACCGAGGGCGGGCTGCTCCATCGGGTCGCCGGCCGGGTGCCCTCGCGGCACCGGGACAACCTCCTGCGGCCCGTGCCCGGGTGGGAGCCCGCCCACGTCTGGCACGGCTGGCGCGCCAACCCGCGCACCGCCGTCGGGGCCTTCGCCGTCATGGCGAACGAACGCGGGCTCGCGGCCCCGCTGGGAGTGGAGTTCGCCCCGCCGCACCGGGCGCGGCGGATCCGCGAGCTGCTGCACGGCCGGCGCACCTGGACCGCCGAGGGCATGGCGGAGGTCCACCGGGACACCCGGCTGGACTCCGCGGCTCCCCTGCTGGCGCTGCTCGAACAGGTAGCGGGGCTGAGCAGCGGGGCCGAGCAGCTACGCGCCCGACTGCTCGCCTGGGACCGCCGGATGGACGCCGAGAGCGCCGACGCCGCCTGCTACGCCGACGTCCGCGCCGCGGTCGTCCAGCTGATCGCCGCCCGCCCCGAACTCAAGGCGCTCGCCGAGAACGTCGAGTCCCGCGCCTGTCCGGAGGCGATGCGGCCGTGGCTCGCCTTCCTGCCCCGTGTCGCCTTCGCCCTGGAGGGGCTGCTGACGAGCCCGGGGGCGTCGGTCCTCGCCCCGCCCGACCGGATCGAGGTCGTACGCACCGCGGTCGAGCAGGTCGCCGCGGACCACCGCGCCCGCCGCGCCGACGTGTCCGAGCCGACGTGGGGCGCCCGACACCGCCTCGCCCCCTGGAGCGCTCGCCCCGAGGCGGATGCGCCCGAGTGGCCCGGGGTGCCCGGCGACCACGACTGCGTGCTGTCCGCCTCCAGCGTGCCGGGCGTCACCGACCTGAGCACCCGCGGCCCGGCCGCCCGCTTCGTGTGGGACCTGGCGCGCCGCGACAACAGCCGTTGGATCGTGCCGCTCGGCGCGTCCGGCGTCATCGGCGACCCCCATCGGCGCGACCAACTCCCCCTCTGGCTACGGGGCGAACTCGCGCCCGTCGTCACCGACTGGAACCGACTCACCGAGGAGCACTTTTCCGCCATGTCCGCCGCATCTCCCACTCCCCTGCGCAGGGCCGTCCACGAGCAGTCGATCGACGGCTTCGGCCTGGTGCGCGTCCTCCCGCTGGACCCGACGGCCGACCTCGACCTCGTCCACGGCTGGGTCACCGCCGAGCGCGCCCGGTTCTGGGGCATGCAGGACCACACCCGGGAACAGGTGCGGGAGACCTACGCATACGTGGACTCCCTCACCACCCACCACGCCTTCGTCGTGGAGCGCGACGGCAGACCCGTCGCCCTCTTCCAGACGTACGAGCCGGCCGCCGACCCGGTCGGCGAGTGCTACGACGTCCGGCCCGGCGACATCGGCGTCCACCTGCTGATCGCGCCCGCTTCCGACCAAGTCCCCGGCGGGGAGCGGGGGTTCACCGAGGCGCTGCTCCAGGCACTCGTCGGCTACGTCTTCGGCGACCCGGCGCACCTGCGCGTGGTGGTCGAGCCCGACGCCCGCAACGACAAGGCCATCGAGCGCATGCTCAAGGCGGGCTTCGAAGCCGGCCCCGAGATCCAGAAGCCGGAGAAGGTGGCCCGGCTCGCCTTCCTGAGCCGCGAGCGGTGGGCGGCGCGCGGCTGAGCAGTGCCGTACGTCCGGGGTGCGCCGGGCGCTCGGGGCCGAAGGGGGCGCGCCGTCAGTCGTACGACCCGGCGCGCCCGACGCGCGGGCGGCCGTCGGACACCCATGCGGATCCGGACGATCGCACGGGTGTCTTCCCCGGGGCCCCCTTCCATAGGAGCGACCCCGCAGGGTACACATGTGCTGATCACCCCCCGGACACCGACCCGCACCGCCCATGGCATATGCCCCAGGCACCAGCTCGTCGAGTGTTGCCAAATGCCTTACGAGCCCTCGCTCCCTGTGCAAGAGTCGTAACGGCCCCTTGTTCAGACCGTCCCAGACCTGGCCCGAGGCCATGCCTGCATCGGAGTACGACATGTCGTCCCATGTGTTCGCGGACCGTTCCGGCGAGCAGCCGCCGCGGCGCGGGCCCCACGCGGGCCCGGTCGCCGTCGACGCCCTGATCAGCCGGACCCGGCGGCTGCGCGGCGATCTGGACGCCGTGCGCCCGGACGCCCCGGTGGACGAGGACGATCCGCACGTGCGCTGGCAACGGGCGCTGTGCGACCTGGCGGGCCATCACCTCGACGACCTCGGCGTCCAGTTGGACCAGCTGCGGCAGGGCCTGGACGCGGACGAGGATGCGTACGACCCGTACGACTTCCGCCCGGCCGGCGCCGGTGAGCTCTTCGACTACGAGGCCGACCACGCGCAGAGCTCCGGATCCCTGATCAGCCGGGTCGGCAGCGCGGAGTGGAACCTCCTCACTGACGGGGTGAACTGGTCCGACGAGCTGTTCGCCATCCTCGGCCGCCCGCTCGACAGCGGTCCGATGACCCTGGACGAGCTGCCGTCCGTCGTCCACCCGGACGACCAGGCGCTGCTGACCGCGCTGGTGACCGGCTGCCTGGTGGACGGCCGGCCGATCGACGGCGAGTTCCGCGTCGTGCGCTCCGACCGCCGGGAGCGCACGGTCCACATGATGGGCGAGCCGGTCCTCGACTCCGATGGGTCCACCGCCGCCATGTGGGCGGTGTTCCGGGACGTCAGCGCGTTGCGCCGGAGCGAGCAGGCCGTCCGCGACAGCCAGGAGACGCTCCGCCGCCAACAGCACGTCGAGCGCACCGAGCACCGTCTCGCGGTGGAGTTGCAGGAAGCTGTGTTGCCGCCGTGGCACGGCTCGCTGACCTTCCCGCTCGGCGGCCCCGCCGAACTGGACGTCGCCGCACGCTACTTCCCGTCCGCCAACAGCGCCCTGATCGGCGGCGACTGGTACGACGCGCTGCAACTGCCCGGCGGCGGCTCCCTGCTGAGCGTCGGGGACCTCACCGGCCACGGGGTGGCCGCGACGTCCTCGATGGCGATGCTGCTGGGCGCGCTGCGCGGCATGGCGGTCGCCGGCATCGAGCCCGCCCGGCTGATGGAGCACCTGAACCACCTGATGGAGACCGCCGCCCAGCCCACCCTCGGCAGCGCGGTGTGCTGCCGCGTCGACCCCGCGGGCCGCACCCTCACCTGGGCGCAGGCCGGGCACCCCGCCCCGCTGCTGTTCCGCGACGGGACGGGGCGCGCGCTCACCCCGCCGGACGGCGTGCTGCTCGGCGCCGCCTCCCGCCCCGAGTACGAGCAGTCCGAGGTGGACCTGCTCCCCGGCGACCTGCTGGTGCTGCACACGGACGGGCTGACCCGCACGAGCGCGGCCGACGCGACCGACAACACCCCCCTGCTGGACCTGGCGCCGCGGCTGTCCGCGGCCGAAACCGCGCAGGCGGGTCTACGGGCCGTGGTCGAACGCTTCGGTGGCGACGGCCGCGAGGACGACGCCTGCGTGATGGTCGTGAAGATCGGGTCCTGAGCCCCCTAGGGCCTTTCGCGCCCGCGCGAACCACGGCGCACGGACCCCTCAGACGAGGGGGGCGCGCGCCGTGCGCGACGGGCTGGACGGCATGGCCAGTGCGATCTCCTCCCGCAGTCCGTCGATGGCGTCGTACCCCTTGTACCGTCCGGTCAGCCGGTACATCTCGCGCAGCCGGTCCCAGGTGCGGTGCGAGGAGGTCTCCCCCATCGACGCCAGCGCGAGCCGGGCGTAGCGGTCGGCCTCCTCCGGGTCGTCGGAGATGAAGCAGGCAGAGGCCATCGAGATGTAGTCGAAGATCTTCGACCGCTGACGGCCGCCCTCGCGCAGTTCGAGCGCCCTCTTGGCGTGCCCCTGGGCGAGGGGCGCGGCCGAGGGGTCGTGCTCGGCGAGCGTGCGGTACGCGAGGGCCTGCATCCCGTGCAGGTCCGCCTCGTCGAACATCACCATCCAACTGGGTGGCGGCACGTCGCCCTTGTCGGAGACGAACAGGTCCTCCGCCTCCCCGAGCGTGCGCCGCATCGCCTGGCCGTGTCCCATCGACGCCTGGGCCCACGCCTCGATGGTGCACAGCATGGCCCGGGTGCGCGGCAGTGCCTGGTCCCCGGAACCGGACTTGGCGAGCTTCATCAGGTCCAGGGCCTCGTCGGGGCGCCCCAGGTGCACCATCTGCCGGGCGGCGCGCGACAGCGCCTCGCCCGCGCGCGGGCGGTCGCCGCCCTCGCGCGCCGCGTGCGCGGCGATCACGAAGTACTTCTGGGCGGTGGGCTCCAGGCCCACGTCGTGCGACATCCAGCCGGCGAGCACGGCGAGGTTGGCCGCCACGCCCCACAGCCGCCGCTGGAGGTGTTCGGGGTGGTCGAAGGCGAGCATGCCGCCCACTTCGTTGAGCTGGCCCACCACCGCCTTGCGCTGGAGTCCGCCGCCGCGGGCTGCGTCCCAGGCCCGGAAGACGTCGACGGACCGCTCCAGCGCCTCGATCTCCTGCGACCCGATGGGGGCCGCTTCGTAGCGGTCGTACCCAGCGGGGTCGGCGTGCAGGGGAGCGGTGGCGAAGGGGGAGTCCCGGACGAGTGCGGGGTCGGTGTGGAGCCAGTCGTACATGGCGCTGCTGAGTGCGGAGCCCGTGGCGAGCGCTGCGCCCGCGCCCACCAGCCCGCGTCGGTTGAGCATGAGGTCCATTCCCGTGAATTCGAGGAGGACCGCTGCCGTCCGGCCGGTCGGCCAGGAAAGTGCCTCCGGGTCCGCCGCGTGCTCGGCGGCCCGCGCGCGCCTTCCTCGGCCCGTTCGTCCGCTCCGGACGAAGCCCAGGTCCTCGGTGGTCACGACACGGCCGAGACGCTCCGTGAACAGCGCCGCCAGCACCCGCGGAACCGGGTCGCGCGGGGTCTCCCCCGTGTCGATCCACCTCCGCACCCGTGAGGTGTCGGTCGCCAGCTGCGGATGGCCCATGGCCGCCGCCTGCCGGTTCACCAGCCTCGCGAGTTCGCCTTTGGACCAGCCGGCCAGGCCGAACAGGTCGTTGAGGCGGGCGTTGGGTCCACCGGTCACGTAAGCCCCCAGGTTCTCGGCTGAGTTGACAGTAGCCCTCCGCCAGGGGCGTGGCGACTAATCGCCAGGGTTCGCCAGGGTCCGCCAGATGGTGTGCCACCCGCGCGCTGGTGTGACGTAGGAACGCGCCACCCCGGCCCGGCGACCGGCCACGTTCCCCAGGGCGTGAGGCTTCGCCGGGGCGGGGCAGCGCACGCAAATCCGTCGGCGCACGAAGGGATCAGTCACCCCATGCACGCAGCATCGTCCGCCGTGTCCGCCCCACCCCAGTCCCCGCGTTCCACCGCGGGGGTCGGCGCCGGGCCCCAGGTCAGGCGCTCCCCGCGGTTCCGGGGGGCCGCCGCCATGGTCGGCCTGCCGCTCAGCGGGAGGATCGACTTGTCCGGACCCCAGGGCGCACAGCTGAGGATGGCCGTCGCCTCGGTGCACCGGATCTGTCCGGAGTTCCGCCCGGTGCAGGTCCTGCGCCGCAGTGGCCGCTCGGTGCTGATCGTCGGGACGACCGGTCGCACGACGGCGGTCGCGAAGTGCCTGCTGGACCACTCGCCGGTGTGGACCGAACACTTCCGGCACGAAATAGCTGCATATCGCACCTTCGTTCGGCACCGGCCTCCGGCGCGGCTGCCGCGGCTGATCGCGGCGGACCCGGACAACTGCACCCTGGTGATCGAGCGGATGCCGGGGCGGGCCGCGGGCCTGAGCAGGCACCCGGTCGAGGCGCCGCCGAGGGCGGACATCCGGGCCGTGGTGGGGGCCGTGGTCCGGCTGAACGACTGGCGTCCGCCGGCTGGGCTGTTCGACGCGCCGCTGGACTACGCGTCACGGATCGCCCGCTACCACGAGTTGGGGCTGTTCACCGATCGGGACCTGGGCGATCTGCAGAAGTTGCTGCACGGGCTGGCCAACGCGGGCAGCCGCGGGCCGATCGGCGAGTTCTGCCACGGCGACGCGCTGCTCTCCAACATCCTGCTCTCCCCCACGGGGCCGGTGCTGGTCGACTGGGAGCACACCGGGTGGTACCTGCCGGGGTACGACCTGGCCACCTTGTGGTCGGTCCTCGGCGACGCGCCGGCCGAGCGGCGGTGGATCAGCCAGCTCGCCCAGCGCAAGGGCCCGGCGGCGCGGGACGCCTTCCTGGTGAACCTGATGCTGGTGTTGACCCGGGAGATCCGCAACTACGAGACCGCGGTCCAGCGGACCATGAAGGAGGCGCCGCCCGTGGGGGGCGGGGTGTCGACGACCCCCAGCGGTCTGTCGACGGGCGAGGAGCAGCGACTGCTGCTGCGCCGTCTGCACGACGACTGCGCGATGGCCCGGCGGGCGGTGCGCGCCGCGGTCGGAACGCGCTGAGGGCGGCGGCGGAAGGCTGCCGCGCGGTGGAAGGAGTGCCGTGGGGCCCGGGGTGTACCCCCCCGCACACCGGCCCGCCAGGCGGGCGCCCCCCGGGGGGGGGCGCGCCCCGGGCGAGGCGGGGTATCGCGCCCAACCCGGGTGGCCGGCCGCC
>NZ_JBEYTZ010000071.1:0-17299 GCF_040643215.1 Streptomyces sp. NPDC047315 | reverse complement strand
TACTGCAGGGGGGACCCTGTGGGAGAGTAGGACGCCGCCGAACAATTTTTGAGGAGAGGGCTCCACACTGAGGTGTGGGGCCCTTTCCGCATTTCTGGACACGTTTTCGGACCTCCGTGCAGAACCACCCCCGTGCCGAACAGGGCCGTGTCTGACGGTAAGGTCAGGGGGCATCATAGGCACGTTCCCCACGGGAGGCTCCGGGTGGAGGTCCAGGAGACCCGCGTCCAGACGGACCGGGTGCTCACCATCCCCAACATCCTCAGCATGGCTCGCCTGGCCGGCGTCCCGCTCTTCCTGTGGCTGATCCTCCGCCCCGAGTTCGGAGGCCCGAACAGCGACGGCTGGGCCCTGCTGGTGCTGATGCTCAGCGGAGTCAGCGACTACCTCGACGGGAAGCTCGCCCGCAAGTGGAACCAGATCAGCAGCCTCGGACGGCTCCTGGACCCGGCGGCCGACCGCTTGTACATCCTGTCCACATTGGTCGGCCTGACATGGCGCGAGATCCTGCCCCTCTGGCTGACCGCAGCCCTTTTGGCCCGGGAACTGATGCTGCTGGTGACGGTGGGAATCCTCCGTCGACACGGTTATCCGCCGCCGCAGGTGAACTTCCTCGGCAAGGCCGCCACCTTCAACCTGATGTACGCCTTCCCGTTGCTGCTCCTGAGTGACGGAACAGGGTGGCTTGCGTCACTTGCCGCAGTTTTCGGATGGGCGTTCGCGGGATGGGGTACAACTCTGTATTGGTGGGCAGGGATCCTGTATGTGACCCAGGCCCGCCGTCTCGTCAAGGCGGATACAGCGGCCGATTGACCTCGTTGGTGCGCGCCGTGCAGTGTGGCCGTTCGCGCATGACGCCAAGAGGGCTTCTCGGGACGAGCGAAGTCGGCTGGGCCGTCGTCTCTCAAGGAGGACGCTTCCGACATGAAGGCCGTCGTGATGGCCGGTGGCGAAGGAACCAGACTTCGCCCCATGACTTCCAGCATGCCCAAGCCGCTCCTGCCAGTCGCCAACCGGCCGATTATGGAGCACGTGCTGCGGCTGCTCAAGCGACACGGTCTCAACGAGACCGTCGTGACCGTGCAGTTTCTCGCCTCGCTCGTCAAGAACTACTTCGGTGACGGCGAAGAGCTCGGAATGGAGCTCACCTACGCGAATGAAGAGAAACCGCTCGGCACCGCGGGTAGCGTGAAGAACGCAGAGGAAGCGCTGAAGGACGACGCGTTCCTCGTCATTTCCGGTGACGCCCTCACCGATTTCGACCTCACCGACCTCATCTCCTTCCACAAGGAGAAGGGCGCGATGGTCACCGTCTGCCTGACCCGGGTCCCCAATCCACTCGAATTCGGGATCACCATCGTCGACGAGGCCGGGAAGGTCGAGCGCTTCCTGGAGAAGCCGACCTGGGGCCAGGTCTTCTCGGACACCGTGAACACCGGCATCTACGTCATGCAGCCGGAAGTCTTCGACTACGTCGAAGCCGACGTGCCCGTGGACTGGTCCGGTGACGTCTTCCCCCAGCTGATGAAGGAAGGCAAGCCGATCTACGGCTACATCGCCGAAGGCTACTGGGAGGACGTCGGCACCCACGAGAGCTATGTGAAGGCCCAGGCCGACGTCCTCGAAGGCAAAGTCGACGTCGACATCGACGGATTCGAGATCTCCCCGGGCGTCTGGGTCGCCGAAGGCGCCGAAGTGCATCCGGACGCGGTCCTGCGCGGACCGTTGTACATCGGCGACTACGCCAAGGTCGAAGCCGACGTCGAGATCCGCGAGCACACGGTCGTCGGATCCAACGTCGTCGTCAAGAGCGGCGCCTTCCTCCACAAGGCCGTCATCCACGACAACGTCTACATCGGCGAGCACTCGAACCTCCGCGGCTGCGTCATCGGCAAGAACACCGACGTGATGCGGTCCGCCCGGATCGAGGACGGCGCGGTCATCGGCGACGAATGCCTCGTCGGCGAGGAGTCGATCGTCCAGGGCAACGTCCGCGTCTACCCCTTCAAGACGATCGAGGCCGGCGCGTTCGTCAACACCTCCGTCATCTGGGAGTCACGCGGCCAGGCGCACCTCTTCGGCGCGCGCGGGGTCTCCGGCATCCTCAACGTGGAGATCACCCCCGAGTTGGCCGTACGACTGTCCGGCGCGTACGCGACGACGCTGAAGAAGGGCGCCACGGTCACCACCGCCCGCGACCACTCCCGCGGCGCACGGGCGCTCAAGCGGGCCGTGATCTCCGCGCTCCAGGCCAGCGCCATCGACGTGCGCGACCTGGAGAACGTGCCGCTGCCCGTCGCCCGGCAGCAGACCGCGCGCGGAAGCGCCGGCGGCATCATGATCCGTACGTCCCCCGGCGTACCGGACTCCGTCGACATCATGTTCTTCGACGAACGCGGCGCCGACCTCTCGCAGGCCGGACAGCGGAAGTTGGACCGGGTCTACGCGCGACAGGAGTACCGTCGCGCCTTCCCTGGCGAGATCGGCGACCTGCACTTCCCGGCCAGCGTCTTCGACTCGTACACCGGATCCCTGCTGCGCAACGTGGACACCACGGGCGTCGCCGAATCCGGTCTGAAGCTCGTCGTGGACGCGTCCAACGGCAGCGCGGGCCTGGTGCTGCCGAGCCTCCTGGGGCGCCTCGGGGTGGACGCGCTGACGATCAACCCCGGGCTGGACGAGGCCCGTCCGACCGAGTCCGCCGAGACGCGGCGGGCCGGCCTGGTGCGGCTGGGCGAGATCGTGGCGTCCGCGCGGGCCGCCTTCGGCGTCCGGTTCGACCCCGTCGGCGAACGGCTGTCCCTGGTCGACGAGCGGGGCCGCATCATCGAGGACGACCGGGCGCTGCTGGTGCTGCTCGACCTGGTCGCCGCCGAGCGGCGCAGCGGGCGCGTGGCGCTGCCGGTGACCACCACGCGCATCGCCGAGCAGGTGGCCGCGTACCACGGCACGCAGGTGGAGTGGACGACGACGTCGCCCGACGACCTGACGCGGGTGGGGCGCGAGGACACCACCATCTTCGGCGGCGACGGGCGCGGCGGTTTCATCGTGCCCGAGTTCAGCAGCGTCTTCGACGGTACGGCTGCGCTGGTGCGGCTGGTGGGTCTGGTGGCCCGCACCCAGCTCACCCTCAGCCAGATCGACGCCCGGATCCCGCGGGCGCACGTCCTCAAGCGCGACCTGGCGACGCCCTGGGCGGTGAAGGGCCTCGTGATGCGCCGGGTCGTCGAAGCGGCCGGCGAACGGCAGGTGGACACCACGGACGGCGTGCGGGTCGTCGAGACCGACGGGCGTTGGGTGATGGTGCTGCCCGACCCGGCGGAGGCCGTCACCCATCTGTGGGCCGAAGGACCCGATGACGCATCGGCCGAAGCCCTGTTGAACGAGTGGGCCGAGGTCGTCGACAGCGCAGGTCACTGACGTGTGAACGGTGGGCGGCGGGCCCCGCGCGGGGGCTCGTCGGCGGACTCGCCGCCCACCGGTGGGGCCATTCGGCGGTACGGGTCACGACGTGCGACGATGTGCGGCATGCCGCAGCAGCACCCCCGTCGGAGCACTGGTTCTCCGCCCGTCCGCCCCGATGCGTCCATGTCGCTGCTGACGAACGTGATGGAGCACAGCCTCGACGACGGGTACGCCGAGGCCGCCGCGCGCCGACGGGCCGAAGGCGAGGGCCTGCCCCGTACGTTGCGCGCCAAGTTGTGGCTGGGCGCAGGGCTGTTGCTGGCGGCCGGGATCGTCACCGTGGGCGCCGCGGAGGCGCGGATATCGGCACCGGTCGTGGCCAAGGAACGCGAGGAGCTGATCGACCGCATCGACGCGGAGACCGCCGACGCGGACGCGTTGGAGCGCAGCGTGGACGCGTTGCGCAAGGAGGTCGGCGAACGCCAGCGCAAGGCCCTGAACTCGGACGGCGACGGCCGCGGTCCGACGGTGGCCCTGATCGCGGGGGCGACCGACGTCGAGGGCCCCGGAGTGAAGTTGGTCGTCGACGACGCGAAGGGCACCGGCGGCACCGGCGGCGGCCCGCGGGAGAGCAGCGGCTTCAGCGACACGGGCCGGGTGCGGGACCGTGACATGCAGCGCGTCGTCAACGGGCTGTGGGAGTCGGGCGCGGAGTCGGTGGCCATCAACGGCCAACGGCTGACCGCCCTGTCGGCGATCCGGGCGGCGGGGGACGCCATACTGGTCGACAACAAGCCGCTGGTGCCGCCGTACACGGTGCTCGCGGTGGGGAACGGGAAGAAGTTGAACACGTCGTTCCAGGACAGCGCCGACGGACATTATTTGCACGCGCTGCGGGAGAACTTCGGCATCCGTTTCAGCATCTCTACTGAGGACAAGGTGCGTCTTCCGGCTGCCCCGAGCCTGATCGTACGTACAGCGGAGCCGGGTACCCCGCAAGCCCCGAAGGGGAGCGGGCAGGGTGCGGCCGAGACAGGGAAAGGCACATCGTGATCGCCGTACTGGGCCTCGTCGTGGGAGTCGTGGTCGGCCTGTTGGTCCGGCCCGAAGTTCCGGCGGTGGTCGAGCCCTACCTGCCCATCGCCGTCGTCGCGGCGCTGGACGCCGTGTTCGGCGGGCTGCGGGCCATGTTGGACGGGATCTTCGTCGACAAGGTCTTCGTCGTCTCCTTCCTGTCGAACGTGGTCGTGGCCGCGCTGATCGTGTTCCTCGGTGACAAACTGGGCGTCGGCGCCCAGCTGTCCACCGGTGTGGTCGTCGTGCTGGGCATCCGGATCTTCTCCAACGCCGCCGCGATCCGTCGGCACGTCTTCCGGGCGTGATGCCGATGCACCGCGACCAGCGCCCAGAAGCGCCGACGGACCCCGCCGACAGGGACGCCCCCGCCAAGAAGGACGGGTCCCTGCCGCCCGAGCAGCCCCCGGGGCCCCGGGCTGCCGAACCGGCCGCCGTCGATCCGGCCCTCAGCGGACCCACCGGCCGGCAGCGGCTGCTGGCCGGACTGTGGCCCCCGAGGGTCACCCGTGCCCAACTCACCGTCGCCCTGTTGCTGTTCGTGCTCGGTCTGGGGCTTGCCATCCAGGTGCGTTCCACGAGCGACAACAGTGCGCTGCGCGGAGCCCGTCAGGAGGACCTGGTCCGCATCCTCGACGAGTTGGACAGCCGCACCGAGCGGCTGGAGGACGAGAAGCGCACCCTGGAAGGGCAGCGCGCGGAGCTGGAGAGCAGCTCCGACCAGGCGGAGGAAGCGCGCCGGCAGACGCAGCAGAAGGAACAGCAGCTCGGGATCCTGGCGGGTACCGTCGCGGCACAGGGGCCGGGCATCGAGCTCACGATCGAGGACGCGGCCGGAGCGGTCGAGCCCGACATGCTGCTCGACGCCATCCAGGAGCTGCGGGCGGCCGGGGCGGAGGCGATCCAGGTCAACGGCGTCCGCGTCGTCGCCGACACGTACTTCACAGGCGCCGCCGGCAACGTGGAAGTGGACGGCAAGACGATCAGCGCGCCGTACCGTTTCAAGGTGATCGGAAAGCCGCAGGACCTGGAGCCGGCCCTGAACATCCCCGGGGGAGTGGTGCAGACACTGGAGAAGGAGCAGGCCACGGCCACCATGGAGCGATCCGAGAAGATCGTCGTGGACGCCTTGCGACCTGCGAAGCAGCCTGACTACGCTCGGTCGTCGGCCCAGTGAGGCGGGGGAGGATGGGGCTTTGCGCATCGGGGCATGAAGTTGCGGGGGGTCGGCAGACGAACTGCCCTCCCCCTGGTGGAAACTGTCTGGCGGGTACGGACGTTGTGAGGGTGTCCGGGTCGGCAGGCGTGATCATCAAGAGTTCGTCCTGCCCCACGGGCGGGTCTATTTCGGTCAAGGGGAATCGCCCGTGAAGTTGTTTGCGAAGTTGTTCGGCAAGAGCGCACGCGAGGACGGCGGCAACGCCAGGCACCGCGCCAAGCGTCAGGGTCAGCAGGAGGAGCAGGGTGGCCAGCGCCCTCTCTTCCGGGACGAGCTCGCTGGTCCGGGCGGTGACATTCCCGGCGGACCGGGCGCGTCGTCTGTTGACCCTGCCGGTGCCGGCCGCATAGGTTTCGGGGAACCATCAACGTCAACTCCGGGTGGAGGGTTCTCCTCCGACCCGTACGCGACCAATCCCCACGGGGGACAGCCGCGGCAGGAGGATCCGTCCATGGCTGGTGTGACGGTGTGTACCAGGTGCGGTTACCGCAACCCGGAGTCCGGTCGGTTCTGCTCCAACTGCGGTGCGCCGCTGCGCAGCGGCGTGACCCCCGAGCGGGCGTCCGAGACCACCTCCACGATCTCCATCTCCGGCCTGGAGGCGTACGACTCGGAGACCACGGGGCAGACCCAGCTCCCGTCGCTGTCGCCCGAGGCGCAGGCCGCCGTGGACGCCCTTCCGCTCGGCTCGGCCCTGCTGGTCGTGCGGCGCGGGCCGAACGCCGGCAGCCGCTTCCTGCTGGACGGCGAGCTGACGACGGCGGGCCGCCACCCGCAGAGCGACATCTTCCTCGACGACGTCACCGTGTCCCGGCGCCACGTGGAGTTCCGCAGGCAGCCCGACGGCAGCTTCAGCGTCGCCGACGTCGGCAGTCTGAACGGCACCTACGTGAACCGCGAGCGCATCGACGCGGTCTACCTGGCGAACGGCGACGAGGTCCAGATCGGCAAGTACCGGCTGGTCTTCTACGCGAGCCACGCGAGCCAGCGGGGCATGTGATCGCCGGTAACCGCCTGTGACCCGTCTGGGGAGGCACATGCTGCGAACACCGACGGGCGGTGCCGGCCACGGCACCGCCACCAAGGGCGAGAGGCTGATGAGCATCGGCACGGTGCTCACCCAGCTCCACGACGAGTTTCCCGAGATCACGATCTCCAAGATCCGTTTCCTGGAGGCCGAGGGGCTGGTCGAGCCCCGGCGCACGCCGTCCGGCTACCGCAAGTTCAGCGCTGCCGACGTGCAGCGACTGGCGCAGGTGCTGCGGATGCAGCGGGACCACTACCTCCCGCTGAAGGTGATCCGCGAACATCTGGACGCGGTCGCACGCGGTGAGCAGCCGCAGCTGCCGGCGCAGGGCGGGCGGCGCGAGCCGGCCCCCGGCGCCGCCCAGGACGGTCCCCAGCCGCCCACGGTCGCGCGGGTGGGCCGTGCGGAGCTGTTGGCCGGTGCCGCGGTATCCGAGGAGCAGCTGGCCGAATGGGAGTCGTACGGACTGCTCACGGCCGGTGAGGACGGTTCCTACGACGCCGAGGCGGTGACCGTGGCCCGGCTGGTGGCCGAGCTGGGCCGGTTCGGTCTGGAGCCGCGGCACCTGCGGGCGGTCAAGGCCGGTGCGGACCGAGAGGTCGGGCTGGTCGAACAGGTCGTGGCACCCTTGCGGCGGCATCGGAACCCACAGACCCGGGCACACGCGGAAGCCACCGCGAAAGAGCTCGCGACCCTGTCCGTACGGCTCCACGCGGCCCTCGTGCAGACCGCCCTGGGGGTCCGTCTCCACTGATCACGGTCGTGCCCGACTACCCAAAGGGGCCGCGCACGGCCTAGGGTTGCTGTGTGAACGAGCTCGACGTTGTGGGTGTCCGGGTGGAAATGCCCTCCAACCAACCGATCGTGCTCCTGCGTGAAGTGGGAGGCGATCGGTACCTCCCCATTTGGATCGGTCCCGGGGAGGCGACCGCGATCGCCTTCGCCCAGCAGGGCATGGCGCCCAGCAGACCGCTGACTCATGACCTCTTCAAGGACGTGCTGGACGCGGTGGGCCAGGAGCTGACCGAGGTCCGCATCACCGACCTGCGGGACGGGGTCTTCTACGCGGAGCTGGTCTTCGCCAGCGGGGTCGAGGTGAGCGCGCGTCCCTCCGACGCCATAGCGCTCGCGCTGCGCACCGGAACGCCGATCTACGGCAGTGACGGGGTGCTCGACGACGCGGGGATCGCGATCCCGGACGAGCAGGAGGACGAGGTGGAGAAGTTCCGTGAGTTCCTCGACCAGATCTCTCCCGAGGACTTCGGGACGAGCAGTCAGTGACTGATGGGGCTGCTTTAGCCCATTCACGTACCCTTTCCCCGATCTGGGGCACGTGAAACCACTCTTAGGGTGATTATCACTCGGCGTGGCGAGCGCGGCGATCGTTGACGCACCCCTGGCGACTGCCTACCGTCGAGTCGGCAGGTCAAGGACGGAGGGTCGGCGTGAGAAGCAGCGGCGACGGTGCGGTTGGGGGCGTCCCCGGACGGAGTCCGGTGGAAGGCGGACCGTATCCGCTCCAGCGGGGTGCGGTCGAGGCGGAGCCGGAGACGGTGGGGTACCGGGGGCCGACGGCCTGTGCAGCGGCCGGGATCACCTATCGACAGCTCGACTACTGGGCGCGCACCGGTCTGGTGGAGCCCAGCGTCCGCCCGGCGTACGGATCGGGCACCCAGCGGCTCTACAGCTTCCGCGACGTCGTCGTGCTGAAGATCGTCAAGCGTTTCCTCGACACCGGTGTGGCGCTCCAGAACATCCGAGCCGCCGTGCAGCACCTGCGTGAGCGGGGTTTCGCCGATCTTGAGCGGATGACGCTGATGAGCGACGGGGCGACGGTCTACGAGTGCACCTCGCCGGACGAGGTCGTCGATCTGCTCCAGGGCGGACAGGGCGTCTTCGGCATCGCGGTGGGGGTGGTGTGGCGGGACGTCGAGGTCGCGCTCGGTCAGCTGCACGGCGAGCGCATCGACACCGGCGAGACCCTGATCGGCAACAACCCCGCCGACGAACTGGCCCGCCGCAGGCGGGACCGGGCAGGCTGACCCTGGCTCCCGCGCCCGGCGCGGCACGGCAGCCCTGCCGGGCGCTGTCAGTGGCATGAGGCAGCATCGGAGGCGTGAGAGCCGCTCCGACGATCCTGCATCTGGACATGGATGCCTTCTTCGCCGCCGCCGAGCAGGCGGCGAAGCCGAGCCTGCGCGGGAAGCCGGTCATCGTCGGAGGGCTGGGCCCGCGCGGCGTGGTGGCCACGGCGTCGTACGAGGCGCGGGTCTTCGGGGTGCACTCCGCGATGCCGATGGCGCAGGCCCGCCGCCTCGCGCCGAACGCGGCGTATCTGGTGCCGCGGTTCGCCTTCTACCGTTCCATCAGCGAGCAGGTCATGCGGCTGCTCGGCGAGCTCTCCCCGCTGGTGGAGCCGCTGAGCCTGGACGAGGCGTTCGTGGACCTGGAGGCCGCGGGGGCGGCCCGGGACGCGGCGTCGGCGCGGGCGGCCGGCGAGCGGCTGCGCGCGGACATCCTGGCGGTCACCGGGCTGACCGGGTCCGTGGGGCTGGCCGGGTCGAAGATGCTCGCCAAGATCGCCTCCGAGCGGGCCAAGCCGGACGGGCTCGTCCTCATCGAGCCGGGCACCGAGCGCGAGCTGTTGGGGCCCCTCTCGGTGCGGATCCTGCCCGGCGTGGGGCCGGCCACCGGTGAGCACCTGCGCCGCGGCGGGATCACCACCTGCGCGGAGTTGGTGCAGGCGGGCGAGGACGAGTTGGTGCGGCTGGTGGGCAAGGCCCACGGGACCGGGCTGTACCGGATGGCCCTCGGGCACGACGACCGGCCCGTGGTCGCCGAGCGCGACACGAAGTCCGTGTCGGTGGAGGACACCTTCGACGTGGACCTGCACGACCGGGTGCGGATCCGCGTCGAGGTCGAGCGGCTGGCCGACCGGTGCGTACAGCGGCTGCGGGCGTCCGGGCACTCGGGTCGCACCATCGTCTTGAAGGTGCGGCGGTACGACTTCTCCACGCTGACCCGCTCCGAGACGCTCCGCGGGCCGACGGACGACCCGACGGTGGTCCGGGAGGCGGCGGCGCGGCTCCTGGAGGCGGTGGACACCACCGGCGGCGTCCGGCTCCTCGGCGTGGGGGTGTCGGGGCTCGCGGACTACACGCAGGAGGACCTGTTCGCCCAGGCCGCCAGCGCCCGGGCGGCCGGGGTCGGTGCCGGTGCCGGTGCGAGCGGTGTTGGGCAGTCGCAGGAGAACGGGGCCGGTGGGTCCGCCGCGCCGCACCGGGACGGGGCGGGCGAGGGCGACTCGGCCGGGGGCGGACCGGCCGAAGCGGAGGCTTCCGTACGCCAGTGGCCCGCCGGGCAGGACGTACGGCACGCCGTGTACGGCGCGGGGTGGGTGCAGGGGAGCGGGGTCGGGCGGGTCACCGTGCGGTTCGAGGTGCCCCAGGGCGCACCGGGGCGGGTGCGGACGTTCCGCGTGGACGATCCGGACCTCGCACCGTCCGAGCCGTTGCCGCTGGTGGATCAGCCGTCGTCGCCGGCGGACCTGTCCGGAGCGGACGGGGCCGACGGAGCGGACGGAGCTGAGGAAGGGGGAGAGGCGGGGGGCGCTTCCGGGGGGAGAGAGAGTTCGAGCCCGTAGTGGTGGTAGAGCTGGAGTTCTTGTTCGGGGGAGAGGTGGCGGCCCACCCCGAAGTCCGGCGCGCCCTTGATCAGGGAGCGCTCGTAGGGGACGCGGAGCGCGTTGTCGACGACGGTGCTCGGTTCGAGGGGGACGAACGCGTCCCGGCTGAACAGCCCCGTGCGGACGGCGGCCCATTCGGGTGACCCCGTCGCGTCGTCCAGGTACACCTCGTCGACCGTCCCTATCTTCACCCCGTCGCGGTCGAAAGCCTTGCGCCCGATCAGGCTGCGCGGATCGATGTCGGTCTGCACGGTCCCTCCAGAGGGTCGCAACTGCTGCCTAAGGCTTACGAAAGGGCACATCGCGGGCGTCGGCCACTCGGGCGATCACATGATCGAGCCGGCAAGGGGTGCGCTGGTAGGCTGGCAGCGGCTGCTGACCCCGTGCGGGAGAGTCCACCGGCAAGGTCGCCGGCGGCGCCGAAGGAGCAAATCCTCCCCGGAATCTCTCAGGCACCTGTACCGCACGGACGAGGTCACTCTGGAAAGTAGAGCGGGCGTCGGACGGCATCCGCTCTCACCGACGGTGAAAGCCGGCGCGCCCGAAAACGGGCGGGCCGGTGAAGCTCTCAGGTTGAGATGACAGAGGGGGAGGCCGTCCAGGGCATCCGCGCCGTGGTGCCCCTCGCAGGTCGCATCAGACCAGGAGGCCGCCTACATGACCGCCAACCGCACCCCGCTCGCGCAGCTGGAGCGAGGCATCCCCTTCGAGCAGCGCCACATAGGGCCCGACGCCGAGGCCCAGGCCAAGATGTTGGCGCAGGTGGGGTACGGCTCGTTGGACGAGCTGACCGCAGCCGCGGTCCCCGACGTCATCAAGAGCGCCGAGGCCCTGGGCCTCCCGCAGGCGCGCACCGAGGCCGAGGTCCTCGCCGAACTGCGCGACCTCGCCGACCGGAACACCGTCATGACGTCGATGATCGGCCTCGGCTACCACGGCACCTTCACCCCGCCGGTCATCCTGCGCAACGTCATGGAGAACCCCTCCTGGTACACCGCCTACACGCCGTACCAGCCGGAGATCTCCCAGGGCCGCCTTGAGGCCCTGCTGAACTTCCAGACGACGGTCGCCGACCTCACCGGCCTGCCCACCTCCGGCGCCTCCCTCCTCGACGAGGCCACGGCCGCCGCCGAAGCCATGTCGCTCGCCCGCCGCGTCGGCAAGGTGAAGGACGGCGTCTTCCTCGTCGACGCCGACGCGCTGCCGCAGACCGTGGCCGTGATCCGCACCCGCGCCGAACCGACCGGCGTCGAGGTCGTCACCGCCGACCTGAGCGACGGCATCCCCGCCGAGATCGCCGAGCGCGGCGTCTTCGGCGTCCTCGTGCAGTACCCGGGCGCCTCCGGGGCCGTACGGGACATCAAGCCCGTCATCGAGGAGGCCCACGGCCTCGGTGCGGTCGTCACCGTCGCCGCCGACCTGCTCGCGCTGACGCTGCTCACCTCCCCCGGGGAGCTCGGCGCCGACATCGCCGTCGGCACCACGCAGCGCTTCGGCGTCCCCATGGGCTTCGGCGGCCCGCACGCCGGCTACATGGCCGTGCGCGAGACGTTCGCCCGCAGCCTGCCGGGACGGCTCGTCGGCGTCTCCGTCGACGCCGACGGGAACAGGGCGTACCGCCTCGCCCTCCAGACCCGCGAACAGCACATCCGCCGCGAGAAGGCCACCAGCAACATCTGCACGGCGCAGGTGCTGCTCGCCGTGATGGCCGGAATGTACGCCGTGTACCACGGTCCGCAGGGGCTGCGCTCCATCGCCGAGCGCACCCACCGCTACGCCGCACTGCTCGCCGCGGGTCTGACGGCCGGCGGGGTCGAGGTGGTCCACGGTGCGTACTTCGACACCGTGACGCTGCGCGTCCCGGGCCGTGCTGCCGACGTGGTCGCCGCCGCGCGCGAGGGCGGGGTCAACCTCCGCCTCGTGGACGACTCCCACGTCTCCGTCGCCTGCGACGAGACCACCACGCGCAGCGCCGTGGCCGCCGTCTGGGCCGCGTTCGGCGTCGAGGCCGACCTCGACGCGCTGGACGCCACCACCTCGGACGCGCTGCCCGACGGCCTGCTGCGGACCGACGAGTACCTGACCCACCCGGTCTTCCACCAGTACCGCTCCGAGACCGCGATGCTGCGCTACCTGCGCCGACTCGCCGACCGGGACTACGCGCTGGACCGCGGCATGATCCCGCTCGGCTCCTGCACGATGAAGCTGAACGCGACCACCGAGATGGAGCCGGTGACCTGGCCCGAATTCGGCCAGATCCACCCCTTCGCCCCGGTCGACCAGGCCGACGGCTACCTCACCCTCGTGCGGGAGCTGGAGGAGCGACTCGCCGAGGTCACGGGGTACGACAAGGTCTCCCTCCAGCCGAACGCCGGCTCCCAGGGCGAGCTCGCCGGGCTCCTCGCCGTCCGCGCCTACCACCGCGCCAACGGCGACGAGCAGCGCACGGTCTGTCTGATTCCGTCCTCCGCGCACGGCACCAACGCGGCCAGCGCCGTGATGGCCGGCATGAAGGTCGTCGTCGTCAAGACCGCCGACGACGGCGAGGTCGACGTCGACGACCTGACCGCCAAGATAGCGAAGCACCGGGACGAGTTGGCGGTGCTGATGATCACCTACCCGTCCACCCACGGGGTGTTCGAGGAGCACGTCGCCGACATCTGCGCCCAGGTGCACGAGGCCGGCGGGCAGGTGTACGTCGACGGTGCCAACCTCAACGCGCTGGTGGGGCTGGCGAAGCCGGGCGTCTTCGGCGGCGACGTCTCGCACCTGAACCTGCACAAGACCTTCTGCATCCCGCACGGCGGCGGCGGTCCGGGCGTCGGTCCGGTGGCGGTCCGGGCGCACCTCGCCCCGTACCTGCCGAACCACCCCCTCCAGCCGACGGCGGGCCCCGAGACGGGCGTGGGCCCGATTTCGGCCGCCCCCTGGGGCTCGGCGGGCATCCTGCCCATCTCCTGGGCGTACGTGCGGCTGATGGGCGGCGAGGGTCTGAAGCGCGCCACCCAGGTCGCGGTGCTCGCGGCGAACTACGTGGCCAAGCGGCTGGAGCCGCACTACCCGGTGCTGTACACGGGCCCGGCCGGGCTGGTCGCGCACGAGTGCATCGTGGACCTGCGGCCGTTGTCGAAGGCGACCGGCGTCAGCGTCGACGACATCGCCAAGCGGCTGATCGACTACGGCTTCCACGCGCCGACGATGTCCTTCCCGGTCGCCGGGACGCTGATGATCGAGCCCACCGAGAGCGAGGACCTGACCGAGCTCGACCGGTTCTGCGACGCGATGATCGCGATCCGGGCGGAGATCGAGAAGGTCGCTTCGGGCGAGTGGCCCGCGGACGACAACCCGCTGCGGAACGCCCCGCACACCGCGGCTGCGCTGGGCGGGGAGTGGACGCACCCCTACGGCCGTGACGAGGCGGTCTTCCCCGCCGGGGCGAGCGCGGACAAGTACTGGCCGCCGGTGCGGCGCATCGACGGGGCGTTCGGCGACCGGAACCTGGTCTGCTCCTGCCCGCCGCTGGACGAGTACGAGAACTGACGCACGGCCGCCCCGCGGCGTGCATCGGGGCCGGTACGGAGACCTTCTGCGGTCCCGTCCGGCCCCTCTTTCGTCTTTTCTTCTCTCTTCGTACCGCGCCGCGTCCTTTGCTACGTGCCGGCTATGCGGCCGTGCTGGTCTGGAGCGGTCGGTGCGGAGCGATGACCTGACCGTCCGGCAGCAGCTCGCCCGTGTCCTCGAACAGGAGCACTCCGTTGCACAGCAGGCTCCAGCCCTGCTCGGGGTGGTGCGCCAGGAGACGGGCGGCGTCCCTGTCGGCGGAGTCTGACGTCGGGCAGGCTGGTTGGTGCTGGCACATGGCTGGGTTCTCTCGCTCTGGTGTGATGTGTGTCCTGCGGCTAGATGGTGCCGTCATGGCCGTTCCCCCGTATCTGTCGTTCCGCTCCCAGTGTTGCCCCACGGGCGCCGATCCGCAGGGATTTCGCGACAGCTCGTCTTACTCGTGAGGGACGCATCACCCACCTGGATGGTTCAGCTCAACTCGACTGTCCTTTCGGGTGGTTCGCGATGGTCGGAACGGGCTAGTCCGGTGCGGACGGCTGTGCGCCCCGCAACGGGCGAACGGTCGCGGGGCGCACGGCGGGGGGTACGGATCAAGCCGCTCGGGCCGCCCCCTTCAGGCGGGTGAGCCGAGGAGCGGCGCGGGGGTGAGTCGCAGGGTCATCACCGGGAGGAGTTCCGCGACCCGGTACGGCCGGTGGGCGGTGATGCCGGGCGGCGCGGGCGCCAGCGGCATCAGGACGTCGGTGGGCGCGAGGAAGGTCGAGGAGGCGTCGGCCTCCGGATCGCCGTGCAGCCAGAGGGTGAGCATGTAGAGGGCGGGTACGGACAGCAGGCGCGGCTGGAACGGGGTCGAGAACGACTCCGCCTGCCGCAGGGCCAGTTCGGTGGAGCTGAGGTAGGGGCCCTCGAAGAAGTGCGAGAAGGCCCAGCCGTCGGGCGTCAGCAGGGTTTCCGCCGCGGCGACGTTGCGGTCGTCGGCGCGGAGCAGGAAGCGCCACCCCGTGGGACGGGTGCGGGGCCCGGTGTCGTCGGTGACGACCTGGTCCAGCACGTGGAGGGGGAGCGGTGACTCGGGGCTCACGGGTCCCTGGACGGACCTGAGTGCCGGGGTGCGGTCCTCACGGACGGCGGTAGGGGAACTGAGTGCCGCGAGAACGCTGCGGACAGCCGGCGCGGGGGCTTGGAGGACATGCAGCGGCATGGTGGGTCGCCTCTCACTCGGGGAGACACGGTGAATCGGTGAAAAGGGCGCCAGTGCGGACGGCGTTGTCGGCACGCGGGGGCCAAGGGGACTGGAAAGGCCGCCGGGCGCCAACCGTATGCCTCAGTAGCGGAGTTTATACGACACGTGTTCGCACGATGTTTCCGCTAGCGTCCCGCGCCATTCACGACAAGGCTGGTTCAGGTCTATGTGCGGGGGGCGTTGTGTCGGATTTCTGATGTACGTCACGCAACGGCCTGGTATTTTGCCCGAACCTTGGTAGGCCGAAACCTGTCGGAGTTTTTCACCACAGTTGCCGCGGGGTGGGTGTCCATTACACCTGGGTGGGGGTAGGTGGTCCTGGCGCACCGCTGGTCGACCGCGGGATCGTAGCTGCCACACTAACGGTCCCGGGCCGTCCCCGCTGCGTTATGGATCAGTCAGTCTGGGCATTATCGTCCCTGAGACGAGCGGCCGACGCCGTGTGGCGCCCACCCGAGGAAGGACACTTCGATGGGGGACAAGGTCGTCACCGACGGTTTCGAGCTGTCCGATCGCCAGCGGTACCGGCGGAAGTTGCAGCAGTGCCTCGCGGGCCTGGCGCGACTGTTGGACGAGAAGCGCTTCGACCGGCCGAAGAATCTGATGGGCCTGGAGATCGAGCTGAATCTCGTGGGCACTGACGGGCAGCCCCGCATGATGAATGCGGAAGTGTTGGAACGCATCGCGAGTCGCGATTTCCAGACCGAACTCGGAATGTTCAACCTGGAAGTGAACATCGTGCCCCACCGGCTCGGCGGGCACGTTCTCGACCAGCTGGCCGAAGAGCTGCGGGCCGGTCTGGGATATGCCGACCGCAAAGCCAGCGAAGTCGGTGCCGGGATCATGATGATCGGTATTCTGCCGACCCTCGCCCAGGCCGATCTGGTGAGCGGCAACCTCTCCGCCGACGACCGCTACACGATGCTGAACGAGCAGATCGTGGCGGCGCGGGGCGAGGAGTTCGCCCTGGACATCGCCGGGGTGGAGCGGCTGAGCTGTACGTCGGCGTCCATCGCGCCGGAGGCCGCCTGCACCTCGGTGCAACTGCATCTGCAGGTGACGCCGGCGCGGTTCGCCGACGTGTGGAACGCGGCGCAGGCCGTGGCCTCGGTGCAGGTCGCGGTGGGGGCCAATGCGCCCTTCCTGTTCGGCAAGGAGCTGTGGCGGGAGTCCCGGCCGCCCCTCTTCCAACAGGCCACCGACACCCGGCCGCCCGAACTCCAGGCACAGGGTGTCAGGCCGCGCACGTGGTTCGGTGAGCGCTGGGTGACGTCCGCCTACGACCTCTTCGAGGAGAACCTGCGCTTCTTCCCCCCGCTGCTGCCGATCTGCGACGAGGAGGAGGACCCACTGCGGGTCATCGACGACGGCGGGGTGCCCCGGCTCCATGAACTCGTCCTGCACAACGGCACGGTGTACCGGTGGAACCGCCCGGTGTACGGGGTCGCGGACGGCGTCCCGCACCTGCGGGTGGAGAACCGGGTGCTGCCGGCCGGCCCCACCGTCACGGACGTCGTCGCGAACGCCGCCTTCTACTACGGGCTGGTGCGGGCGCTGGCGGACGAGCCGCGACCGGTGTGGAACCGGTTGCCGTTCGAGGCCGCCGCGGAGAACTTCGACACCGCGTGCCGCGACGGGATCGACGCCGAGCTGCGCTGGCCCCGGCCCGGGCGGGCGGGCGGCGTCACGACGGTCCCCGTCACCAAGCTGGTCCGGGACGAGCTGCTGCCACTGGCGGCTGCGGGGCTGGACGCGTGGAACGTCTCGGCGGCCGACCGCGACCGCTACCTCGGGGTCATCGAGCAGCGCTGCCGGCGCCGCACCAACGGCGCGACCTGGCAGGCCGAGACCTTCCACCGGGCCCTGGACGCAGGGCTCGGCAGGGACGCGGCCCTGGCTGCCACCACCCGGCGCTACCGCGAGCTGATGCACCGCGGGGAGCCGGTGCACACCTGGCCGACGGGCTTTCCCGGCCCCGGCGCCTGACGCCCCCGTTATGTTTTTCGCGGTCCTGCAATGGGGCCGCTGGCCTCCGGGCCCGGTATGACTGTGTCCCCTCTGTCGAACGGATGACCTGGGGGG
>NZ_JBEYTZ010000070.1:0-17725 GCF_040643215.1 Streptomyces sp. NPDC047315 | reverse complement strand
CTGCCCGCCCTCGCCTCTAGCGCGGGCCCGGTGTTGGTGTTCCCCGGGCAGGGTTCCCAATGGGCCGGCATGGGCGTGGAACTACTCGACTCCTCGCCGGTGTTCGCCGAACGAATCGCCGCGTGTGAAGCGGCGCTGAAACCCCATGTGGACTGGTCCCTGACCGACGTCCTACGCGGCGACGGAACAGAGCTGGCGCGGGTCGATGTGGTGCAGCCGGTGCTGTGGGCGGTGATGGTGTCCCTGGCCGCCGTGTGGGCCGAACACGGCGTCACCCCCGCAGCAGTGATCGGGCATTCGCAGGGTGAGATCGCCGCTGCTTGTGTTGCGGGGGCCTTGTCGTTGGAGGACGGCGCCCGCATTGTCGCCCTGCGCAGCCGAGCACTCCGCGCCTTGTCGGGTGGTGGTGCGATGGCATCCCTCGGCCTGAGCGCCGCTGACGCTGAAGGGTGGTTCTTCCCGGCCGACGGTGGTGGTGTGGTGGTGGCGGCGGTGAACGGGCCGTCATCGACCGTCATCTCCGGACCACCCCAACACGTGGCCGACGTCGTCACGGCCGTGGAGGCGGCCGGGCACCGCGCCCGCACCATCGACGTCGACTACGCATCCCACGGACCACAGGTCGACGAGATCACCGAGGAACTCCACCACCTCCTTGCCGGCATCGAACCCACCACCAGCACGGTCGCCTTCTACTCCACCGTCACCGCCGGACCCGTCGACACCACGGAACTCGACACCGGCTACTGGGTGCGCAACCTCCGTGAGCAAGTCCGCTTCTCCGACACCGTCCACGCCCTCCTCGACGCCGGACACCGGCTGTTCGTCGAAGCCAGCCCCCACCCCGTCCTCACCCTGGGCCTGGAGCAGATCTTCGACACCGCCGCCATCGAAGCGGTCGCGATCCCCACCCTCCGACGCGACGCCGGCGGACCCACCCAACTCACCCACGCCCTCGCCCACGCCCACACCACCGCCACCCCCATCAACTGGACCCCCAACCACACCCACCCCACCCACCCCCACACCGACCTCCCCACCTACGCATTCCAACGCGAGCGCTTCTGGCTGGAGGACGTGGCCCCGCTGGCTGCGGCCACGGCCGGCGAGCCGGACGAGGGGGAGGAGCGGTTCTGGTCCGCCGTGGAGGGCGGGGACGCGCAGACCGCGTCCGCGGTACTGGGCCTCGCCGCCGACGACGGGGCGAACCCGGCGCTGACCGCGCTGCTGCCCGTGCTCGGCGACTGGCGCCGGAGCCGTAACGACCGCTCCACCGCGGACTCCTGGCGCTACCGCGTCCGCTGGGACCGGCTGACGGCACCGGCCGAAGCGCCGCCGCCCGCCGGCCCCTGGCTCCTCGTCCGCCCCGCGGGCGGCGACGCCGGGGCCTGTGCCTGGGCCGAGACCTGCGCCGAAGCGCTGACCGCCGGCGGGCGCTCCGTCAACACACTCGACGTGGGTCCCGACGCCGACCGGTTCGACCTCGCCGCCCGCCTCCGCTCGTACCCGTCTGACGGACGCCCTGCGGGCGTGCTGTCGCTGCTGGCCCTCGCCGACGGCGACCCCGCGGACGACGTCAACCCCGGCATCGGCACTACCCTCGCCCTCCTCCAAGCGCTGGTGGACAGCGACCTGACGGCGCCCCTGTGGTGTGCCACTCGCGGCGCCGTCGCCGCCACCGACGCAGACGCGCCGGACGCCCCGCACCAGGCCCAGCTGTGGGGCCTGGGCCGGGTGGCCGCGCTGGAGCACCCCGAGCAGTGGGGCGGACTGCTCGACCTGCCCGCCACCCCGCACGAACTACGCCCCGAGCAACTGCGCACCGCCCTCCTCGGCCGCTACGGCGACGGCGGTGAGGACCAGATCGCGCTGCGCCCCGACGGCGCGTACGGGCGACGGCTCGCCCCGGTGCCCGTCGAGTCCCCGACGTCCGGGGCCGCCCCCGACCCGAAGGCGGAGCGCGGCTGGACCCCGTCCGGCACCGTCCTCGTCACCGGAGGCACCGGCGCCCTGGCGTGCCACCTCGCCCGGTGGCTCGCGGGCGGCGGAGCGCAGCACGTCGTCCTGCTGGACGTTGCCGGCGACGACGCACCGGCCGGCCAGGCACTGCGTACGGAACTGGCCGCATCCGGCGTCGAACTGACGGTCGTCGCCTGCAACCCCGCCGACCCCGTCGACACCGCGCGCAGCGTGGGCGCCGCGGCCGGGGAACTCGCCGCGGCCGGCGCGCCCATCGGCACGGTGCTGCACACCTCCGTCACAGGCGACCTCGCCCCGTTGGCGGAGCTGACCCCGCGGCAGCTGACCGCGGCGGTCCGCACCGCACGCGACGGCGCGGCCCCGCACCTGGCGGACGTGTGCGCCGCGGGCGGACAGCCGGTGCGTACGGTCCACTTCACCTCCGCAGCCACCACCTGGGGCAGCCGTGACCACGGTGCGTACGCCGCGGCCCACGCCGGTCTTGCGGCGACCGCGGCCCACCGCAGCGCCGCGGGCCTGGACGCGGTCTCCCACGCCTGGGGCCTGTGGGAGCTGACCGACGACGACAGGGGCGCACCCGCCGGCCTGCCGCTGCAGCTGGCCCGTCGACAGGGCCTCGCGCCGCTCGACCCGCGGCTCGCTGTCGTCGCCCTGCAAGAACTCTTGGCGGGCGGTGCGCCGGACACGGTCGTAGCCGACGTCGACTGGTCGACCTTCCTGCCCCTGTTCACGCTGGCCAGGAAGAGCCGGCTGTTCGACGCCGTCCCCGCGGCGCACGGCGCCGGCAGCGCACCGCAGGACGGCGAAGGGAGCAGCGACGACGTCGGGGCCGCGCTCCGCAAGGAACTGGCGGCCCTGCCCGCCGCCGACCGTGAGGCCCGACTGCTGACCGTGGTCCGCACCCAGGCCGCGGCCGTACTGCGCTACCGGTCGCCCGAACAAGTCGGTGTCGACCGACCGTTCAAGGAGCTCGGCTTCGACTCCATCGCCGCCGTCGACCTGCGGAACCGGCTGCGCGCCGGCACGGGCGTCAGCCTGTCCGCGACGGCGGCCTTCGACCACCCCACGCCCGGAGCCCTGACGGCCCACCTGCTGGGGGAGGTCCTGCGCGACGAGGTGGCCGACGACACCGCGGACGGACACCTCGACGCCGTGGAAGGCGCACTCGACGCGCTGCCCGCCGACGACCCCCGCCGCGCCGCCCTGCTGAACCGGCTGCGGAGCGTCCTGTGGAAGCACGAGGCGCCGGCCGCACGCGACGAGGAGGGCGCCGACGGGGACGACGACCTGACGGCCGCCACCGCCGCCGAGATGTTCGCGCTCGTGGACCGCGAGTTCGGCGCCTGACCGCGAAAAGGGGCCCGGCCCGGGAGAAACCTCCCGGGCCGGGCCCCAACGCGTGGTCAAACCAGGTTCGCCAGCCTGAGCAGGTCCTTGGCGACCTCGTCCGGCCGCTGTGCGTGCAGGTCGTGGTCGGAGTCGAAGTACTCCCGCACCTGCGCGTGCGGCAGGGACTTCGCGGCCGTGTGCACCGACTGCCGGTTGCGCTCCACGATCGTACGGATGCTCGGGGGCCACCGCGCCAATTCGCGGGGGTGGGCGGCCAGCAGCATGACGGGCATGGCGATCGCGGGGAACCAGCGCCCCGGGGTGTCGTCCCAGATGCTGCGGATGAGGGCGGTCCGCTGGGCCCTGGACAGCCGCGGGGTCAGCGAGCCGTCCGGGCCGATCTGCAACGAGAGCAGCGACGCCTCGACGGCCTCCTCGTGCCAGTCCGGATGCAGCGTCCGGAGGAAGGCCCGCATCCCCTCGATGCCGTCCTTGCCCAACTCCCGGCCCGCGAGGGAGAGCGGCGAGTCGAGGATGGCCGCGAACTGCTCCCACTCACCGTGGATCGCGGCCGGCTCGACCCAGCCCCCCTCCACCAGCGCCAGCGCGGCCACCAGATCGGGGCGCTCGGCCGCCAGCCGCAGGGCGACGTGCGCCCCCCAGGAGTGACCGGCGACCACCGCGTCGGCAAGGTCCAGACCGGCGGCGACCGCGGCCAGGTCGGCGGCGGCCGTGGCGATGTCGTAGCCGGTCTCCGGCACGTCGGACTCGCCGTGCCCGCGCATGTCGACGGCGTACACGGCGTGCCCGGACTCGGCCAGCCGCCGCGCGGCCAGCGACCACAACCGGGCGTTCGAGTCGAGCCCGTGCACGAGCAAGAAGGCGCGGGCGGTGCCCGGCCAGTGCCGGACGTGCAGCGACGTGTCCCCGCTCACCGGAACGCGCAGGTTCATGGGCGTGGCCTCCGGCTCAGGAGATCGAGGGCTTCTGCGCCGTCGAGAGGACGTAGCCGCGGGTGGCCAGGCGCAGTTCGGTGAGCTTCAGGTGCAGCTTGATGACGCTGCGGTCCTTGAACCTGGTGAACCGCGGGTCCTTCAGCAGGGTCGCGCACCGCTCGCGCACATACGCGGCGTTCGGCTCCATCACCCGGTCCGTGACGTCCTCCACCGCGACGTTCACGAACCCGGCCCGCTTGAGCCGTTCGGCGTGGACGCTCGGCGGGTACCAGTTCACGTCCGGGATGACCTTCTTGCGGCGCCAGTCGTCCAGCCGGCCCATGATGCCGCCCGCATTGGTCTTCATGCCCTCCCGCGGCACCGGGTCGGCCGTGGTCAGGGTGCCGCCGGGGCGCAGGATGCGCAGGGCCTCCTCGATGAACCCCTGACGGGTGTGGAAGTGCACCGACGACTCCAGCGCCACCACCCGGTCGAACGACCCGTCGGGGAACGGCATGGACGTCGCGGAGGCCAACCGCAGGTCGATCACCTTGTCCAGCCCCAGCTCGGCGACGCCCTGCTGGGCGACGGCGACCTGGCTGGGGGTGACGTTCAGCGCGACGATGCGCTCCGGCCGGCGGGTGCGCGCCCAGTGGATGGCCGGGCCGCCGTATCCGCAGCCGGCGTCCAGCACCTGGTCGCCCTCGGTGATGCCGGCGCGCTCGGCGACCTCCTCGGCCATCGCCTCGCACGCCTCGTCCTGGGTGGTGCAGCCGGGCGTCCAGTAGCCGAGGTTGACGTACAGGCTCTCGTAACCCAGCAGCGCCGAGAAGAGGTCAGTGCCGCGCCCGCGGTTGATGTTCTCGTAGAAGGAGCGCACCCGGCCCTCCAGCGACTTCTTGGCGAACTGTGTGTCGTTCATGGTCGACCGCCCGGGGGTGTGAGGTGAGTGGATGGGGCGCGCGTCGAGCCGGCCGGCTATCCGTGCTGGGCGGCGTACGCCTCGTTGATGTACGTGGCCAGTTCGGCGGGGCTGGGGTGCTCGATGATGGCGACGAGGGGGATCTCGACGTCGGTGAGCGACATCAGGTTCCGGGTCAGCTCCAACGCCTTGAGGGAGGTGATCCCCTGCTCCAGGAAGTTGCTGTCGTCTTCGATCGTCGTGTGGTCGAGGATGTCGGCAGCCTGGGAGCGGACCGCCTCCCGGAAGATTCCCTCGCGCTCCTCCGCCCCGGCGGCGGCGATCTTGCGCTGAAGTGCGTCGGCGTCCAGAGCGGTCTGGCCGTTGCCCTCGGTGACTTCTGGCTGCTGCATAACACCCTGTCCTGTCGTGTCGTGATGGCCGGGAAGCATGACTTTTCTGCGCGTGCCCCATCGTGGGAGACGGCTCTAAAGGCGGCCCAAACGGCTGCCCAGGGCTTTAGTGAGGAATTACCGGCCCCCACGACCATGGGTGGCCCGGGTGTGCGCGTGCCGGGACGGCACGCCGGATCACCACCGGGCCACCACCGGACCACCGGTCCGTGGTGGGCGGCTCCGGACTCATCGGTAGGAGGTGGGTGACGTGCGCGTGCTCTTCGTGACGTTCCCCTGGAAGACGCATCTCTACAACTTCGTGCCCCTGGCGTGGGCGTTGCAGACGGCCGGGCACGAGGTGCGGGTGGCGAGCGAGCCGCCGCTCGCGGACGCCATCACCCGGGCCGGCCTCACGGCGGTCACGGTGGGCTCGCCCCTGACCCCCCAGGAGCGGGGACGCACCGCCGAGGAGGGGACCGTACCGGCGAAGCAGGGACCGCCCGGCCCCGTCGACTCCCTCTTCGAGATCGGGGCGGGCCGCCGGAAGATCGGCTGGCCGGAGCTGCGCTGGCTCGACGAGAACGTAGTGGTCCCGCGACTCCAGTTCATCAACGACACCATGGTCGACGACCTCGTCACCCACTGCCGTTCCTGGCAGCCGGACCTGGTGCTGTGGGACGCGGTGAGCAACGCCGGTGCGATCGCGGCGAAGGCGACCGGGGCGGCCCACGGCCGCGTCCTGTTCTCCCTGGACGTCAGCGGCCGGCTGCGGAACGACTTCCTGGCCGCCCAGGAACAGCAGCCCGTGGAGGACCGGACCGACGGGTGCCGGGACTGGTACGCGGCCTGGGCCGAGAAGTACGGCTGTACGTACTCGGAGGACCTCGTCAACGGTCAGTTCACCGTCGACCAACTGCCGGAGTCCCTGCGGCTGGAGCCCGACGACCTGTCGGTGTCAGTGCGGTACGTGCCCTACAACGGGCCGGCGGTGGTGCCCGACTGGGTCGCCGACCCGCCCACCGCACCCCGGGTACTGATGACGTTCGGGATCACCGCGCGCGAACTGCCCGAGGACCACGCCATCACCGTCGACCAGGTGCAGGACGTCCTCGACGCGGTCGCCGACCTCGACATCGAACTCGTGCTCACGCTCTCGGACGAACTCCGCGACGAACTCGACCGGATCCCCGACAACACCCGGGTGGTCGAGTTCGTGCCGATGCAGGCCATCGTGTCGAGCTGCGCCGTGCTGGTGAACCACGGCGGCCCCGGAAGCTTCAACAGCGGTCTGCTGAACGCGATCCCGCAGCTGCTGATCTGCAGCACGCCCGACGCCGTCGCCAAGAACACCCTGATCGAGGAGCACCGGATCGGGATTCCGATCCGCCCCGGGGACGTCGACGGGCAGCGGGTGCGCGAGGCGCTGGTGCAGCTCCTGGAAGACCCGTCCTACCGCGAGGGCGCCGAGCGGATGCGCCGGCAGATGATGGCCCAGCGCACCCCGAACGACCTGGTGCCCGAGCTGGAGCGGCTGACGGCCCTCCACCGCACCGCCGACGGGGCCTGAACGGGCGCGACCGGCGAGCGGGGAACCACGCCGGCAGCGAGTGAGGTGCGGCGTCCACGGCGAAAGGTCCTGACCGCGGTCAGGACCTTTCCCCCGGTGTGCCCCCTCTAGCGGGGCGACACGGTGCGGATCACTTGGAGATGCGGGTGCAGTTGCCGCCCCAGTCGACCGTGTTGCCGTCCGCGGAGGTGACGACCGTGCTCACCACTCGGTAGCCGGGACGGACGAAGGTGTAGTTGTCCACCATCGTCATCGCGAAGCCCTGGGCCTTGCCGGTGGGGCTCGGCACCATCACCTCGTGCCCGGAGCCCACGAAGGAGATCTTGCCGTTCTTGTCCGGAGCGCCGGCCACCGTGTAGTCGGACGTGCCCCAGTTGTCGTAGCTGTACCGGGTGTACTTGTGGCTGATCGGGTTCCAGCCGAAGATCTGCCGGCCCACCAGGTCACCGGGCTGGAGCGTGACGTCGCTGTACAGGTAGTGGCCGTCCAGTGCCTTGCGGGTGGTCACGTAGCTCACCGTCTGCGGCCCGCCGACCGGCGGCGGCGGGTTGGTCAGGACGCACTTCCACTTGCCGAGGAGCGGTTCGAGGGCCTTCATCTGCGGCGGCGCCGGCAACACCGCCTCGTCGCCCTTGCCCTCGGCCGCGTCGGGCTCCGCGTTCACCGGCGAAGCGACCAGCAGCACCGTGGGCGTCACCAGGGCGACGAGGGCTCCGCCGATGCGTACGGCCATGGACCGCTTCTTGGGGGAGGGAATGCTCTTGCTCACGTTTCACTCCTAGCAGTGTCGGGACGGGGCGGCGCGGCAACCGGAATCGTCGGAGAACCGCGGCGCGGGAGTCAGGGTGCTTCGGCGGCTCGGGCGGGCCCGAGCCGTACCGGCAGTTCGACGAGCTGGTGGGCGTCCTCCTGGGGCCGCCACTGCAGGCGCTCCTGCGGGACGGCGAGCGCCAGCTCCGGGAACCGGTCGAACACGGCCGCGAAGGCGGCCTCGGCCTCCTGGTTGGCCAGGGGCGCACCGAGGCAGTAGTAGGCGCCGTGCGAGTACGCGAGGTGGGGGTGGCCGGCGTTCTCGGGGCGCCGGGTGATGTCCAGCACCTCGGGGTTCGCGTAGCGGTCGGGGTCGTGGTTGGCCGCGCTCAGCACGGCCTGCACGCGCTCGCCGCGGCGGATCAGCGCACCGCCGATGGTGATGTCCTCGGACGCGAAGCGCTGCTGGGTCACCACGATGGGGCTGCACCAGCGCAGCAGTTCCTGCACCGCGTCGGGCATCAGCTCCGGGTCCGCACGCAGCCGCGCCAACTGGTCGGGGTGGGTGAGCAGGGCGACGATGCCGTTGCCGATGAAGTGCGTGGTGGTCTCGTGCCCGGCGACCATCAACGTCAGCACCATGGTGATCAGTTCGGTGTCCGATAGCCGGCCGCTGTCCTCGTCGTTGACCTGCACCAGCGCGCTGATCAGGTCGTTGGACGGGTTCGCGAGCCGGTGCCCGGCCAGCTCGGCCACGTATGCGCCCATGTCGACGAGCATGGTGTTCATCCGCTTCGGATCCATGCTGGCGGTGTCCTCGCTCCACCCCCGCCACAGCGGCCGGTCCTCGACGGGCACGCCCAACAGGTCACAGATCACCGTGATCGACAGCGGGTAGGCGAAGTGCTCGATCAGATCCGCGGTGCCGTCGACGGCGCGGTCCGGCAGCGCGTCCAAGAGCTCGTGGGTGATCTTCTGGACCTGCGGGCGCAGCTTCGCCACCCGCCGGGCCGTGAACGCCCGCGAGACGAGCTTCCGCAGCCGTGCGTGGTCCTCGGGGCCGACGTGCGCCAGGTTCCCGGTCAGATACGGCAGGACGTCCTCGGATATCCCCAGCTGCACCAGCATCTCGGCGTAGAAGTCCGAACCGCCCGGCAGCGCGTGGGAGTTCGTCACGAACCGTCGGTCGACGAGCATCGCCGACACGTCGTCGTAGCGCGTCAGCTTCCAGACCGGGGCGCCGCCGAACGGGTTCTTGACCAGCCGAGGAGCATCCGGCACATAGCTGTGGGTCCCGTGGGCGATCGCCATGACGTGCCCTCCTTCTTGGCGAGATGGGGTTCTTGGGCGAGATGGGGTGGGAAGACCGGTGGTACGGGGTTCCTCGGGGGCGCCGCGCGTGATCGCCCGCTCATTGTGGGAGGCCGTTCTTAAGGCCCGCCAAACGGTCGCGCACCCGTCAAAGGGGCCGCTCGTCGGTGAAGTCGGCCAGTACGGCGGACGGGGCGGGGCGGTCCAGCACCTCGCTCAGGTGCGCCGTCGCCTCCGCGGGCGACAGCGCGTCCACACCGTTGCTCCGCAGCTGCTTCTCCGTGTCCCCGACGGCCTGCGCACCGTCGACCGGCCCCCAGCACACCGCCGCCACCGGCAGTCCCCGGGCCCGGTGCACCTGGGCCAGGGCGTACAGGTGAGCGTGTGCGGCGGCCTGGTTGCCGAGCCCCGGCACGGGCAGCACACCGGCCACCGACGAGCACACCACCAGGGCCGACAGCGGCTGCTGCGCGGCGAACTCGCACACGGTCGACGCGACGGCCACGGCGCCCGGCCACTCGCGGGCGATCCGCCCGGCGTCCACCGGGCCCGGACCGTGGTCGAGTGCGGGCGCGAGGAGGACGGCCGCGGTCAGCGGATGCTCCGACGGCAAGGCGGCCACCAGCGCGGCCAGCGCGTCGGCGCCGGACAGGTCCACGTCCGTCGTGCCCACGGCCGTGCCCCGCGCGGTCAGCTCGGCCACCAGCTCGCGCGGGGGCGTGCCGGCCAGCAGCAGTCGCTCGGCGCCGCGGTCCGCGAGAAGGCGGGCCAGATGCGCCGCCAACTCGCCGTCGGCGCAGGTGATCAGTGTCGTACCGTGCGGTGTCCAGCCGGCAGCGGCCTCCGGCTCCGCGTCGCCGCCCGGCACCAGGCGCCGGACGAAGGTGCCGTCGGTGCGCACGGCCACCTCGCCCTCGTCGTACGAGCCGCTGAGCACCGCGGCCAGCCGGCGCCCGGTGCGTGCGTCGAGCACGTCGGGCAGATCCACCAGACCGCCCCAGCAGGCGGGATGCTCGGTCGCCAGGGCCCCGCCGACCGCCCAGAGCTGAGCCTGCTCGGGACGGGACACCGGGTCCCAGCGGTCGACGCCGACCGCTCGACGCGTGGCCAACCACACCGGTGGGGTGTCCGCGAGCCGGGCCACCGCCTCCACCAGCGTGACGGTCGGGCTGAGCGCCGGGTGCGGTCCGGCGTCCGCGGGCCCCGTCGCCGCGTCGGCAGCGAGCAACGACAACACGCCCGCCCAGCGCCGGCCGTCGGTCGCCGCCTGTATCCGGTGCACCAGATCCTGCCCGTCACCTTCTGGAACGACCAGTTCGACGACGTCGGCGCCGTGCGCCCGCAGGGCCGCCACGACCGAGGCGTCGGCCGTGGAATCGGCCGTCACCACCAGCCAGGTGCCGTCCAACCGGGGTGCGGTGAACTCGGTCAGGGGACGCCACACCATGCGGTACGGCCGCCGGCGCGCACCGTTCGAAGTCGGCGCCGCTTCGGCGTCCAGCCAGTAGCGGCGGCGCTGGAACGCGTACGTCGGCAGGGGTACGGCACGGGGCCGCGCGCCCTGCTCGTACAGCGCGGCCCACTCGACGGCCGTGCCGCCCACGTGCAGCCGCGCCAGGGCGCCGAGCAGCGCCCGGTCCTCGCGGACGGCGGCATCGACCAGCGACAACACCACCGGCTCTGAGGCGGGCGCGGAACGGGGCCGCGGGGAGAGGTCCAGCCGTACGTCACCCGCCACGGCGGGGCACCCGACCGCGGGCGGCTCCCGCAGGTACTCGATCCAGTAGTCGGCGGTGCCGATCTCCTCACCGACGGGGCCCTCGCGGCGCGGCGCGTACACCGGCGTCCGCGGCTTGCGGCCCGTCAGACCGGTCAGCCCTGCGACGACCTCGTCGGGCGCGGCGCACGCCCCGACCAGCCGGTGCACGTCGGCGAGGTCGAGCACCCCGGCGACGTACGCGGCGGAGACCTCGCCCACGCCGTACCCCACAAGGGCTCCCGGCCGCACTCCGACCGACTCCAGCAGCCGCGCCAGGGCCACGTGCCACGCCACCAGCGCGGCACCGTCGTCGAGCGGCCCGTCCGGGCGGTCGGCGGGCGCCGTGAACGCGGCCGTCCGCAGCGGAACGTCCCGCCGCGCGTCGAAGCCCGCGCACACCTCGTCGAACGCGGCGGCGAACGCCGGGAAGCGCTCGTACAGCACCGCACCGACCCCCGGGTACGGCTCGTCCGCGCTGCCGAAGACGAACACCGGACGGCCCGCGCCGGACACCCCGTCCGCCGCCGTGACCACCGACAACGACGCCGACGCCTCGTCCGCCGCCAGCGCCCCCACGGCGGCGACCAGTTCCCCGTACTCCTCGCCGACGACCACCGCCCGGTCCTCGAACACCGACCGGCACGCCGCCAACGACCACGCCACGTCCACCGGGGCCCGATCCGGGCCGGCTGCCAGGTGCGCGGCCAGCGCCGCGGCCTGAGCGCGCAGAGCGTCGCCGCCCCGGCCGGACACCGGCCACGCCACCGCCCCGCCCACCCGCGGCGCCGCGCCCGCCTCCCGCGCAGCAGCCGGCGCCTCCTCCACGATCACGTGCGCGTTCGTGCCGGAGATCCCGAAGGCCGACACCGCGGCGCGCCGCGGCCGATCGCCCCGCGGCCACGCCACCGCCTCGGTGGCCAGCTGCACCGCACCGGACTTCCACAGCACCAGTGGCGTCGGCCGGTCGACGTTCGGCGTCGGCGGCACCGTCTCGTGCCGCAGCGCCTGCACCACCTTGATGACGCCCGCCACCCCGGCCGCGGCCTGCGCGTGCCCGATGTTCGGCTTGATCGACCCCAGCCACAGCGGACGGTCCGCCGGCCGCCCCTTGCCGTACGCGGTCAGCACCGCCTGCGCCTCGATCGCGTCGCCGACCGCGGTGCCGGTGCCGTGCGCCTCCAACACGTCCACGTCGGCGGCGGACAGCCGGGCGTCCGCCAGCGCCTCCTGGAACAGCCGCTGCCGGCCCGGGCCGCTCGGCGCGGCCAGGCCCGTGCTCGCGCCGTCCTGGTTCACCGCCGTACCGCGCAGCACCGCCAGCACCCGACGACCGCCCGCGAGCGCGTCCGACAGCCGCTCCAACAGCAGCAGCCCCGCGCCCTCGCCCCACACCATGCCGTCGGCGCCCGCCGCGAACGGCTTGCACCGGGCGCCCGGCGACAACTGCCGCTGGTGCGCCGAGAGCAGGAACGTGTTCGGCGCGTACATCACCGCCGAGCCGCCCGCCAGCGCCAACGAACACTCGCCGCGCCGCAGCGCCCGCACCGCCAGGTGCATCGCCGTCAGCGACGACGAACACGCCGTGTCCAGAGACACCGCGGGCCCGGTGAGACCGAGGACGTACGACACCCGACCGGAAGCCACGCTCGCCGCGTTCCCGTTCCCCACGTGGTCCATGAGCTCCAGCGGCACCCGCTGCAGCCGGGCCGCGTAGTCGTGGTACGACACCCCCGCGTACACGCCGGTGGCGCTGCCCCGCAGGGACCGCGGGTCGATGCCCGCGCTCTCCACCGCCTCCCACGCCGTCTCCAACAGCAGCCGCTGCTGCGGCTCCACCGCCACCGCCTCCTCGGCGCCCATCCCGAAGAACCCGGCGTCGAAGTCGGCCGCGTCGTGCAGGAATCCGCCCTCGCGCACGTACGACGTCCCGCGGTGCTCGGGGTCGGGGTGGAAGAGGCGCGCCGTGTCCCAGCCGCGGTCGACGGGGAAGCCGGACACGGCGTCCCGCCCTTCGGCGACCAGCTCCCACAGCTGGTCGGGCGAGCGGACGCCGCCCGGGAAGCGGCAGCCCATCCCGATGATCGCGATCGGCTCGTGCCGCTCGCCCCGGGCCTCGGCCTCCACCTCGCGGAGCCGCTGCCGGGCACCCGCCAGTTCGGCCGTGGTCCACCGCAGATAGTCCAGCAGCTTGTCGTCGGTGACGTCGTCAGTCATGCGGAAACGGCCCTTCTCGTCCTGGCAGCGGCAGTGGTGAGACGGGCCCTAATGCCGCGGCTTGAGGCCCACCAGATCCATCTCCTCCTGCGTCAACGGCGGCTCGGTGAGGTCCGGCCGCATCTTGTCGCGGTGCATCAGCGCCATGAACTCGCTGGACCCCAGCTCCGACTGCGGCGCCGTCATCGCCATCACGTCCGTGACCACGTCGCACACCTCCGGAGAGCGGATGGAGCGGCCCGCGACCATGTCCGAATAGTGCTGCCGGGCCGCCGCACCCCCCGTCAGTCGCGGATCCTTCGCCTGGTTGCGGCAGTTGACGAACGCGATGTCCTTCGACGCCGCCATGATCCACGGATCGTCCGCGCCGGCGCTGATCTCCCGCTGCGCACGGTGCGCCGCCCCGGGTCCGAACGACCCGCCCAGCGCCCGGTCCAACGCCTCGGCGCCGCGCGCGGCCGAGCTCATGCCGTGCCCGTAAATCGGGTTGAACACCGCCAGCGAGTCACCGAGCACCACCAACCCGTCCGGCCAGCGCTCCAACCGCTCCGGATACAGGCGCCGATTGATGCCCAGGTGCGAGGCGACGACCGGAGTCAGCGGCTCCACCTGACTGATCAGATCGGCCACCAGAGGGTCCCGCAGCGAACGCGCGTACGGCAGGAAGTCCTCCTCACGGGTGGGCAGTTCCCCACCGCGGGTGCACGACAGCGTGACCATCCACTGGTCGTCCTCCTGCGGATACACCACACCGAACCGGCCCGGCTTGCGCTCCCGGTGGTCGGCGGCCACGTTCACCGCCGGGAACAGCGCCGTCGCCCCCTCCGGCGCCCGGTACAGCCGACTCGCGTACGCCATGCCGACGTCGACGACGTCCTCCTCCACCGGCGGCAGTCCCAGCGCCGTCAGCCAGCGCCGCAGCCGCGAACCGCGCCCCGCGCAGTCCACGACCAGGTCCGCCTCCAACACCTCGTACGCACCGCTCTCGGTGTCGCGCACCCGCACCCCGGTGATCCGCCGTGCGTCACCGGTCAGCTCCACGGCCTCGGTGCGCTGGCGCAGTGTGATCCGGCCGCCCGAAAGGATCCGCCGCCGCAGCGTCCAGTCCAGCAGCGGACGGGTGCACATCAGCCCGTACTGCCGGGGCGGGAACCGGTGCTGCCAGCCGTGCGAGGTCAGCGTCACCAGGTCCTCGTGGAAGCGGAGCCGCCGCGCCCCGGCCGCCAGCAGTTGGTCGTGCGTGCCCGGCAGCAGGTCCTCGACGATGCGGGCGCCGCCCGACCACAGGATGTGGCCGTGCCGGGCCTGCGGCGTGCCGCGCCGGTGGTGGGGGCCGTCGGGCAGCGCGTCGCGCTCCACCACGGTGACGGTCTCCAGGTGCCGGGCCAGCACATGGGCCGCCAGCATCCCGGCCCAGCTCCCGCCGAGCACGATTGCGTGTACGGGTCCAGTCACGTTCCGTCCCTCCAGGACACAGATGAAGGCCGGCGCTGCTCAAGCGGGGCCGGCTTGCTCTTTCGCGAGGTCGCCCATCCGCGTGAGGGCCTCGGTGACGGCCATGAAGTGGGCCACGCCGGTCGGCTGGGGGCCGTCGCCCACATGGGTGTCGGTCACTCCCCAGAACGCCTGCACGTGGTTGCTCAACCCGTCGTCGCCGACCTCCATCACACCGATGATGTGGAAGGTCAGCTTCGTCGGGATGTACACCGTGACGGTGGTGGGCACGACGACCCACCGGCCGTCCATGGAGGTCACCGGACGGCCCGGCTCCTCGTGCACGTCGCACTTCATGGACCAGGCGATGCGCCGCCGCAGGTCGCCCTTGCCCACCAGGGCCGGGGTGCCGACCGGGTCCTCGAACCGCACGTCGTCCGAGAACAGTTCGAGGACCGCGTCGACGTCCCCGGCGTTCATGCGCAGGGCGTACTCCGTCGCCAGGTCCTTGCGGGTTGCCTCGTCGGGCATGATCTCTCCCAGCTCGCAGGGTGGTTGGTGGCGTCAGGGGGAGTCAGCCGGTGACGGCGATGTCGGAGCGGCCCCAGAACGCCTTCATCTCCTGGATCAACCCGTCCCTGCCGGTCTTGAGCAGTACGACGTAGTCGAGGGCCAGACGCTTGCCCGTCGGGTCGTCGGGGGCCGTCAGCCAGCCGCGTTCGGCGAAGGCCGGGCCCTTGGGCAGGTAGTCCATGACGGCGCTGACGGGCATCAGGACGTGGACGCCGTCCTGCCCGGCGGACGGCTCGCCCGGCGTCTCCTGGAGGTTCGCCGCCAGGCTCTGTGCGAAGTGCTCCCGCAGCGCCTCCCGGCCGCTGTGCACACCGCCGCCGACCGGGTCCTCGAAGACGACGTCCTGCGCGTACAGCTCCAGGAGCTTGTCCACGTCCCCGGCGTTCACCCGCTGGCTGTGCTCCAGGATCAGCTTCTTGCGCCTGCGTTCGTCGATCACTGTGTGCCTCCACTGTCTGCGTCCGTCAGCTGTCGTGGACCGCCCTTGCGGCCGAGCACCCCGTCGATGAACTCGAAGATCTCGCCGGCCGGGGCGGTGTCGATCCGCGTCACGAGCCCCGATGTCAGGTCCGGTGCCGCAGCCGACGACGGCGCGTCGGGGCCGTCGGCCCCTGCGGCACCCGGGGCGCCACGGGTGGCGCGGGTCGCCAGGCGGTCGGACGCCGTGCGCAAGCGCCGGCGCAGCTCCGCCGCGGCGGCCGGGTCCCGGGCCAGCGGCACCATCGCGTCCGTCAGCACCGACAGCTCCTCCAGCGCCGCGGACAGCGTCCGAGCGCCGCTGCGGGCGGGCGGAGCGAGCGCATCGCACAGGTGGCGGGCCAGGTCGGTGGCGTTGGGGTGGTCGAAGACCACGGTCGCGGGCAGTTGCAGCCCGGCTGCTTCCGCGAGCCGGTTCCGCAGCTCCAGCGCGGTGAGCGAGTCGAACCCCAGCTCCAGGAAGCCGCGTTCCGTCGGGATGCGATCGGGGTCGGTGCGGCCGAGGACCGCCGCCGCCTGGGCGAGGACCAGCTCCAGCGCCGCTTCCTGCCGCTCCTGCGGCGGCAGCGCGGCGGCTTGCTCGGCCCAGTTCTGCACCTGCCGGCCGGCCGCACCGCGCCGGACGGCGGCCGGCGCCCTGGGTCGTACGGGCGCGGACGCCTCCCGCACCCGGTACGGCTCGGTCTCCACCGGGCCCAGCGTCATCGACGCGGCGGTGAGGACCGGGGCGCCGACGCCGTCGGCCACCAGCACCCGCACGGCTCGGGCCCCGTCCCCGGCGTCGTCTTCGTCCTGGAGCGGGGTGAGACGTACGCGTAGCGTCGTCGCCTCCCCGGCCCACAGCGCCACCTGACGCCAGGTGTGCGGCAGCCACACGCGGTCGCCGGCGGGGGAGTCGTCTTCGGGCAGCGCCGGATGGAGTGCGGCGTCCAACAGCGCGGGGTGGATGCCGAACGCACCGGGCGCCCCGTCGGCGGCGTCGGGCAACTCGACTTCGGCCAGCAGGTCAGCGCCCGCCCGCCACATGGCCCGGACGCCCCGGGAGACGGGCCCGTACTCCTGGCCGCGCCCAGCGCTGGCCGCGTACCAGTCGTCGACGTCGACCGGCCGGGCATCCGGCGGCGGCCACGGGCCGGGGTCCGCGAGCGGTGTGCCTTCGGCGGCCGGGCCGACGACGGCGGAGGCGTGGTGCACCCAGCCGGGTCCCCCGCCGTCCGGCGCGCCGTCGTCGGCACGGCAGTGGATCCGCACGGCGCGGCGCCCCGACGCGTCGGCGGCGGCCACCGACACCTGCACCCGTACGTCGCCGGACGCGGGCAGCGCCAGCGGCCGGTGCCGTTCCAGCTCCTCGACGACCGCGCAGCCGCTCTCGTCCGCGGCCCGCAGCGCCCATTCCACCAAGGCGGCGTCCGGCACCAGCGCGGTGCCGACCAAGTGGCCGGACGACCACGGGTGCGTACGGGAGGACAGCCGGCCGGTCAGTACGACCTCGCCGTCCGGCCGTGACAACGCGGCGGACAGCAGCGCGTGCTCGACCGGCCGCAGCCCGGCCGCCGCCACGTCCCCTGCGTCACCGCCGGGCGTCAGCCAGTAGCGCTGGCGTTGGAAGGCGTACGTGGGGAGGTCGACGGTGTGCCGGGACGCCGCAGGGAACCAGGTCGACCAGTCCACCGGGGCGCCGGCGACGAACGCCCGACCCAATGCCCGTACGAGCTGGGCCCGGCCGCCTTCGCCGCGGCGCAGCGTGGGCACGGCGACGGCGGCCACCCCGGTCTGTTCGAACGTCTCCTGGAGGCCGACGGCCAGCCCTGGGTGCGGGCTGGCTTCGATGAACAGCCGGTGTCCGTCGGTCAGGAGGGCTTGGACGGTGTCGGAGAAGCGGACCTGTTCGCGGAGGTTGGTGACCCAGTAGTGGGTGTCGAGTTCCGTGGTGTCGACGGGTCCGGCGGTGACGGTGGAGTAGAAGGCGACGTCGGTCGTGGCCGGTTGGATCCCGGCGAGGAGTCGGTGGAGTTCGTCGGTGATCTGGTCGACCTGGGGGCCGTGGGACGCGTAGTCGACGTCGATGGTGCGGGCCCGGTGCCCGGCCGCCTCGACAGC
>NZ_JBEYTZ010000069.1:0-17907 GCF_040643215.1 Streptomyces sp. NPDC047315 | reverse complement strand
GGTTCGGGTTACTACCTGAAGTCGACGGACGAGATGTATGCGGTGGATTCGTCGGAGGCGTGGCAGGAGGGGTGCCGAAACACGCTGCTGGTCGCCGAGCAGGTCGACACGGCGGGGATGTTCGAGTCCCGGAACCTGATGCCGAAGTTCGACATCCCCGAGGGCTACACCGAAACCACCTGGTTCCAGGCCGAGGTCCGCTCCGGCATGGAGCGCCGCTTCCCGGGCGGCGTCCCGGACGACCGCGCCCGGCAGGCGGAGTACGAGATGGACGTCATCATCAAGATGGGGTTCCCGGGGTACTTCCTCGTCGTCGCCGACTTCATCATGTGGGCCAAGAACAACGGCATCGCCGTCGGCCCCGGCCGCGGCTCCGCGGCCGGCTCGATCGTCGCCTACGCCATGGGCATCACCGACCTCGACCCGATCGAGCACGGCCTGATCTTCGAGCGGTTCCTGAACCCCGAGCGCATCTCGATGCCGGACGTCGACATCGACTTCGACGAGCGTAGGCGCGTCGAAGTCATCCGGTACGTGACCGAGAAGTACGGCGCCGACAAGGTCGCCATGATCGGCACGTACGGAAAGATCAAGGCGAAGAACGCCATCAAGGACTCCGCCCGCGTGCTCGGCTACCCGTACGCGATGGGCGACCGGCTCACCAAGGCCATGCCCGCCGACGTGCTCGGCAAGGGCATCGATCTCTCCGGCATCACCGACACCTCCCACCCCCGCTACAGCGAGGCCGCGGAGATCCGGGGGATGTACGAGAACGAGCCCGACGTGAAGAAGGTGATCGACACCGCGCGCGGTGTGGAGGGCCTGGTGCGGCAGATGGGCGTGCACGCGGCCGGCGTGATCATGTCCAGCGAGCCGATCGTGGACCACGCCCCGATCTGGGTCCGGCACACCGATAACGTCACCATCACCCAGTGGGACTACCCGCAGTGCGAGTCGCTGGGCCTGCTGAAGATGGACTTCCTCGGCCTGCGCAACCTCACCATCATGGACGACGCCGTCAAGATGGTGAAGGCGAACAAGGGCGTCGACCTGGAGATGCTCTCCGTCCCGCTCGACGACCCCAAGACGTACGAACTGCTCTGCCGCGGCGACACCCTCGGCGTCTTCCAGTTCGACGGCGGCCCGATGCGCTCGCTGCTGCGGCTGATGAAGCCCGACAACTTCGAGGACATTTCCGCCGTTTCCGCGCTGTACCGCCCGGGCCCGATGGGAATGAACTCCCACACGAACTATGCCCTGCGGAAGAACAAGCAGCAGGAGATCACTCCGATCCACCCGGAGCTGGAGGAGCCCCTGCGTGAGGTCCTGGACCTCACGCACGGCCTGATCGTGTACCAGGAGCAGGTGCAGAAGGCCGCCCAGATCATCGCCGGCTACTCGCTCGGCGAAGCCGACATCCTCCGCCGCGTCATGGGCAAGAAGAAGCCCGAGGAACTGGCGAAGAACTTCACGATCTTCCAGGCCGGCGCCCGCAAGAACAACTACTCGGACGAGGCGATCCAGGCCCTGTGGGACGTGCTGGTCCCCTTCGCCGGCTACGCCTTCAACAAGGCGCACTCCTCCGCGTACGGACTGGTCACCTACTGGACCGCGTATCTGAAGGCGAACTACCCCGCCGAGTACATGGCCGCCCTGCTGACCTCGGTGAAGGACGACAAGGACAAGTCGGCCGTCTACCTCAACGAGTGTCGCCGCATGGGCATCAAGGTGCTCCCGCCGAACGTCAACGAGTCGCAGTCGAACTTCGCCGCGCAGGGCGACGACGTGATCCTCTTCGGCCTCTCCGCCGTCCGCAACGTCGGTACGAACGTGGTGGAGTCGATCATCCGCTGCCGCAAGGCCAAGGGGAAGTACTCCACCTTCCCCGACTTCCTCGACAAGGTCGAGGCGGTCGTCTGCAACAAACGGACGGTCGAGTCGCTGATCAAGGCCGGCGCGTTCGACGAGATGGGCCACACCCGCAAGAGCCTGGTGGCCCACCACGAACCCATGATCGACAACGTGGTCGCGGTCAAGCGCAAGGAGGCCGAGGGCCAGTTCGACCTCTTCGGCGGCATGGGGGACGAGTCGAGCGACGAGCCCGGCTTCGGACTCGACGTCGAGTTCTCCGACGTGGAGTGGGAGAAGTCCTACCTCCTCGCGCAGGAGCGCGAAATGCTCGGCCTCTACGTCTCCGACCACCCGCTCTTCGGCATCGAGCACGTGCTCTCCGACAAGTCGGACGCCTCGATCTCCCAGCTCACCGGCGGCGAGCACGCCGACGGCGCCGTGGTCACCATCGGCGGCATCATCTCCGGCCTCCAGCGCAAGATGACCAAGCAGGGCAACGCCTGGGCCATCGCCACCGTCGAGGACCTGGCCGGCTCCATCGAGTGCATGTTCTTCCCCGCCACCTACCAACTCGTCTCCACCCAGCTCGTCGAGGACACGGTCGTCTTCGTCAAGGGCCGGCTGGACAAGCGCGAGGACGTGCCCCGGCTGGTCGCCATGGAGATGCAGGTCCCCGACCTCTCGAACGCCGGCACCAACGCCCCGGTGATCGTCACCATCCCCACGGTCAAGGTGACCCCCCCGATGGTCACCCGCCTCGGGGAGATCCTGAGCCACCACAAGGGCAACACCGAAGTGCGCATCAAGCTCCAGGGCCCCCGCTCCACCACGGTCCTCCGGCTCGACCGGCACCGGGTCCAGCCCGATCCGGCGCTCTTCGGCGATCTGAAGGTGCTGCTCGGCCCGTCCTGCCTGGCCGGCTGAGCGCGGACGCACGCAACAGGGGCGCGCCCGTCGTCACGGGCGCGCCCCTGTGTCGTATCCCTGATCCTCGGTCCTTCGCGCAGGCTCAGCAGGCTCAGTTGTGGCCGAAGCGCCGCTGGTGCTTGCGGGCCACGTCCGCCGGGCTGCCCTGGGCCTGCGACTGCGGCTGGGCCTGGGACTCGTAGGCGGTCGACTTCGCCTGCTCCCGGCCGTGCTCGGTCGGCGGCGTGCGATCTCGGCGTTCCTTGCGGTTCTTGTTCTTGGCCATGACGGATGCCTCCATCAGCGGTTCGGGGGTGCCTCTTGGGGCCGCTGCCAGACTCACACATGGGGGCATACAGCGCATTTTGGATCATTGCGGTGGGTAAAGGGTCCTTGTCAAGGGCTTGATTCGGGGTTCCGCCACGCCGTTGATCGAGTTCCGGCCGTTAAGCGTCACGAGGTCGGGCAGACTCGTCGTGAACCCGGAAGAACCCCGGGAGAACCTCCCGACCGGCCCGGAAGTCTCCCGAAAGAGGGTGGAGCGCGTGGACCGCTGCGTTGTCCTGGTGGATGCCGGCTATCTCCTGGGTGCCGCCGCGAGCCTGCTCGCCGGAGAGCCGGCGCGCTCCCGGATCACGGTCGACCACGCAGCCCTCATCCAGGGCCTGCGCGAGCTCGCCGAGGGCGACACCGGGCGCCCCCTGCTCCGTATCTACTGGTTCGACGGCGCACCCGACCGCGTGCCGCAGCCCGAGCACCGAAGGCTGCGCGTGATGCCCCGGGTCACGGTCCGACTCGGCGCCCTCACCCGTAGCGACGGCCGCTGGGCGCAGAAGGGCGTGGACGCGGCCATGCACGCGGAGCTGACCGAGCTGGCCAGAAATCGCGCCTGTTCCGACGTCGTCCTCGTCACCGGCGACGGAGACCTGCTGCCCGGGCTGATGTCCGCCAAGGAACACGGCGTCGCCGTCCACCTCTGGGCCGTCCAGGCCGCCGACGGCGACTACAACCAGTCCGAGGACCTGGTGGCGGAGGCCGACGAACGCCGCGTCCTGGACCGCGCCTGGATCACCGGGGCCGTGCGCCCCAAGGAGATCGGCGGAGTCTGTGCGCCCCCGCCGGCGCCCCGGCCCGAGATCGCCGCCATCCTCTCCGCCCCGCTGCCCGAAGCCGCGCTCGCCGCCGCGGCCCAGGAGCGGGCCGCGCAGTCCGTCGGCGGCAACGGGGAGCGGCCCGCCCCCGAGCCGACCGACGCCGACGCCCCGGCGCCCGCGGCCAAGGGCGTCCCCACCCCCAAGGACCTGGCCGGCCTACGGGCCCCCGGCCCGCCGCAGGCGCCGCAGCCCCTGGCCGGCGCCACCTTGCGCTGGTCGTCCGACAAGGGCTGGATCGACCGCCCCGGCGCCGGTGCGCTCGGCGAGCCGCCCGAGACCGCGTCCCTGCCCACCCTCGCCCAGCTCACCAGCGCCGAACAGCGTTGGGCGGACCGCGAGGAGGACATCACCACCGTCGGTGGCGACCCCTTCGAAGTCGGCCAGGTCTTCGCCCGCCGCTGGATGGCGCGGCTGCCGGAGACCGGCCACGTGCAGAAGCTCTCCACCCTCTACCCCCGCATCCCGCACCGGATCGACGGAGAACTGCTGCGCTACGCCGCCCGCTTCGGTCTGCTGGCGCACAAGGACGACCAGATCGACGAGCACGACCGGTACGCGATCCGGGCCGGATTCTGGCGCGAGATCGACGTCCGCACGGCCGCGGACCACGTCCCGGCGGGCGACTGACCCCGCGCTGGTGGGGGCGCCCGCGCCCGTACTACGTCCGCCCCCGCGCCCGCAGTACGCACGCCCCCGCGCCCGCAGCACGCACGCCCCCGTGCCCGTGCTACGCCCGCCCCCGCGCACGGCGGGCCCCGGGCGACCCCGTACCCTCATACCTCGTGAGAACGGTGTGCGTGGTGCGGCGACTGGTCAAGACGTACCCTGCCGTGCGCGCCCGCCGCGGGGTCCCCGCCACCCCCGAAGTGCGGGCCACCGACGGCATCAGCCTCGAAGTGCAGGGCGGCGAGATCTTCGGGCTCCTCGGGCCCAACGGCGCCGGCAAGTCCACCCTCGTACGACAGTTGACCGGGCTGATGCGGCCCGACGCCGGCAGCGTCGAGGTCCTCGGCCACGACCTGGTGCGCCACCCGGAGCGGGCGGCGCGGCTGATCGGCTACCTCGGTCAGGAGTCGACGGCGCTCGACGAACTCACCGTCTCGCTCGCCGCCGAGACCACCGGACGGCTGCGCGGGCTCTCCGTCGTCGACGCGCGCGCCGAACGCGACGCCGTCCTGGAGGAGCTGGGCCTGACCGCGCTCGCCGGCCGGGCGTTGAAGAAGCTCTCCGGCGGTGAGCGCCGGCTCGCCTGCCTCGCCGCCACGCTCGTCGGCGAACGACCGCTGCTCGTCCTCGACGAGCCGACCACGGGGATGGACCCGGTCGCCCGGCGCGCCGTCTGGGCCGCGGTGGACCGCCGCAGGGCCGAGCGCGGCACGACCGTCGTCCTGGTCACCCACAACGTCATCGAGGCCGAGACGGTGCTGGACCGGGTCGCCGTGCTGGACCGCGGCCGGGTGATCGCCTGCGACACCCCGAGCGGCCTGAAGGAACGGATCGCGGGCGAGGTACGGGTGGAACTGGTGTGGCGCGAACGCGCGCCGCTGGACGTGCCCGAGGTCGCGGCGCTCCGGGGCTCGGCACAGGAGTCCGGGCGCCGCTGGGTGCTCCGGCTCGCACCGGACGAGGCGCGCGCCGCGGTCGCGGCGGTCACGGGCGGCGCGGCCTTCGCGGCGCTCGACGACTTCACGCTGGCCACGCCCAGCCTGGAGGACGTGTACCTGGCGCTCGGGGGGAACATGACGAAGGGGCTGGTCAAAGCGTGAGCATCGTGCCCGCGGCTGCGGTGTCCACCGGAACGCGCAACAGGGAACGGGACGCGGCCCGGCCGCTCCCGGCGCCGCTCGCGCCCCGGGCGCGGCTGCTGCCCTCGCTCGCCGCGGTGTACCGGGCGCAGCTCTCGCGGGCCCGCGTCGCCCGCATCCCGCTGCTCTTCGTCGCGACCTTCCAGTCCGTCGGGATCATGATCCTGATGCGCGGGGTCGTCGACGGGGGCGACGAGGCGCGGGCCGTGGTCGCCGGCTCGGCGGTGCTGGTCGTCGCCTTCGTGGCGCTGAACCTGCTCGCCCAGTACTTCGGCCAGCTACGGGCCAGCGGCGGGCTCGACCACTACGCCACGCTGCCCGTGCCGCCCGCGGCGGTCGTGCTGGGCGCGGCGGCGGCGTACGCCTCCTTCACCGCGCCCGGCACCGTGGTCACCGCGGTCACCGGCAGCGTCCTCTTCGGACTGCCGCTGACGCACCTGTGGGTGCTGGTGGCCGTGATCCCGATCTCCGGGGCGGCGCTGGCCGGCCTCGGCGCGGCGCTCGGGCTGCTCGCACCTCGCCAGGAACTGGCCACGCTGCTGGGCCAGTTGGGCATGTCCGCGGCGCTGCTGCTGGGCGTGCTGCCGGCCGCGCGGCTGCCGGAGCCGATCGTGTACGCGCGTGACCTGCTGCCGTCGACGTACGGCGTCGAAGCGCTGGCCGGGACGTTCGACGCGAGCCCCGACTGGGCCGCGGTCGGGTTCGACCTGGGCGTGTGCGCGGCCGTGGGTGTCGTTTCGCTGACGGTCGCGACCTGGGCGTATCGCCGGGCGGCGGTCCGATGAGGCGCGGTCGCGACACGCCTGGCACGATGGCGTAGTGACCGCACCGCTGACACCGCCGCACCAGCCGCACCGCGACTCGGGCGAGCCCGACCCCTGGCGGGCGCCGCCGCCCGTGGAGGACGGGCACGATGACGCGTCCGCTGGCGAGGAACTCCGCGCCGACCTGCGCGACGGCGCGGTGGTGGTCGTGGCCGTGTCGGTCCTCGGGGTCGCCCTGGGGCTGCTGTGGCTGTGGCTGGCGCCCAAGGTGCCGCTGATCTCCAACGGCCGGGAGATCTATCTCCGGGACACCGAGGGCGAGGAGGCGATCGGCGCGGACGGAACGTTTGCCCTGCTCGGCTTTGTCTTCGGCGCGATCAGTGCGGCCGGCGTCTTCTGGTGGCGCCGCCGCGGCGGCCTCGTCCAGGTGGTGGCGCTCGCCATCGGCGGGCTGCTCGCGGGGCTGGTGGCCTGGCGGGTGGGCGTCTGGCTGGGCCCGACGACGGACGTGGTGGCACACGCGAAGGCGGTGGGCCCGGGGGTGGCGTTCGACGGACCGCTGGAGCTGCGGGCGTACGGGGTGCTGGTGGCGTGGCCGCTGTCAGCGATGCTGGCGCACCTGCTCCTCACGGCCCTCTTCGCCCCCCGGGACCCGCCACCCCCACCGGTGCATCCCCCGCACTGGGGCCCCTTGACGTAACCGGCGCCATCGCCGTGCGGCGCGCTCGTCCACCCTGGACCAGGTGGTCCTTGCCGCGACGTGCCGCGGCGCGCCGGAGCACCCCGGGGGCGCGGGGGTGCAGCTGAACCCTTCGCTGTGCGGCGCACTGAAGCGACCCAGGGGCGCGGGGAACTGCGCGACCAGCCCACCGCCGGGCCGCAGAGACCAATGCTCCCGCAGGGAAGCGGCGCTTGGGGTACCGCGACTACTCGCCATTGCGATGTACGTCGTCGGTCGACTGCACACCATGGATGGCTGGTCGCGCAGTTCCCCGCGCCCCTAGGTTGCTTCAGTGCGCCGCAGCACGTGACAGCGAGGATCACGGACCTGGGTTGTTTCGGTGCGCTACAGCACGTCGCGGCAAGGACCACCGGGTCCAGGGTGCTCCGCGCGCCGCAGGGCGTCACGGCGGGCATCACCGGGGGCGGGTTGCTCCCAGCGCCGCAGCACGACACGGCGAGGAGCACGGGCCCGGGTTGTTTCGGTGCGCCGCAGCGCGGCACGGTTGGGGTCGGCCGGAGCGGGAGGTGTTGCGGCTCGCAGGTGCGAGGGGGCTCGTGGGAGGTTCTTGGGGGCAGCCAAGCTCCAAAAGTGCGGGTGCTACGCCGGGCGGCGGCCGTGGTTGGCTTTGCGGGTGCGCCACTTGCGCTTGCGGGTGCGCTTCGACATCGCGAGGTCCCTTCTTCGCCTTCCCCGGTCGTACCGGAGGAACGCACCCGCGTCGACCCCCCGCGCGACTACCCGCGACCGATCGGCGCCACCACCGCGCCCGTCAGGCCCGCCAGGTCCCCGGGGGCCAACTCCACCTCCAGCCCGCGGCGGCCCGCCGAGACGCAGATCGTCGCGTGGGCCGACGCCGACGCGTCCAGGACCGTGCGCAGGCGCTTGCGCTGGCCCAGGGGGGAGATGCCGCCGCGCACGTACCCCGTCGTGCGCTCCGCCGCCGCCGGGTCCGCCATCGTCGCGCGCTTGCCGCCGACCGCCGCCGCCAGGGCCTTGAGGTCGAGCTGGCCCGCGACGGGCACGACCGCGACGGTCAGCTGGCCGTCGACGTCGGCGACGAGGGTTTTGAAGACCCGGTCGGGGGAGACGCCCAGCGCCTGGGCCGCCTCCTCGCCGTACGAGGGCGACGACGGGTCGTGGTCGTAGGCGTGCACCGCGAACGGGGTGCCCGCGGCCGTCAGCGCGACCGTCGCCGGGGTCCCGCCCGCGCCGTTCGCCGGCTTCCCGGAGTTCTTCGCCTTCTTCGCCACTGCGCAACGCTCCTGATGACGTCAGTTGGGGTGGGTCGGCGCCCGCGTCAGCTCCACCGCCGGCAGCGACGGGAGGTGCCGGATCACGGCCGTCTCCGACCGCAGCAGGGTCAGCTCGTGACGCAGCCGGGCGGCCACGTCCGGCGCCTCCAGCAGCTCCTGCTTCACCGTCGTGTCGAGGACCGCCGCCGCGGCGACGAGGTACGAGACGACCGACGGGTCGTCGGGGAGGTCCGGGGGAGCGGACAGGGTCGCCTCGCGCGCCCCCGCGAGCCGCTTCTGGTACGTGCGGAAGGCCCGCAGCACGCCTTCCGCCAGCGTCCCGGCGCCCTCGCCGATGACGTCCGGTACCTCTTCGACCTCGGCGGTCAGGAAGGGGCCCGTGGCGTCGACGGAGTGGATGCGGACCCGGACGGTGCCGGTGGCGAGGACCTCGAAGCCGCCGTCGGCGCGCTCCCGGATCGTCGCGGCGTCCGCGATGCAGCCCATGGTGTGGAACGCCTCGAGGGGTTCCGCGCCGAAGCCGGCCGTGGGCCCGCGTTCGGGCAGGGCCGTCGGGTCGGGCATGCCCGGCGAGGTCGGCGCCACCTCGTGGCCGTCGCGGATGGCGACCACGGCGAAGCGGCGCGGCTCGGACTCGTCGGTCTTCAACAGCTCGCGCATCAGGGCGCGGTAGCGCTCCTCGAAGACGTTCAGGGGCAGTACCAGCCCCGGGAACAGCACCGAGTTCAGTGGAAACAGCGGCAGACGTGCGGTGGTCACGACGGACAAGCCTAATGGTCCGCGGCGCCGCCCCGGGCTGCCCTCGTCCGTAACGGCGTCGTGGACGCCAGCCGGTGCCGTACGCCCTGCCGTGCGGCGAGGAAGCGGCCGAGGGGGTCGTCGGAGAAGTACGACCACGGAAAGGTGGTCGCGTACGGGCCGATCTGCCGGAACTGCTCGAACGCCGCCTCCCAGCGCCCCCGCCGCACCAGCACCGCCGCGGTCAGGTTCCGCACCTCCGCGGGCCACGGTTCGGCGGGCGGGTAGTCCGTCAGCAGCACGACCGCCCGGTCCGCGGCGTCGTCGATGCGCTCCCGGTGCACGGAACTGCCCTCGCCGTTCAGCAGCCGGGCGAACGCCGCGTGCACCGGCAGCGCCTGGATCAGGGAGTGCGGCAGCGCGTCGGCCGCGGCCTTCTCGGCGAAGTCGAAGCACTCGCCGTGCGAGCCGTACCACTGCGCGGAGAGGTAGCGCAGGGCCGAGACGTGACAGCCGTAGTGGTGCGCGCTACGGCGCACGGCCCGCTCCCACAGCGCCTCGAAGGCGGTGTGCGTGGCGTGGGTGCCGCGCGCGTGGTCCAGCGCGATCCGCCAGGGCACCGGGTCGTCCGGGGCGCAGTCCGCGGCGGCGTCGATCAGCGGGCCGATCTCCCGCAGCCGCTCGGCGCGCGCGGGCGAGGCCCACGCCCTGCGGACCTCCAACTCCGCCTTCACTACCAGTGCGTCCGGGTCGCGCGGGGCGTGCGCGAGCCAGCGCACCAGCCAGTCGTCTCGGGCGTACGCGAAGGACGACAGCCGGGCCACGTAGCGGTCGCGGCTCTCCCAGTCCGCGTCTTCCCGCACGGTCGAGAGCAGGAGCGCGGCCGGTTCCCAGTCACCGAGCGCGGCGGCCACCAACGACGGGGCCATGCGCCCGTCGGGCGCGTCGAGCAGTACCGCATCGTCCGGCGGCAGTCCGTCCGCGAGCCGGGGCGTGTGGCGGATCATGCGTGCGGTGCGCAGCAGGGCGCGGAGCAATGACATGGTGCGGACCATTGAAAACCGCAGGTGGGGGCGGCGCCAGCGAATCGGTGTGAAGCTTTGGTGGCGGCAGAAAGGTTGTTCTGACCAAGGCCAAGAGAGCGTAAAGAAAGGTGCTGATCCGGGGGTACCCATGAAGAAAGTGCGGGCCTGATCATGCTTCCGTGCGCCCCCGGCGTACCGGAACCTTCCGTCCGTACGCCCGGACAAACCACCTAGTTCCGACTCAGCAGTCGCGTCGCACCAGCCGCCACAGTCGTCGCCAGGATCCACCCCAGTATCACCAGCCCCGCCGCGGCCCACTGCCAAGCGCCCTCCAGGCGCCAATAGCCGTCCTGGCCGAGGTTGATCACCGGGATGAGCAGGTCCAGCGCGTACAGCGGGGCGCTCCACTCGGGGTGTTCCCCCGGCTTCATCGGCGCCGGCCGGTTGCCCGCGAAGACCAGCGCGCCCGCCGCCCACAGCACGGCCATCCACAGCGCCGCCCGCCCCGGCCGGTACCCGTACGCCACCGTCAGGTCCTGGATGTGGCCCCACGCCTTCCCCGCCAGCGGCAGCGTCTCGCGCCGGCGCCGCTGCTTGGCCAGCAGCACCTCGCGCGCGTCCGCGTCCTCCCCGCTGTTGCGCAGCACGGTCGCCAGCCGCTCGTACGGCTCCGGGGAGTACTCCGGCGTCGCCGACTCCACCCACGCCAGCCGGCGGTTCAGCGGGAAGGAGTCGATCGGGACCAGGTTCTCGTAGACGAAGCCGCCCATCGCGAGCCCGCCGGGGCCCGGCCAACTCGTCGCCACGTCCACCAGCGTGACCACCTTCGCGCCGTTCAGCACCACCCGGCCCTCCTCGGGCCGCTCCGCGTTGAAGCGCAGCTCGGGGCTGACTATCCGGCGCAGCGACAGCTCCTCGCCCGCGTTCATCAGGAACCGCGCCCGGTGCAGGTCGATCGCGTCGCCGAACCGACCGTCGTCCAGCCGCACCCCGCCGTGGCACTCGAAGGGCTGGAGCCGGGTGCCGCGCCGACCGCCGGACGTGTGGATCACGCCGTACGCGGGCGTGGTCCCCGACTCGCCCGTCGCCGCGCTCACCCAGGCACCCGTCAGGTACAGCGTCCGCTCGACGGACAGCTGGGGCGCGTTCAGCGCGCGCCGGTCGGCCGCCGCGCGCAGCTTGCTGCCGCGCAGGCTCAGCGACACCCCGACCTTGGCGCCGCGCAGGCTGAACTCGCCGTACGTCTGGATCAGCTCGGCCTGGAGGTCCTGGGCGACCGAGAGCCCGTCCGCGGTGATCGCCCGCCCGCGGCGGTCCGGTCGCACGTGGATCTGGTTGATCAGCAGGTCCGTGCCGATCTGCGCGTCCGTGAGCCGGATGCCGTGCTCGACCCGGCAGCGCGGCAGGTGCAGATCGCCCTCGGTGCGGAGCCGGGCCGCCTCCAGCCGCGGGAAGACGCAGCCCACCAGGCGCAACGTCGTCACATGCGCCTCCGGCATCAGGATCTCGCTGTCGAAGCGGCAGGCGTGCAGCTCGACGTAGGGGCCCACGGTGCCGCCGGCCAGCTTGAGCACGCCCGTGACCTGCACCCCGCGGAGCTTGAGCGCGGCGACGCGCCCGGGGTGCGGCGCCGGGCCGTCCAACAGCAGCAGGGCCACCACCATGGCGCGGACCTGGCGCTCCGGCCCCCACGGATGCGGCGAGAAGGGATCGTTGCGCAGCGGATCGGGATCGCTCAGATCGAACGTGCTGCCGTTCCTGAAGGCGTTCCACATGCGCTGCTCGGTCGGGCTGAGCCCGTCCGGAGGACCGTCGTCCGACGGCTCGGCCACTGGCGCTTCCCCCGTTCCTCGACGGCGTCGCGCGACTCCCGTAACCGGGCGCGTACAGCCGTTATTCCCGCTGAGTGACGGGGTGAACGCTAGTGGTCATGGCAGGTTCGTGTGCACGGCTTCCCCCTTCGGGGTGCCGTATCAGCCAGTGATACGGGCGACGGCCGCCGTTCCGGGTCTGCGAGAATTGTCGGTGTGATCTCCCGAATCGATCTGCGCGGCGACGCCCTCCCCGAGGGGGCCGCCCTGCGCGCCCTGCTGCCCCGTGCCGAGTTCGACGTGGAAGCCGCCCTGGAGAAGGTGCGGCCCATCTGCGAGGACGTGCACCATCGCGGCACGGCGGCGCTGATCGACTACGCGCAGCGGTTCGACGGGGTCGCCCTGGAGCGCATCAGGGTGCCCGTGAGCGCCCTCACCGAGGCCCTGGAGCAGCTGGATCCGGCCGTCCGCGCCGCCTTGGAGGAGTCCATCCGGCGCGCCCGGATCGTCCACCGCGCACAGCGCCGCACCGCGCACACCACCCAGGTCGTCCCCGGCGGCACCGTCACCGAGAAGTGGGTCCCCGTCGAGCGCGTCGGGCTGTACGCCCCCGGCGGCCGTTCCGTGTACCCCTCCTCCGTGATCATGAACGCGGTGCCGGCTCAGGAGGCCGGCGTCCCGTCGATCGCGCTGGCGTCCCCGCCGCAGAAGGAGCACGGCGGGCTGCCGCACCCCACGATCCTCGCCGCCTGCGCGCTCCTCGGCGTCGACGAGGTGTACGCGGCCGGCGGCGCCCAGGCCGTCGCGATGTTCGCGTACGGCACCGAGGAGTGCGCCCCGGCGAACATGGTCACCGGCCCCGGCAACATCTGGGTGGCCGCCGCCAAGCGCTACTTCACCGGTCGCATCGGCATCGACACCGAAGCCGGCCCGACCGAGATCGCGGTCCTCGCCGACTCCACCGCCGACCCGGTGCACGTCGCCGCCGACCTGATCAGCCAGGCCGAGCACGACCCGATGGCCGCCGCCGTCCTCGTCACCGACTCCACCGACCTCGCCGACGCGGTCGTCAAGGAGCTCCAGCCGCAGATCGAGGCCACCCGGCACGTCGAGGACCGGATCGTGCCCGCCCTCACCGGCAAGCAGTCCGCGATCGTCCTCGTCGACGGCGTCGAGGAGGGCCTGCGGGTCGTCGACGCGTACGGCGCCGAGCACCTGGAGATCCAGACCGCGGACGCCGCGGCCGTCGCCGCCCGGGTGCGCAACGCGGGCGCGATCTTCGTCGGCCCCTGGTCCCCGGTCTCCCTCGGCGACTACGCCGCCGGGTCGAACCACGTCCTGCCCACCGGCGGCTGCGCCTGCCACTCCTCCGGCCTGTCCGTGCAGTCCTTCCTGCGCGGCATCCACATCGTCGACTACAGCCGCGACGCCCTCGCCGAGGTCACCCACCACGTGGTCACCCTCGCCGAGGCGGAGGACCTGCCCGCACACGGCGCCGCCCTCAAGGCCCGGTTCGCCTGGAAGGTACCCAGCGAGTGAACGACACGCACGACCAGCGCACGACGCACGACCAGCGGACGCCCGGCGTCGACCGGGTGCGGATCGACGACCTGCCGGTCCGGGACGAGCTGCGCGGCAAGTCGCCCTACGGCGCGCCCCAGCTCGACGTCCCCGTCCAGCTCAACACCAACGAGAACCCCTACCCGCTGCCCGAAGCGCTCGTCGAGCGCATCGCGGAGCGGGTGCGCGAGGCCGCCCGCGGGCTGAACCGCTACCCCGACCGGGACGCGATCGAGCTGCGCACCGCGCTCGCCGCGTACCTCACCCGTACCGCGGGCCACCCCGTCACCGTCGGCCAGGTGTGGGCGGCCAACGGCTCCAACGAGGTCATCCAGCAGCTGCTGCAGACCTTCGGCGGACCCGGCCGCACCGCCATCGGCTTCGAGCCCTCGTACTCGATGCACGGGCTGATCGCCCGCGGCACCGGCACCGGCTGGATTTCCGGCCCGCGCAACGACGACTTCACCATCGACACCGAAGCCGCCGTGCGGGCCATCGCCGAGCACCGCCCCGAGGTGGTCTTCGTCACCTCGCCCAACAACCCCACGGGCACCGCGGTCGACGCGGACACCGTCGTCGCCGTGTACGACGCAGCCCAGGCGGCCCGGCCCTCGCTGGTCGTCGTGGACGAGGCGTACGTGGAGTTCAGCCACCGCCCCAGCCTGCTGCCGCTGATCGAGGGCCGCCCGAACCTGGTCGTCTCCCGGACGATGTCCAAGGCGTTCGGCGCCGCCGGGCTGCGGCTCGGCTACCTCGCCGCCGACCCGGCCGTCGTCGACGCCGTCCAGCTCGTCCGGCTGCCGTACCACCTCTCCGCCGTCACCCAGGCCACCGCGCTCGCCGCGCTGGAGCACACCGATACCCTGCTCGGGTACGTGGAGCAGCTGAAGGCCGAGCGGGACCGCCTGGTCGCCGAGCTGCGCGGGATCGGTTACGAGGTGACCGAGTCCGACGCGAACTTCGTCCAGTTCGGACGGTTCGAGGGCCCCGGCGGGGCGCACGAAGCCTGGCGGCGGATCCTCGACCGGGGCGTCCTCGTCCGCGACAACGGCGTACCGGGCTGGCTGCGGGTCACCGCGGGCACCCCCGCCGAGAACGACGCCTTCCTGGACGCCGCCGCAGAGTTGAAGAAGGAGCAGAGCACATGAGCCGCGTTGGGCGGGTCGAACGCACGACCAAGGAGACCGCTGTCGTCGTCGAGATCGACCTCGACGGCACCGGCAGGACGGATGTGTCGACCGGGGTCGGGTTCTACGACCACATGCTCGACCAGCTCGGCCGGCACGGACTGTTCGACCTCACCGTCAAGACCGACGGCGACCTGCACATCGACACCCACCACACCATCGAGGACACCGCCCTCGCTATCGGCGCCGCCTTCAAGCAGGCCCTCGGCGACAAGGTCGGCATCTACCGGTTCGGCAACTGCACCGTGCCGCTGGACGAGTCGCTGGCCCAGGTCACCGTCGACCTCTCCGGCCGCCCGTACCTGGTGCACACGGAGCCGGAGAACATGGCGCCGATGATCGGCACCTACGACACCACGATGACCCGGCACATCCTGGAGTCCTTCGTCGCCCAGGCGCAGATCGCGCTGCACGTCCACGTTCCGTACGGCCGCAACGCCCACCACATCGTCGAGTGCCAGTTCAAGGCACTCGCCCGGGCCCTGCGCTACGCCAGCGAGCGAGACCCCCGCGCCGCCGGCATCCTCCCCTCCACCAAGGGAGCGCTGTGAACGGCCTGTCGACCATCCTGATCGCGGTCGGGATCTTCCTCCTCAGCGGCGTGTACGCCTTCGTCAAGCAGGAGCAGCCGAAGGGCGTCGTCGTGCTGCTGTCCATCGGCGCGGCCATGGCGCTCGTCGCCGGCGTCATGCGACTGGACGTGTGGTCATGAGCGGCGGGCGCAAGTCCGTCGTGGTCCTCGACTACGGCTTCGGCAACGTCCGCTCCGCCGAGCGGGCCCTCGCCCGGGTCGGCGCGGACGTCGAGATCACCCGCGACTTCGACCGGGCCATGAACGCCGACGGACTGCTGGTGCCCGGCGTCGGCGCCTTCGCGGCCTGCATGAACGGACTGCGCGAGGCCCGCGGCGACTGGATCGTGGGCCGTCGGCTGTCCGGCGGCCGGCCCGTGATGGGCATCTGCGTCGGCATGCAGGTCCTCTTCACCCGCGGCATCGAGCACGGCGTGGAGAGCGAAGGACTCGACGAGTGGCCCGGCACGGTCGGCCCGCTGAAGGCGCCCGTCGTCCCCCACATGGGGTGGAACACCGTCGACGCCCCCGCCGACAGCGCCCTGTTCGCCGGCGTCCCCGACGACGCCCGGTTCTACTTCGTGCACTCCTACGCCGTGCACGACTGGGAGCTGGAAATCACCAACGCCGCGATGCGCGCGCCGCACGTGACCTGGGCCACCCACGGCGAACGCTTCGTGGCCGCCGTGGAGAACGGCGCGCTGTGGGCGACCCAGTTCCACCCCGAAAAGTCCGGCGACGCCGGTGCCCAGCTGCTGACCAACTGGATCGGAACCCTGTGACCACGCTCGAACTCCTCCCCGCCGTCGACGTCCGCGACGGCCAGGCCGTACGTCTCGTGCACGGCGAGTCCGGCTCGGAGACCTCCTACGGATCCCCGCTGGAGGCCGCCCTCGCCTGGCAGCGCGCCGGCGCCGAGTGGCTGCACCTGGTCGACCTGGACGCCGCGTTCGGCACGGGCGACAACCGGTCGCTGATCGCCGAGGTCACCGCCGCGATGGACATCAAGGTGGAGCTGTCCGGCGGCATCCGCGACGACGACACGCTCGCCGCGGCCCTCGCCACCGGCTGCACCCGGGTGAACCTCGGCACCGCCGCGCTGGAGACCCCCGAGTGGGTGGCCAAGGTCATCGCCGAGCACGGCGAGAAGATCGCCGTCGGCCTCGACGTCCGCGGCACCACCCTGCGCGGCCGGGGCTGGACCCGCGACGGCGGCGACCTCTACGAGACGCTGGCCCGCCTCGACTCCGAGGGCTGCGCCCGCTACGTCGTCACCGACATCAACAAGGACGGCACCCTCCAGGGCCCCAACCTGGAGCTGCTGAAGAACGTCTGCGCTGCCACGGACAAGCCGGTCGTGGCCTCCGGCGGCGTCTCCTCCCTGGACGACCTGCGGGCCATCGCCGGTCTCGTCCCCCAGGGCGTCGAGGGCGCGATCGTCGGCAAGGCGCTGTACGCGAAGGCGTTCACCCTGGAGGAGGCCCTGGCGACGGTGGCGTCGGCATGAGCCTGGCCGTCAGGGTGATCCCCTGCCTGGACGTGGACGGGGGCCGGGTCGTCAAGGGCGTGAACTTCCAGAACCTCCGGGACGCCGGCGACCCGGTCGAGATGGCGAAGCTGTACGACGCGGAGGGCGCGGACGAGCTGACGTTCCTCGACATCACCGCCTCCTCAGGCAACCGCGAGACCACGTACGACGTGGTGCGCCGCACCGCCGAGCAGGTCTTCATCCCGCTCACCGTCGGCGGTGGGGTGCGCACCGTGGAGGACGTGGACCGGCTGCTGCGGGCCGGCGCGGACAAAGTCGGCGTCAACACCGCGGCGATCGCCCGCCCCGAGCTGATCCGGGAGATCGCGGAGCGCTTCGGCCGCCAGGTGCTGGTGCTGTCGGTGGACGCCCGGCGCACCGCGTCCGGCTCCTTCGAGGTCACCACCCACGGCGGTCGCCGGAGCGCCGGCATCGACGCGGTGGAGTGGGCGCACCGGGCGGCGGAGCTGGGGGCCGGGGAGATCCTGCTGAACTCCATGGACGCGGACGGCACGAAGGACGGCTACGACACCGAGATGATCGCGGCGGTGCGCCGGCACGTCACGGTCCCCGTGATCGCGAGCGGCGGCGCGGGCCGCGTCTCGGACTTCGCGCCGGCGGTGGAGGCGGGGGCGGACGCGGTGCTGGCGGCGTCGGTCTTCCACTTCGGCGACCTGCGGATCGCGGAGGTGAAGTCGGCGCTGCGGGATGCGGGGCACCCGGTCCGCTGAGGTTGCCGCTGCGGTTGCCGCTGCGCTGTGCTCGGCGCCAACGCCTGCGACCAGCTCGCGAGCGCGCCCCGGTGACACCCCCGCCGTAGCCCCATAGGAACACTGGTCCCTGCGGCCCGGTGGTGGGTTTCTCGCGCAGTTCCCCGCGCCCCCAAACCCCCGCCGTAGCCCAACGGACAGTTCGATCCCCGCGGGCACATCGTGGCTTGTCGCGCAGTTCCCCGCGCCCCCGGGGTGGGGGGGCCCGGGGGGGGTTGGGGGGGGGGGGGGGGGGGGGCCAGCCGCCCACCCGGGCCCCC